>JAYUVX010000350.1:0-11145 GCA_043753855.1 Myxococcales bacterium | reverse complement strand
CCTCACGTCCGCGCCTTGGCGACTTTGCCCTCGGGAATGCCCTCGGGCGGATCGATCGTGACGACGCCGTTCGCGATGTCGATGCCGGTGACGAACTGGTCGACCAGCGGCAGCATCCGCTCGATCTCGCCATCGTGGATCACCAGCACATCCTGCACGCTGCCGAGCTCCACGGAGGCGATCGTGCCCCACGAGCGGCCATCGGCAAGCACGACCCGGCAGCCGATCATGTCGTCGAGCAGGACGTCGCTCTCATCGAGCTGGAGCGCCTCGCGGTCGACCTCGACCTTCTGCCCTTGCAGCAGCACGGCGTCATTGCGGGTCGCGATGCCCTCGAGCTGGACGATCCAGCCGCGCTGCGGCGTACCGCGAGCAAGGACGATCTTCCGCGCGACGCCGCCGACCCAGATCTCCGTTACCTCGCCGAGGACTTCGGAGTCGGGATCGTGGGTGTGCACCACGACCTCCCCACGGATCCCGTGGGCGCGCGCGATGCCGCCGATCTCGAGCCGCGGATCCCCACGCATCTCGGAGACGACGGGTTATTCGAGGATCTCGACCAGCGTCCGCTTGCGCGAGCGCGGGGCGCAGGCCTGGACGATCGTGCGCAACGCGCGAGCGGTCTTGCCGCCCCGACCGATCACCTTGCCGAGATCGACTTCCGCGACCTCGAGCTCGAACACGTTCGCCTGGCGCTCTTCGACGAGCTCGACGCGAACTTCATCCGGCTTGTCGACGAGGTTCACCGCCAGGTAGCGGAGCAATTCGGCGACGTCCGGAGACACTGCCTGGGGGCGGTTGTCGCCGCGGTCGTCGCCGCCGCCGCCGCGATCATCGCGATCGTCGTCGCCGGCGCCGTCGTTCGCAGCGCCGCTATCCGGGCCTGCCATCAGGCGGGCTTCGCCGCCGTGCGGGCGGTGCGACGGATGATGGCAGCGAGGGTGCCGCTCGGCTGAGCGCCAACCTTGACCCATTTCTCGAACCGCTCGTTGTCGAGCTTCAAGACCTTGGTGACAGGGTGATAGGTGCCCAGGAGCTCGATGAAGCGACCGTCGCGAGCGCAGCGCTTGTCAGCGGCCACGATCCGATAGAACGGGGACTTCTTCTTACCCTGACGAGAAAATCGAATCGCAACGGACATGGGATCCTTGGAGCTTAAGAGCGCGGCAATCTACCCAGGCATACCCACCCTGTCAACGTGCTATATGGCTGCTATGTCCCGCCGGCTTGGGCTCGTGGCCGCGCTCGCGGCTACGGCTTGTTGCTCGAAATCTGAGGTAAAAGGCGGGGGTACCGCCAGTGGCACCCATGGGGGGTTTACTCTGATCGCGCTCGCCGAGATGCGAGGGCAGATCGGGCCCTGCGGCTGCACCACCGACCCGCTCGGGGACATCTCGAGGACGGCGAAGCTCGTGGAGGCCGCCCGCGCCGGCGGGCCGGTGCTCGTGGTCGATGCCGGGTCCCTCCTCTACTCCAAGGCTCCGGTGCCCGATCACCTGGCCGCCCAGGAGGAGCTCAAGGCGGACCTCCTGGCGAGGACTTACCAGGACAAGCTGAAGGTCGCGGCCATCGGCCTCGGGCCGATGGATGTCCCGAAGGGTCCCGACAAGCTGCGGATGCCGCGCCAGGTCGTGAATCTCCCGGCGAACGCGAGCTACCCGGTCGAGGCACCTCACATCATCGATGTGGGCGGCGCCAAGGTCGGCGTGTTCGGCGTGATCGCCCTCGACGCCATACCCGCGCTCGCAGTCAGCGATCCGGCGGTGGCCGGCAAGGCAGCGATTGCGAAGCTCCGCGGCGACGGCGCGCAGGTGGTGGTCGCGCTGGTCCAGGCATCATCGAAGAAGGATGCGGTACAGCTGCTGCGCGGGCTGCCCGGCGTAGACCTCGCCGTCGCGGGCCTCGGGCTCGCGGCCCCCGAACCGGAACGGGTCGAGAACGAGGCCACCAAGGTCGGCGATGCGTGGATGGTGATCCCCGCGAACCGCGGCCAGGTGATCTCGCGGCTCGAGGTCGTCGTACGCGGATCGGGACCGCTCGTCGACGCCGGGGGACAAGCCGCAGCGACGCAGAAGATCGCGTACCTCGACAAGCAGATCCACCAGCTCGATGCGGACCTGAAGGCGTTCGATGCCGATCCGAATGCCGACAAGCCGTTCGTCAAGGGGAAGCACGACGAGCGAGATCGGTACGTCGCCGAGCGCGCGGCCCTCGCAGCCAATCCGACCCAGAAGCCCGAGGCCGGCAACTACTTCACGCTCGAGCAGGTGAAGATCAACAAGGCGCTCGCGTGCGACGTCGAGGTCCAGAGCTTCGTCACCGCGTTCTATCGCTCCGCCGGTGAGGCCAACGTCAAGGCGGCCGCCGGGCGTCCACGGCCGGATGCCAAGGGCGGCCCGACGTACGTCGGCAATGCGGCGTGCGAGGACTGCCACTCTGATGCGGTCGCGTTCTGGAACAAGACCCGACACGCGCACGCGTGGGAGACCCTCGTCGAGCGGGGCCAGCAGTTCGACTTCGATTGCATCGGCTGCCACGTTACCGGCTGGGAGAAGCCCGGCGGCTCGAACCTCGCGAACAACGACAAGCTGCGCGACGTGCAGTGCGAGACCTGCCATGGTCCAGCGTCGATCCACGTGGCGAAGGGCGGCGAGGAGAGGCCGTCGTCGATCCTCCGCGCGCCCGCGGAGACCTTGTGCGCCAGCTGCCACACCAAGGAACACTCGGACACCTTCCAGCACGACGCCTACCTGCGCGACATTGTCGGTCCAGGACACGGCGACGATGTGCGCAAGAAGCTCGGCGACGGTGAGACCGGCGCGCAGCTGCGCAAGGCCGGCCTCGACAAGGCGGGTCGACAGCTGGGGGCCGGTTGCGTGCGCTGATCGAGATCCGCGTATGGTTCGCAGCCGTGTTCATGATCGCGCTGATCACCGCCTGCTCGCATCAGGCCGCGCCGAAGCGGACGGTGGTCGCCCCGCCGGTCCAGCGCAACCCGCCGGGTGTGCAGGATGGCTATGCCACCTGGTACGGCGGCGGTCATCACGGTGGGCCGACCGCATCGGGCGAGAGGTTCGACAAGAACGCGATGACCGCGGCGCATCGCACGCTGCCGATGGGCACGCGAGTGCGGGTCACCAACAAGACCAACGGCCGCTCGGTCGACCTGCGGATCAATGACCGCGGACCCTATGGCGCCAGGAACCGGATCATCGATGTCTCGGAGGGCGCGGCGAAGCGGCTCGACATGATCGAGGCCGGCGTGGTGCCGGTGCGCGTCGAGGTGCAGCGGTGAGCGAGCCGGCGCTGATCGAGGTCGCCCGGCTGAGCAAGCGCTACGGCGCGATCATCGCGCTCGGCGGGATCGATGCCACGATCGACGGCAACATCATCGGGCTCCTCGGCCCCAACGGCGCCGGCAAGTCGACGCTGCTGAAGGCCCTGCTCGGGCTGATCCCGTTCAAAGGCTCCGCGCGCGTGCTCGGGCTCGATGCGTCGACGCACGGCGCGGAGATCCGCGATCGAGTCGGCTACATGCCGGAGCAGGAGGCGTTCCTCGCCGGAATGAGCGCGGTCGAGCTGTGCACGTATGCCGGCGAGCTATCCGGGCTGCCGCGCACCGAGGCGATGCAGCGCGCGCACTCGGCGCTGTACTACGCGGGCCTCGAGGAGAAGCGCTACCAGCCAATCGAGGGCTACTCCACCGGCATGAAGCAGCGCGTGAAGCTGGCGCAGGCGCTGGTTCACGACCCCGAGCTGCTGTTCCTCGACGAGCCGACCAACGGGCTCGATCCACGATCGCGCGACGAGATGCTCGAGCTGATCGTCGAGCTGCCGGCGCGGCGCAACTGCGCGATCGTGCTGTCGACGCACCTGCTGCCCGACGTCGAGCGGGTCTGCGATCACGCCGTGATCATGCATCACGGGCGAGTACGGTTCGTCGGCACCATCGACGAGCTGCGCGGCGCACGCGGCCCCGACACCGAGATCCTCGTCGAGGTGAAGCTCGACTCCAGCGCGCTCGCCGAGGTGCTCACCGCCGCGGGCGCGACCTGTCAGGTGGTCTCGCCCGTATCTTTGGCCGTTAACCTTCCGGCCACCGAGACTAACGCCATGGTATTCAAGCACGCGAGGGCCGCCGGCCTGCAGATCCGCGGGATCGGCGTGCGCCGCGAGACCGTCGAGGCCGCGTTCCTCCGCGTGATCGACGATGCACCGGCGTCGCCGGCGTCCCCGACATCTGGCAACGAGGCCATCTCGCCGTGAGCGCGACCGGAACGATCCACGATCTAGGCTACAAGCGGTACGGCGGTGCGCGGCTGTCTGCGGGAACGCGGTGGCGGGTGATCATGCGGAACCAGATCGCGACCGGGTGGAAGACCTGGTGGCGGTTCAAGGCCAGCCTCGGGCTCGCCGTGCTGACCACGTTCATCGCGGGCGGCGTGATGTTCATCCTGCACGACAAGGTGGTCAGCAACTTCGCCGGTCAGTTCGCGGCGACGATGGCCGATGCGGCGCTGCCCAAGTCGATCGAGTGGTACGTGCGCGCGGCGTTCCTGGTGTCGCTGACGATCGGATCGCGGGTGGTCGCCGGCGATGTCCAGAGCGGTGCGTTCACGTTCTACTTCGCGCGCTCGGTGCGGCCGCGCGACTACGTGCTCGGCAAGCTCGGCGGCATGTTCGGCCTGGTCGCGCTGATCATGCTCGCCGGCCCGCTGCTGCTGGCGATCGCGCGGCTCGGACTCTCGGAGAACACGGATCAGCTCGTCGCATCGCTACCGCTGATTCCCAAGGCGATCGCGATCGGCCTGCTCGGCACGCTGGTGTTCAGCACCGTTCCACTCGCGTTCTCCGCGTTGGTCGGCAACGTGCGCTACGCGATGGCGCTGTGGGCCGCCTACTATCTGGTGTTCGGCCTGATGGTCAGCCTGCTCGGACGCAGCTCCGGCAGCTGGATCGGCGCGCTCGATCTTGCGACCGCCCTCGAGGCCGTCGCGATGGATTTGTTCGACCTCCACCTGTTCCGCGGCCGCGCCGGGTTCATCCCAACCGACGCAGCGCTCGCCTCGGTGGTGATCCACGCCGGGGTGGCGATCGCCATCGTCGGCTACCAGGTCCGCCGCGCCTATGGCTCCGGCGTGGGAGGCGCATCGTGAGCGTCGTGGTCGCAGACAACTGCAGCAAGTGGTACGGGCACGTGCTCGGGATCTCGGATGTGTCGTGGACGCTCGAGGGCGGCATCGTCGGGCTGCTCGGTCCCAATGGGGCTGGTAAGTCGACGCTGATGAAGCTGATCGCGGGGCTGCTGCGGCCCTCGCGCGGCTCGATCAGCGTGTTCGGCAAGAGCCCGTTTGACGACGTGGCCGTGCGCCGCCGGATCGGCTACGCGCCCGAGCACGAAAAGACGTGGGACGAGCTGACCGCGCTCGAGCTGGTCACCGTGATGGCGAAGCTCGCCGGCGTTTCCGGTCGGCGCGCCGACCAGGCCGCGCAGGACGCGATCGCGCAGATGGGCATGACCGATGCGATGCACCGCAGGGTCAAGGGGTTCTCGAAGGGCATGCGACAGCGCACCAAGCTCGCCACCGCGATCGCCCACGATCCCGACTTCCTGCTGCTCGACGAACCGCTGACCGGCGTCGATCCGATCGCCCGCGTGGATATCGTCGACCGGATCCGCAAGCTCGCGGCGAGCGGCAAGACCATCGTCGTGTCGAGCCACGTGCTCTACGAGATCGAGGCGCTGACCTCGGAGATCGTGGTGATCTACCGCGGCCAGGTCCTCGCCGAGGGCAACGTCTACGAGATCCGCAAGCTGATCGATCGCCACCCGCACCGGATCCGCGTCGAGTGCGACCAGCCCCGCCAGGTCGCCGCCGCGCTCGCCACCGCCGACCACGTGGCGCGCATCGTGTTCGAGCGCCAGGGCGTGCTGATCGAGACCCGCGATCCGGACCGCTGCTACGACCAGCTCGCCGCCGCCGTGATCGACAGCGGCATCACGGTGTCTGCGCTGAGCTCGCCCGACAACAACCTGGGTGCGGTGTTCGAGTACCTCACCGGCGATGGCGGACAGCGCCGATGAGCGCTGATCCCAAGCTGGTCCCCAGCGCGCTCGCGAGCACGCTGACGATGGCCGCGCTCACCTGGAAGCGGCTGATCCGCGGCCGCGCGCTGTGGGTGTGCCTGGTGATCGCGGTGTTGCCGGTGTTCTACGCCGCAGCCAGCGGCGGCCGCAGCGGCCTCGCGGGCGACGAGATCTTCGTGTTCGAGGTTCTGGTCGCCGCGGTGCTCGCGCCGATGTTCGTCGCGTCGTCGATCGGCGAGGAGATCGAGGACCGCACCACCACGTATCTGTGGTCTCGGCCGATCCCGCGGTGGTCGATCGTCGTCGGCAAGCTGCTCGCCCTGGTCCCAGTGGCCGCCGTGGTGGTGGTCGCGAGCTGGGCGCTGTCGGGACAGCTCGCGTGGCATCACGCGCCCGATGTGCGCAGCTGTGCCGCGCTGGTCAGCGGCGTGTTCGCGCTCTCCGTGCTGTCGGCGGGCATCGCCACGCTCGCTCCGCGTCACGGGATGGCGCTCTCGATCTGCTACATCCTGTTCTTCGATTCGCCGCTCGGGGTGCTGCCGGCGACGCTGCGCGAGCTCTCGATCACGCATCAGGTGCGCTCGCTCGCCGGGATCTGGGCCAACGAGAATGGGATCGAGACGCCGCTGATCGCGCTCGCGCTGCTGACCGCGCTGTGGGCGCTGATCGCGGCCGGCCGGATCCGACGGCTCGAGGCCTGATGGTCGCGGATCGGCGCGCGCTCGGGCAGTGGTTCACCGCCGCGCCGGTGACGCGCCTGGCGATCGCCGCGGCGGCACCGGTGTCACGAACCGCGAGCGTGCTCGACCCGATGTGCGGAGATGGCGCGTTCCTCGCGGCCGCCTGCGCGGCGGGCCTGACCCGGCTCACCGGCATCGAGATCGACGACACCGCCGCCGCGCGGGCATCGCAGGTCCCCGGCGCAGCGATCCTGCGCGGTGACGCGCTCGCGCCAGGTCTGGTGGATCGCCTCGGCATGTTCGATCTCGTGATCGGTAACCCGCCCTACCTGCGCGCGGGCAAGGTCGATCTCGAGCTGCGCCGGGTGCGCGCCGAGACGATCGCTCAGGACTGGCCCGAACTACCACGCGCCACGATCGAGGCGGTGGCGCGTCACGCGGATGTGGCGGCGACCTGCCTGCTGCGCGCACTGCGGTTCGTTCGTCCCGGCGGCACGCTCGCACTCGTCGTGTCCACCGCGTTGCTCGATGCCGATGGCGCCGCCGAGCTGTGGGGGGCGATCGAGCGGGTCGCGTCGGTGCGCGCGCTGATCATCGCGCCCGGCGAGCGCTGGTTCGCGGACGCAGCCGTCAATCCGATGCTGCTAGTCGCCGGGCGCCGGATCGCGGCTCAGCGAGCGCCGAGGCTGTTGCGGCTGACCGCGCCGACGGAGATCGCGGCGAGCGGCGCCGGGCTCGATGCGATCGCCAAACATGCGGAGGAGCGCCACGCGGACTCGCCCGCCGGCTGGGGGCCTGCCCTGCGCGCGCCGGCGGCCTGGTTCGCGTGGCGTGCCGCCGCCGGAGCTGCGGCCGTTCCCCTCCGCGAGCTCGCGGATGTGCGACGCGGCCTGACCACGGGTGCGAATCACGTGTTCTACCTGCGGCGCGAGGTTGCACGGGCGGAGCGGCTCGAGGCGAAGTTCCTCGCGCCGGTGGTGCGCTCGCCGTTCAACGGCGCACCCGCACCGATCGCGATCGCCCCCGGCGACTCGCCGCTCGTCGCGATCGCGCTGCCTCCGACCGCGAAGCTCGCGCGCACGCCGAGGATCGCCGCGTGGCTGCGCGCGCACGAGGCCGAGGCGCTGGCATCGAGCGCGAGTCGCCGCGATCCGTGGTGGTCGCTGCCCGCCAATCCCGCGCGGCTGTTCCTCGCGAAGGCGTACGGGCCGCGGTTCGTGCAGCGGCTCGCCGATGTGCCGATGCTCGCGGACCAGCGCGTCTATGCGCTGCTGCCTCGTCCCGGGGTGGATCTCGCGGCGCTCGCCGCCGTGCTCAACGCGTTGCCCACCGCGGTGGCACTCGAAGCCCTCGGGCGCGGCTCGATGGGCTTCGGCGCCGTCGAGTGGACGGTCAACGATGCACTCGAGCTACCGGTGCTCGACGTGCGCCGCGCGAACGCAGCGACGGTCGCGCGGCTCCGGGCGGCGCTCGCCGGCTTCGCCCGCCGGCCGATCGAGCACGTGCGCCTCGAACGCGACCGCGCGGATCGCACCGCGCTCGACACGGTGGCGATGAGCCTCGCGCCCGGCGCGGAGCTATTGCCGGAGCTGTGGGACGCGCTGCTCGGATCGGTGATGCTGCGCGACCGCTACCTGCTGCCGACGGTGTAGCGGCTGCGAGACCGGAGTCGCACCGTGCCGGCTCGGCGTCGCGGACACCTCGCACTCGGTTCCAACGCTTCCGACGCGGACCGGCCAAGAAGCCACGGGACCCGAGCAGAGAACGGAATGGACGTGTCTCGCGCGTCATCGTGATCGCGTGCGCGCGGCGAAGCCGCCGTTCCGAGTCCGCGTGCCGGTTTCCTACGCGAGCTTGAGCGTCGCGGCGATGTCGTAGTCGCTCGCCTGCGTGACGCGCGCGCGGACCAGCGAGCCGGCGGGAACCTGACCGTCGGCGAGGTAGGTGACGCCGTCGATGCCGGGCGCCTGGCCGTACCAGCGGCCCTCGAGCAAGTACTCGGACTCGCTCGACACGCCCTCGACGAGCACGTCGATCTCCCGGCCGACCATCGCCTCATGGCGCTCGCGGCTGATCGTTCGCTGGATCTCCATCAGGGTCTGCTGCCGCTCGGCCATCACGCCGGCGTCGACGCGGTGCGGGAGCATCGCGGACGTGGTTCCCGGCTCGACCGAGTAGGTGAACGCGCCCGCGCGATCGAACTTCGACTCGGCAACGAACGCACACAGCTCGTCGAACTCCTGGGCGGTCTCGCCGGGATGACCGACGATGAACGTCGTGCGCAGGACCAGGTTGTCGATCCGCGCGCGCAGCGTCTTGACCAGCTCGCGGGTTACGCGGCTCGAGTGACCGCGGCGCATCCGCTTCAGCATCGCATCGCTGATGTGCTGCAGAGGAACGTCGACGTACTTCACGACCTTCGGCTCGCTTGCGATCGCGTCGATCAGCTCGTCGTCGAATGCGCTCGGGAAGGTGTAGTGGAGCCGGATCCAATCGACCTCGACCTTGCCGAGCGCACGCAGCAGCTGCGCGAGCGTCTGCCGCGATCCGGGAGAGCTCCCGTGATCCCAGCCATAGCGGGTGAGATCCTGTGCGATCAGGTTGAGCTCGCGCGCGCCACCCGCGGCCAGGCCATGTGCCTCGGCGACGATGTCATCGATCGTGCGGCTGCGCTGCGGACCGCGCAGTTTCGGGATGATGCAGAACGAGCACGGGCGATCGCAGCCCTCGGCGATCTTCACGTACGCCGAGTGCATCGCGCCGATCCGCTTGCGTGGCGCCTCGTGGTCGTAGATGTACGTCGGGGTTTCGGAGACCTGGATCACCGGTAGCGGCTTGCGCTTCTTCGCGGCGCCCGACGGCAGGACGGCCTGGCCCCGGGGCGCGAGTGCGGTGGCGAGCGTCTGGAAGTCGGCGGAGCCGAGGATGTGATCGATCTCGGGGATATCCCGCGCGAGGTCATCGGCGTAGCGTTGCGCGAGGCAGCCGGTGACGACGAGCTTGCCACCCTTGCCCTTGTGCTGCGCCATCTCGAGGATGGTGTCGACGCTCTCTTCCTTCGCGGCATCGATGAAGGCGCAGGTATTGATGACAATGACGTCGGCACCCTCCGGCGCCTGGACCAGCTGGTGCCCCGCGGCCTCGACTTGGCCGAGCATCAGCTCGGTATCGACCTGGTTCTTGGGGCAACCGAGCGAGACGAAATAGATCTTCTGGCCTGCGGGCGCGGCGAGGGCGGACGTGGAAGGGCGGGCGGCCATGAACAGCGGGGCAGTCTGTTCTGCCCTCCGGATGGTGTCAATCGCTCAATTCCACGCTGGGTTTCAAGGACTTCGCTGGCACGCGCGCGAACGCGAGCAGCATGAGCCCGCCGAGCCCCACCCCGCCACACAGCAGCATCACGTCGCTCTCGCCATAGAGGCCGACCAGTGGCGCGAAGATGCCCATGGCTGCGCGACGCGCCATCGATTCGACGGAGAGGATCGCCGCACGCCGCCGCGAGTCCGAGATCTCCGCGTTGAGCAGCGGCTTGGTCAGCGGTGAGTAAAGCCCATTCGCGACCGCCTGGATGACGAGCAGGCCCAGCATCCACGGTCCGTTGCCAGCACCGGCGAGGCCGACGAAGCTGACCGCGAGCACGGCGAGCAGCGCCCACACCAGGGCGTCGTCGCCGAGCTTCCGGCGCAGCCGGTACGTGCGGTAGGCGACGAGCGAGGCCACGACATAGACGCCCGCGAACAGGCAGCCGATCGCCACGGTACCCAGGCCACGCTCCTTGAGGTACGGCTGGTAGATGTAGACCGTGGCGCGCAGCAGCACGAACACCACGGCGGAGTAGCCGACGAGCCATGCGAGCCGCGGATTGCACGCCACCTCGGCGAGCGCGCTGCGCATCTGCGCGCCCCACGAGCGCAGCACGACGCGCGCCGGAAACCGCTCGTCGGCGACCGGGCGATCGTCGTGGAGCATGCACGCGACCACGGCAGCGACCGCCGCGACTCCGGCCGTGACGAGGTACGGCAGTGCGAGATCGATCTGCGCGAGCAGGCCGCCGCCGGCGAACGCGATCGCGCTGCCCATGAGGTGCCACGCGCTCGCGGTGGATTCGCGCCGACCGTACTCGTGCGAGCGATCATGCTCGCGGAGGAAGTCGAACAGGTAGGCCGAGTCCGCACCCGAGCACAGCGCGATCGAGACCGCGCCGAGTGCCTCGGCGATCGCGAACCTGCCGAAGCCGTGCGCGTCGCTCGCGATCAGACACGAGGCGACCATCGTCAGCGCGCCGATCAACATCGAGCGCCGGCGGCCGATCCGATCGGCGAACACACCGGTCGGGATCTCGACGAGGATGATCACGGCGCTGAATAGCCCGCCGAG
>JAYUVX010000349.1:0-11167 GCA_043753855.1 Myxococcales bacterium | reverse complement strand
CACTGCGCGTGGCCATCGAGGAGGACATCCGCGGCGGCCGGATTTATCACCTTGGCGGCGGCGAGGTCGGCTCGCTGGTCTCCGGCGTGGGAATCATCGAGGGTGCGAGTGGCATTCTGCCGGTGCGTCACGGCGAGGCGTTCGGGCGGTTCGCGTGAGGGGCAAGCTTGCTTTCGACCCTGCGGACTACGACTACGGCCCGGCGACGGGGCGCACCCGTGCCCCGCACACAGGGTCACTAAATTGGATAGCTTGTTCGTTCCACCTCGCGATTGAAACACGACGTGATGCACGTCGAGGTAGCTCGCGGACCGGCACCCCGGCACCACACAGCGGCGCTGATCGCGGGCGAGAACCTGAGCACGCCGGCGCGGCGAGACCTTCGAGGTCCGCGGTGGCGCCGCCTCGTCCGTCACATCTCCGATCGACTCGTGGTCACATTCCGCGCACGCCAGCGTGACTGGATCGACATCGACCCGGACACCCGCTGCATCTTGTGTGGCGCGCTGACACTGATCACAGGTCTGGATCGACATCTGGTAGGCGGGCCGATCGCTCCCCGCATCGGCGGCGCCGAATCGACGCCACACGAGCTCGATGACATCGTCATCCGAGGTATCCGGTCCGAGCTCGCGCCGCGCGATCGCCTGGATCTCTCGCAGCAGGGCCACCTTGGGCGGCGTGAGCCGAAGTGTGACCGTACGCAGGACGAGGTCCGGATCCTTCGGCGTATCCGGCAGATCCCCCGGCTTTCTGCCGGACACCATCTCTTCGACCTGCTTTGGCAGCTTGTCGCGCGCCGCCTCCAGCCACCGCGCCTCGGTCTGCGGCACTACCACGCGCGTGAGCTCGCGCACGACCGAATAGGCCAGCGCTCCCTTCCCGAACTCCGCCGCGATCTGCGGGAGAGCCGTCAAAGCGCGCCCCATGCGCAGTCGTTCGATCGCGGGACGTGGCGTCAGCCCTAGCTCGCGCTCCATGTAGTCGAGCATGCTGGCGTGTCCGAGCAGCTCCCAGATCCGGAGCTTCTCCGCCTTCGGCAACAGGAGCACCTGCTCCGCCACCACCATGGTCTCCGTCAACGACGTCCGCTTCAGCTCAGCGTGAACGTCTCTCCACATCGGGGCCGCAACCCCGCTCGATGCTGCTCTCATCATGGGCCTCGTGCATGGCTTTCTCCCTCTGGAAGATGACCTACCACGCCACCCTGAGATCGAAACTACCCCTGTGACGGGCCCATGATCACGAGCTCGACCACATCGCCGGCGCTGAGCCGGTGATTCTTGATGCGGATCGACGCTCCCCCGACGCTGACGCAGCCGTCCTCGATCAGCTTCTGCGCCCGTGCGCGAGAGATCCCCGGCGCTCGCGCCGCGACCACTGCATCGATGCGCTCGTCATTGTCCTCGGTGCCGATCGTGCCGCGATGGCGCACGACCAGGCCGTCGTTCTCCACGACCCAGGTCGCTTCGATCTTCACCTTGGGAACGCGCGGCACGGTCTCATTAGCCGCGGGCAGCTGCAGGAACACCTCGTGCGCCTCGGCCACCCGGAACGCGAGGGTGCCGCGCGGATAGGTGATGTTCTTCACGACGAAGCCGCGGCTCAGCGTCCCGGCGCGCATGGTGTCGGCCTCCGACGGCTTCATTGCCGCGCGCACCTCGTCGGTGATCTCGACCGGCGTATCCCACTCGATCTTGATGCCCTTCAGAGTCCCCGGGCTGTGCGCCTTGAATTGCATCGCGTTGCAGCCTATCAGGTCGCGTCGTGGAAGATCACACCGAGCGCGTGGCGATGACCCCAGCGCAATCGACTGACGCCATGCCGCATGGTTACCCGGTACACGCCCTTGGTGCCCTGCACCGGACGGTGTCGCACGGCGAACACCACCGCATCGCCCCGACAGAGCGGCACGACGTCGACGCGCGACTGCATCCGCGGCCGCTGCTCGGTGAGCACGAATTCGCCGCCGGTGAACCCGTCCCCGGGCTCTGACAGCAGCACCCCGAGCTGTAGCGGGAACACGTGGTCGCCGTAGAGATCCTGGTGCAGGCAGTTGAAGTCGCCCGCTTCATACCGCAGCAACAGCGGTGTCGGACGCGCCTGCCCCGCCGCATGACACCGCGCGAGCAGCTCCGCATGGCTATCCGGGAACCGTGCCTCGATGGACATCGCCGCATTCCACCGGTTCGCGATCGGAACCAGATGCGGATAGGCTGTGGCGCGCAGCTGCTCGACCAGCTGCGGCAGCGGATACGCGAGGTACTTGTACTCGCCGCGCCCGAAGCCATGGCGCGCCATCACCACTCGGCTGCGAAACGGAGCCTCATCGCCGTACAGCGCGATCAGCGCCGCACATTCGACCGGCGTGACCAGACCCGGGAGCACCGCGCAGCCGCGTTGATCGAGCTGTTCTTCCGCATGGCCCCAGTCGATCGCAGCGATCCGCGCGCCGATTCCCGGAGCCGCCGGCAGTGCGTGCACCGCGCTCACGTGCCTGCCTCGCGGACGAGCAGCGCCTGCTTGCGCTCGACACCCCACCGGTAGCCCGACAGCGCGCCATCGCTGCGGACCACGCGATGACACGGAATCGCGACCGCGAGCGTGTTCGCTCTGCAGGCCTGCGCCACCGCACGCACCGAGCTCGGCGCTCCGATCTGCTTCGCGATCGCGGCGTAGGTCGCGGTGGTTCCCGCGGGAATCTTCTTCAGCGCATGCCACACCCGTTGCTGGAACGCGGTGCCGCGCACGTCGAGCGGCAGGTCCACGCCGACGCGCGGTGCCTCGATCATCCCGACCACACGCGCGACCAGTGCCTCGAACTCGGCATCGCCACCCACCAGCATCGCTGCCGAGAACTGGTCCTGGAGCTCGCGCACCAGCGCGTCGGGGTCATCGCCGAGCAGGATCGCGCACACGCCGCGCGTACTGGCTGCGACGAGGATCGAGCCCAGCGAGCACTCTCCCACGGCAAATCGGATCTCCGCCTGCTTGCCGCGGCCCTTGTACGCGGTCGGCGTCATCCCGAGCATCTGATCGGTGGCCGCGTAGAACCGGCCGTTCGAATTGAAGCCGGCGCCATAGATCGCCTCGGTCACGGTCCGCGTGCTGCGCAGCTCGGCGCGAACGCGATCGGCGCGGTGGGCCTCCGCATAGCCACGCGGAGTCAACCCGGTCACCGCCTTGAACACGCGATGCAAGTGATACACGCTCCAGCCGGCGCGCGCAGCGAGCTGATCGAGCGTCGGGATCTCGTCGGTTTCCTTGAGGAACCGGCACAGCTCCGCGACCCGCGCTGCATGCTCCTGATCCAGCGACGGTCCGTTCGGCTTGCAGCGCTTGCACGCGCGGAACCCGGCGCGTTCGGCGGCTCCGCTGGTGGAGTGGAACGCGACGTTCTCCGGTCGCGCGGGCCGAGCGGCACACGATGGCCGGCAGTACACCCCCGTGGTCTTGACCGAGTACACGAAGCTGCCGTCGGCCGCGGCGTCGCGCGCCACGACCTGGGGCCAGCGCGGGTCTCGCACGGTGTCGATCTGAGTCTGCATGCGCTTCACTCTGGACACTCGCGCACGGGCTCGCACTCCGGGTCTTGCTCTCGAATTCACGGATAGTCGATCGCGGTGATCTCGCCGTCACCACGCGGCAGCTCGATCACGTCGCCGACGTGCATGCCCCACAGCTTCTGAGCCAGCGGCGATTGCCAGCTCAACCGCCCGTGCTTCGGATCGGACTCGATCGCGCCGACGATCTCGTAGGTGTGCGGTTGGCCGGCATCGTCCTCGACAGTCACCCGTGCTCCGAGCGCGACCTCGCCACGGTCCCGAGGCGGCTCGGCCACCTGGGCCGTCGCCAGGTGATCGGTGAGCTCGCGGATCCGGTCGAGGTCAGCTCCGGACGCGGTCAGCTGGTCGAGCTCGGCATGCGCGGCTGCCAGTCCCGCGGGCGTGACGAAGTTCAGCTCGGGCACCGGGATGCCCAGGCGCCGCATCGGGGACTCCGGCACGTCCTCGCTTTCCTTGGTAAATGCTTTGCTCACAGGCCAAGGCTACCCCGCCCCAACCGCTGTCGCACGAGTCGCAGCAGTCGCAGCAGTCGCAGCCCTTTACGCAACTTCCTTCGTGATCGAGAGTGGTTCGTCGTCGTGTGGTCCCGTCCCGAGCGCTCCGAGCTCCCGATCGTGGTGTGGGGTGCCCTCACGTTCGCGGCATTGCTCGCGAGCTTCACGGCGTTCCGACCGGTGGAGGATGCGCTCGTGCTCGTCTGAGTGCGATCGGTGCCGGGAGCGGCGCCGTCGCGATCGCCGCGATGCCGCTCGTCATGATCTGGTTGTCACTCACCACCATTCTCGGCGTCGGCTTCCCCCGGCGCGCTGCTAACGTTTCTCAGGAGTCGACATGATCGATCGTCGCCGGTTTCTCTATGGTTCGCTGGCTACCACCCTCGCCGCGGCGTGCGGCTCGCGCAAGGAGTCACCCGCCGTGACCACCACTCCAACCCCCGAGCCGGTGAAGTCGACCGCGAAGTCCATCCTGATCCTCGGCGGCACCGGGTTCCTCGGCCCCCACGTCGTCGACGCCGCTCTCGCACGCGGTCACGAGGTCACGCTGTTCAACCGCGGCAAGACGCACCCAGGTCTGTTCCCGAACGTCGAGAAGCTGCAGGGCGATCGCGATGGCAAGCTCGAGGCGCTCAACGGCCGCACCTGGGATGCGGTGGTCGACATCTCGGGCTACGTGCCGCGGATCGTCAAGATGTCGGCGGAGCTGCTGCGTCAAGCAGTACATCTTTATCTCGACGATCTCGGTCTACGACGAGACCAACCCCGCGAACGCCGACGAGACCGCGAAGCTGCAGACGATCGCCGACCCGACCAACGAAGACGTCAAGGTAAACTACGGCGCGCTCAAGGCGCTGTGCGAGCAGGCCGCCGAGGCCGCGATGCCCGGTCGGGTCGCGAACATCCGCCCGGGTCTGATCATCGGCCCCGGCGATCCCAGCGGGCGGTTCTCGCACTGGCCCACCCGGATCGCCGCGGGCGGCGAGGTGCTCGCGCCCGGTGATGGCTCGACGCCGGTGCAGTACGTCGACGGCCGTGACGTCGCAGCGTTCATCGTCCGCGCGATCGAGCACACCACCACCGGCGTGTACAACGCCCTCGGACCCGAGAACCGCGTGACGATGCAGGAGGTCCTCGATGCGATCAACGAGGTGACCGGCAACAAGGCGCAGCTGACCTGGGTGGCGTCCGACTTGCTCGAGAAGCAGAGCGTCTCGGCGTGGGGCGACATGTCGATGTGGATCGACGTCAAGGACATGGCTGGCTTCGGCACGCTGCAGAACAAGCGCGCGCTCGCGAAGGGCCTCACCTTCCGACCGATTTGCGATACTGCCAAGGACACGCTCGCATGGCTTGAGACCTTGCCCGCCGACGAGCGCGCGAAGGCCCGGTCGTCGGGGATCAAGCGCGAGAAGGAGCAGCAGGTCCTCGCCGCGAGGAAGGCGCGGCATTGACCTTCGCAGGTGCTGCTCAGCACACGGAGCGGCGCACGAGGTTCTGCTCGATCGGCTGGTCGAGCGCACGTTCGGTGGCGGCCTGAGCAGCGATCAGCGCATGACGACCCGCGTCGAGATGGAACGGGCTGGGTCGGGGCAGATTGTCGAGCACCAGTGTCACCATCTCGGCGCGGTTTGGGATCACGAGCGGGGAGCGGGCGCGGCTCCACGGCGCCGGCAGTGCGATGTGGTGGAACAGCAGCCGGCCGGGTGGAGCGCCGGCGAGCCCCGGTCGATCCAGGATGCCGCCATCCCAGCAGGGTCGGCGATCGATCCACACCGGTTGGAACATCGCAGGAACCGCGCACGACGCGCGGATCGCGGTGGGCAGGTCACCGCGCTCGAGCACCGCGGTCTTGCGGGCGAGGATATCGAACACGCTCATCCGCACGGGCACGTGGCAGTCCTCGATGCGATGGATCGGCAGCATCGTGCGGAGCATTGCATCGAACTTCTTGCCGCCGAGCAGCCCCGCGCCGAGCGACGGATCCCAGAAGTCAGCGCGCCGCATCCCGATCAGGAACGCCGCGAGGTCCGACGGTGGAGCGCCCGAGGCCCAGGCCCCGGTGACCAGCGCACCTGCACTCGAGCCCGACACGTGCGAGGGCCGGAGCCCGCGCGCGAGCAGCGCCGCGAACATCCCCGTGTGCGCATAGAACGAGAAGAAGCCGCTCGACATCGCCAGGCCAAACGGCGCTTCGGCGAGCCAGTCGCCCAGCGCAACGGTACGCACCATCTCCGTCGAGCATAGCCGAACCGCCGCATGCTATGACCGCGCGGTGAGCACCACGCCACCGGCACGGATGCCGCGTCAAATCCCGTTCATCATCGGGAGCGAGGGCTGCGAGCGGTTCACGTTCTACGGGATGCGGAACATCCTGACCCCGTTCCTGCTCACCTACCTGCTGCTCGAGAAGGGCGAGGTCAAGGACGTCTTCCATTCGTTCGTGATCGGCGTCTACTTCTTCCCGCTGCTCGGTGGCTGGATCTCGGATCGCCTGTTCGGCAAGTACCGCACGATCCTCGGCTTCAGCTTGATCTATTGCATCGGCCTCGGCTGTCTCGCGCTGATGCCCCACAGCCGCAACGGCTTCTACACCGGCCTGTTCCTGATCGCGCTCGGCGCTGGCGGTATCAAGCCGCTGGTCGCGTCGTTCGTCGGCGATCAGTTCGACGAGCGCAACAAGCACCTCGCGAAGGTCGTGTTCGACGCGTTCTACTGGATCATTAACTTCGGCTCGTTCTTCGGCTCGTTGCTGATGCCGGTCGCACTCGCCGCGTGGGGACCGGAGGTCGCGTTCGGGATCCCCGCCGTGCTGATGCTGATCGCCACGGTGGTGCTGTGGGCCGGCCGGCGGATCTACGTGATGATCCCCGTCGCGCCGCCGAACCCGAGCTCGTTCCTGCGCGTCGTGCAGACCGCGCTGACCGCCAAGGATCCGCAGCGCGGCAACCTCGGGTTGTGGCTCGCGGTGCTAGGCGGCGTGTTCGCGCTCGCCACGTTCGCGCTGCTCCCGTACCTCGAGCTGGTGCCGGTGATCTGCCTCTCGTTCGTGCTGCTGCTCGCGTTCGGCGGTGTCGGCACGGCCATGCAACTCGAGCGTGCGCGCGGCATCCATCCCGACGAGGCGGTCGATGGCGTGCGCTCGGTGCTGCGCGTGCTGATCGTGTTCGCGCTCGCCACGCCGTTCTTCTCGCTGTTCGATCAGAAGGCGACCACGTGGGTCCTCCAGGGCGGAGAGATGCACGTGCCGGTGCACACGTTCCACCTTGGCTTTCTGGGTGTGTGGGAGACCAGCTTCCAGCCGGCGCAGATGCAGGCCTTCAACCCGCTGCTGGTGATGCTGTTGATCCCGTTCAACAACCTCGCGCTCTACCCGTGGCTGCGCAAGCTCGGCTGGGAGCCGACGTCGTTGCGCCGGATGACCGCGGGGATCCTGTTCTCCGCGTTCGCGTGGGTCGCCGCCGGCATCCTGCAGATCGTCATCGAGGGCGGGTCCGAGCGTTCGATCTCGATCCTGTGGCAGCTCGTGCCCTACGCGCTGCTCACGTTCGGCGAGGTGCTGGTCTCGGCGACCGGCCTCGAATTCGCGTACAGCCAGGCGCCGCTCGCGATGAAAGGCGTGATCATGAGCTTCTGGAACCTGGTGGTCGCGGTCGGCAGCCTGTGGGTGCTGCTCGTCAACGCGGCGGTCCGCAATGACCACGTGACGAGCGCGATCGCCTCGACCGGGATCAGCGTCAGCACGTTCCTGATGTTCTTCTTCGCGGCGTTCGCGGGTGCGGCGACGCTGGTGTTCTGGCTTTACGTGCGGCGCTACCGCTACGTCGATCACTACCGAACGAGCGGCGGGCCGACCGCGGCGCTTCCCACCGCGACGGCGCGCGAGCAGACCTAGATCTTCTCGATCGTCCCGTCGGCGTGCCGTGCGAACCGGCCTTCCTCACGGGGATGCACCGGCGCCTCGTCGGGCCACGGCCAGCCGCCGAACCGCGTGCGCTGGTAGTCGAGGAACGCCTGCTGGATCTCCTGTCGCGTGTTCATCACGAAGGGACCGTGCTGGACCACCGGCTCACCGATCGGCCTGCCCTGCAACAGCAGCAGCTCGACCGGGGCAGGCCCCGCGACGATCGTGGCCTCGGCATCGGCGCGCAGCTTGACACCCGTCCCGGTCGAGATATCGCGGTCGGCGATCCGCGCCGTTCCGGCGAACAGATACAGCGTGCGGTTGGTGCCCGGCTGCGCCGCCGGCAGCGTCCACGTCGCGTCAGCGGCCATCTTGATCGTCCAGATCGCGAGATCGCTCTGGGCGCGCGCCCCCCACGAGTGCGGCGGCGGCGCGAGCGGATGGATGTCGGCGAGCGCGCCGGCGATCACGGTGACTTCGGTCTCGCGGCCGGCTGCATCGCGCGCCACGTGCCGGGGAATCTGGTGATTCCACAGCATCGCGAAGTGTGGATCCACGAGCTTGTCGACCTGCGGGAGGTTGAGCCAGATCTGAAACAATTCGACCGGGTTTGGCGCGCTGCGGTCGAGGAGTGGGAACATCTCCGAGTGGACGATGCCCTTGCCGGCGGTCAGCCACTGCGTGTCGCCGCCGCCGAATCGGGCTGCTGCTCCGAGAGAATCGGAGTGGTCGATGAGACCGCGGCGCACGATCGTGACCGTCTCGAAGCCGCGGTGCGGGTGCCCGGGAAATCCCGGCACCACATCACCGTGGTACATGCGCCAGCCGTCCTTGCCCTCGAAGTCCATGCCGAGGTTGCGCCCGGCGAGGGACGCGGCAGGCCCCATGCGGTCGTTTCCGGCCGGGTACTTGTCGTCGTGATGCACGCAGAACAGGAAGGGATCCTGGGTCTGCCACGGAAACCCGAGCCCCATCGTTCCCAGAATGATGCCGCTACTCATGGTTACCGAACGTAACTCCTGGGGACTACGTCGTCATCGGGTCGGCTGGGGAACACACCGTGCCATGATGCGCGCGGATGTCCGCGCCGCGCTCTCCGATGGCGATCGGGTCGACGCGCTGGATCGTGACGTTGGCCGCCATGACGGCCGTGATCGCGCTCTCGATCGACATGAGCCTGCCCGCGCAGCCGACCCTCGCTGCCACGTTCGAGGTCGACGATGCCACCGCCGGGCTGACCCTCTCGGTGTTCATGGTCGGCTTCGCGATCGCGCAGCTGCTCGTCGGATACCTGTCGGATGCGTGGGGCCGCCGGCGCGTGCTGCTCGGTGGTCTCGCGCTGTTCGTGGTCTCGGCACTCGCCTGCGCGCTAAGCCCGTCGATCGAGCTGTTGCTCGTGTTCCGCGTGTTCCAGGGCATCGGCGGATCCGCGGCGCCGGTGGTGGCGCGGGCGATGGTCCGCGATACCCAGCCCGCGCACCAGGCGGCACGGCTGCTGTCGACGATGCTCGCCACGCTGGCGATCGCCCCGATGGTCGCGCCGTCGATCGGCAGCGTGCTGCTCGCGACCCTCGGCTGGCGCTCGATCTTCGCGACCCTCGCTGTGTGCGGCGGCGTGTTGATGTGGATCGCGCACCGCACGCTGTCCGAGACGCTGCCCACCGAGCGCCGTCTGGTCGCGTCTCCCCGCGGCCTGGTCCGCGGGTTTCGCACGTTGTTCTCGACGCGCGGCACGCGGTTGCCGATGCTGATCAGCTGCGCGGCGTTCGCCGGGCAGTTCGCGTACATCGCGGATTCGCCGTTCGTGTACATGGAGGGCTACGGCGTCTCGAGCACGACGTTCAGCATCCTGTTCGGCGCCACCGCGCTCGCGCTGATGATCGGATCGATCACCGGCGGCTGCATGTTGCGCGCCGGTCGGTCTCCGGGGACGATGATCGTGATCGGTACGTCGATCCTCGTGCTGGCCGGCATCGCCGTCACCATCGGCACGCGCTCCACGGCGTTCGGGATCTCGGGCTTCCTGGTGCCGATGATCCTCTACTTCTTCGGCGTTGGCCTCGCCTCACCGAGCGCCACCGCGATGGCTCTCGAGCCGGTCCCGCAGATCGCGGGCACGGCGTCCGCGGCGATCGGGTTTCTCACCATGATCGCGGGAGCGCTCGCCGGGTATGGGACCACGAAGCTCGGCGGGAGTGATCCGCAGGCATTCGCGGAGGTCGTCGCCGTGATGGCCATCGTGGCAGCCGGGCTGGCGGGCGCTGCGGCGTGGGCGCGCAGACGCCGGCAGTGATTCACGGTGCTCTCACGGTGACTGCGTTGATCGGAGGCGGCGGATGCCGCACGGTGCTGCAAGAAGCCTCTTGTCCTCGAATCCAATCTCCACGTTTGTTCTCGACGAGCTCGCGAATTCTCGCGCGAGTGGGAAGCGACGGTTCGAGACCGAATCCCTGACCTCCAGACCCTCTCGCGCAGAGCGCTGATCGATCACCTTCCGGAATTTCTCGTCGGGCTTGCCGCCTGGGTCGCGGGTGACGAGGAGCTCGGCTCGACAGGTTTCACCGCCCTGGTCGAGGGTCATGCGCTGCAGCGGCACGGGCACGGCATTCCGCTCGAGACCGTGACCACCGAGTATCAGGTGCTGCGTCAGGTGATCTTGACCGCCCTGCTGCGCGTTCCGAGCACACCGGAGATTCGCCGCCTGCTGATCGAGGTCAACCGTGGCCTGGACTTCGCGACCGCACAGGCGATCCATGCCTACGCAGGCGCCCGCGACACCATTCGCAAGCGCTTCATCAGCATCCTCGGCCACGAGCTGCGAAATCCGCTCAACGCGGTCCTGCTCGGAGCCTCGGCGATCAACGCGGCGCACTGCTCGCAGCCGAAGCACGCCAGCATCGCCTGGACCATGCAGCGCAGCGCGGAGCGCATGCAACGCATGGTCGGTGACGTGATCGACTTCGCCCAGGCGCACCTCGGGCATGGCATCCCGGCGATTCCGGTCGCGTGCGACCTCGGAGGGATCGCGGCCGAGGCCGCGCACGAGATGCGGCTCGGGCACCCCGATCGCGACCTCGTGCTCGAGACCCGCGGCGATCTCGCGGGGTCGTGGGATCACGACCGCGTGCTGCAGGCGCTCTCGAACTTGATCTCGAACTCGGTCCAGCAAGGATCGGATCCGATCCGCGTCGGGGTGTTCGAGC
>JAYUVX010000348.1:0-32621 GCA_043753855.1 Myxococcales bacterium | reverse complement strand
GCTACCCGAGCCCAGCCGGACGACCAGCCGGACGACCAGCCGGACGACCAACCAGAGCTCAGAGAGCGCGCTTGCCCTGCTCGCGCGGGCAGAAGCCGTTGGCCTCGCCGGCGGCCTTCGGGCACATACCGTAGAGCTCGTGACGATGGCGAAGCACGGTGAAGCCGCCGAGCCGCGCGGCGATCTTGTCCTGCAGGCGCTCGATCTCGTCGTCCTCGAACTCGAGGATCAGGCCGCACTTCACGCAGATCAGGTGGTCGTGATGGTCACCGACGACCTCGTAGCGCGCCTGGCCGTCGCCGAACTGGCGCTCGACCGCGAGGCCAGAGTCGACCAGGAGCTTCAGCGTGCGATAGACGGTGGCGTACCCGACCTTGGGCTGGCGCTTGCGGACCTTCGACAGCAGCTCGTCGATCGACACATGATCACGAGTCCGCAAGAACTGCTCGACGATCGTTTCGCGCTGCGCGGTGACGTTCAGCCGCTGGTCCTGGACATAGGACCGCCAGCGCTCCTTGAGCTCGGCGGTGTCGTCCGGTCGGAACTCCGATCGCTCCCCCATGAGGTTTCAGCTTCTCTGCAAGTGGTCGGGGCGTCAAGCGATCTCGGCAGGGTGACTTTTCAGTTCGTGGTTTGCTACTGTGCAGACATCGCGATGGGCGACCCCGCCGACCAGGGCTTCGATCAGATCCTCGCGCGGCTGCGCGACGTGGTCGCTCGGCTCGAGTCCGGGGAGCTCTCACTCGAGCAATCCCTCGCCGTCTACGAGGAAGGTGTGGGGCTCGCGCGCAAGGGTCAGCACCTGCTCGCCAGCGCAGAGAAGCGCGTGGAGATCCTGGTGTCCGTGTCGGGCGGCATCGAGATCGCGCCGTTCGACGATCGCGATCCTCCGGAACGCACGGGCTAGCCGAGGGAGCATGCCCACCGCCACCCTCGCGCCGGCGAGCGCGCCCCCGGAGCTGACCGCGTTTCTCGACGAGATCCGCATGGTCGTCGACGCCGATCTCGCGCGCCGGCTGACGCCGCACGGCGACGATCCCGGACGGCTCGTCGAGGCGATGCGCTACGCCGCCACCGGGCCGGGCAAGCGGCTGCGCCCCGCCGTGCTGATCGCCGCCGCCGAGGCATGCGGTGGAACCCGTGACGCGGCGCTTCCCGCCGCATCCGCGATCGAGATGCTCCACGCGTACACGCTGGTCCATGACGATCTGCCGGCCATGGATGACGACGACGAGCGGCGCGGTCGTCCCACCGTCCACATCGCGTTCGGTGAGGCGATCGCGATCCTCGCCGGTGACGGCCTGCTGACCGAGGCCTTCGCCACGCTCGCCGAGCTCGGGCCGCGTGCGGGAGCCGCCGTGGCCGTCCTCGCCCGACGCTCGGGAGCCCGCGAGCTGCTGGCCGGGCAGGCCATCGATCTGACCTCGAGCCCCGCCGATCTATCGACGGTGGCGGCCGTCGAGCGGCTGCATGCGGCCAAGACCGGCGCGCTGTTCGCTGCTGCCGCGGAGCTCGGCGCGATCGCAGCCGGGGCGCCGGAGCTGACGTGTGCTGCCCTCGGGCGTTATGGCCTGGCGATCGGGATCGCGTTCCAGCACGCCGATGACCGCGACGACGGCGAGCTAACCGAGCTTGCCGATCAGACCGCCGAGCGGATGCGCGTGCTCGGGGCCGAGGCCCAGGCGATCGCGGCGTCCTTCGGTCCAGGCGGCGCCCCGCTCGCAGCGATCGCCGCCTGGTTCGCGGCGCAGGCCTGAGCGAGTTCCGGTACGATATACGCTGTGGCCGATAGCTGGGATGAGGACACGATGTCTGCGGACACCGCGGAGCTCACCGCGCTGCCCGGTGGGCATCCGTTGCGCAATCGACCGTGCCTCACGGTCCTGACCGGCACGGCCACGGGTCAGACCTTCAAGCTGTCGCGCGGCGAGTCCGTGATCGGTCGCGCCGACGATGCGCTGGTGCGGTTGATCGACGATGGCGTGTCGCGCAACCACGCGCGCCTGCGGCTCGAGACCAACCAGCTCTGGGTCGAGGATCTCGACAGCCGTAACGGCACGTTCGTGAACGGCGCGAAGATCGACAAGCGGGTGTCGCTGCAGGACGGCGACAAGATCCAGGTCGGCCGTACCACGGTGCTGCGGTTCGCGTACCACGACGAGATCGACGAGTCGTTCCACGAGAACCTGATGTCGTCGGCCCTGCGCGATCCGCTGACCCGACTGTTCAACAAGCGCTACTTCCTCGACCGCCTCGATAGCGAGCTCAAGTTCGCGCGTCGCCACGAGGCGAGCCTGTCGCTGCTGATGCTCGACGTCGATCACTTCAAGCTGGTGAACGATACGCATGGCCACCTCGCGGGCGATGCGGTGCTGGTCAATCTCGCGGGCGTGCTGACGCGGGCCGTGCGCAACGAGGACGTGGTCGCGCGGTTCGGCGGCGAGGAGATCGCGATCATCCTGCGAGCGATCCCGCTCGAACCGGCGATCCATCTCGCCGATCGATTGCGCCGCCTCGTCGAGCAGACCGTGACCTCGTTCGGCGGCAACGAGCTCCGCGCCACCGTCTCGGTCGGAGCGGCGGGCTATCCGACGACCCGCGTGGAGACCATCGAGGCGCTGATCGACGCGGCCGACAAGGCGCTGTACCGGGCCAAGGACTCCGGCCGGAACCGGGTCAGCCGCCTGACGCTTCGCTGATCCCCCGGCCCCCCCACCCGCTTGCAACCGAGCCCTTGGTAGGGGAATTTGTCCCGCGCGATCGACGTTGCTAGGGTCAGGCATGCGGAGTCTCTGGCTCGTGTTCGCCGTCGTGGCCTGTTCGGGCGACGACTCTCACCGGCAAGGCACGATGCACACGTACGCCTCGCCGTCACCGAGCGTCCAGGGCGATGCCGCCGTGGTCGTGCTTCCACCGACCGCGCCACCACCACCGACCGTGACGGCTCCGGCCGGGACGCCCGCGCCGCTCTCGGAGAGCATGGCGCAGCCGTACTTCCAGGCCGGAGATGCCAAGGCCGGCGCCGCAGCGTTCGCGCTGCAGCACTACAAGGATGCGCGCACCGCGTTCGAGGCCGCGCGCAAGACCGCGACCGGCGATGACGCTGCGCGGCTCGATGTGATGCTCGGCCTCTGCAATGAAGAGATCGGGAGCTGGGCGCGCGCCGCGCAGCAGCTCGCTGCCGCGCAGCAGGGGCTGCCGCTGCTCTCCGACTACCTGGGCTATCACAAGGCGCGCGCGTTGTACTTCGCGAAGCAAGGGCCCGAGGCGCTCGCGGCGGCGAAGGCGATCGGCGCGGACTCGCTCCAGGGGGCCGATGCCGAGCTGCTCGCCGGGGACGTGCTCCGCGGCGGCAGCGATCCCGCGAAGACCGCGGCGCACTACAAGGACTACTTGTCGCGCCGTCCCGATGGACCGCGGCGCGCCGAGGCCCGGTTCCGGCTGGCCGAGGCGCTCGAGGGCGCCAAGCAGGAGCCGGCGGAGGTCGTGCGGCTCTACCGCCAGATCACGATCGATGATCCGCTGAGCTCGTGGGCGACCAAGTCGATCGAGCGGCTCAAGGTCATCGAACCAAAGGCGCTCGAGAACCTGACCGCGGCGGAGCACATCACGCGCGGCAAGGCGCTGTTCGATGCGATGCGCAATCCCGAGGGGGAGGCGGAGTTCGCCACCGCTCTCAAGGATCCCGCGATCAGCGCGGCCGACAAGTGCATCGCCGCCTATCACCGCGGTCAGAGCCGGTTCAAGGCGCGCGATCGCAAGGGCGCAGCACCGATGTTCGACGAGGCCGCGGTCGCGTGCAAGGCCGCGGCAAACACCGACCTCGAGATCAAGAGCCTGTACCAGGCCGGTCGCGCGTACGCGTTCAACGGCGAGCACGAGACCGCGGTCCTCGCCTACCAGGCCGCGCAGAAGATCGATCCGAAGCACAGCTACGCCGACGATGCGCTGCTGCGCGAGGCCGAGGAGTGGTCGAGCCTCAACAACGACAGCAAGGTCGTTGCCGTGCTGTCGTCGCTGCCCAAGCAGTTCCCCGATGGTGACAACGTGGCCGAGGCGATGTGGCGGCTCGGCTGGCGCGCGTGGAAGGCGAAGAAGTACGACCAGGCGATCACCTGGTGGAAGAAGCAGATCACGCTGGTTCCGCACGACGACAACTACTTCGGCGAGGGCCAGGCGCAGTACTGGCTTGGCCGCGCCTACCTCGCGAAGAACAAGAAGACCGACGCGATCGCATCGTGGGAGGCCGGCATCCGCGCCTATCCAGTCGCGTACTACGCGCTGCAGAGCCTGAACCGGCTGCGCGAGACCGCTCCCGCGCGCTACGCGAGCCTGGTCGCCGAGCTGTCGGCCGATCCGAAGGGCTACGATCCGAAGACGCCCGCGTTCACGTTCTCGCCGCGCGTCGAGTGGGGAACGCCGGGCTTTCTCCGCGCGATGGAGCTGCTCCGCCTCGGTCTCGGTGCGCCCGCGGAGGCCGAGCTCAAGAAGCTCAAGCTGACGCCTCCGAGCGACAAGAAGCGCGTCGACGATCCCGCGACGATCGAGAAGCTGTGGGCGATCGCGTTTCTCTACGACAAGGCCGGTCGCTACGCGACCTCGCACTGGCCAACGCGCTGGCACATCCTCGACTACCGCAAGGCGTGGCCGACGGGCACCAACCGCGCGCGCTGGCAAATCGCCTACCCGCTCGCATATGAGGAGCTGCTGCGCCGTCACGCCACGCTGAACGGAACGCCGTTCGCGCTCCAGATCGGCATCGTTCGCGAGGAGAGTGCGTTCGATCCGTTCACCGAGTCGTACGCCAACGCGTGGGGCCTGACCCAGATGATCCCACCAACCGCGAAGGACTTCGCGAAAGGCACCAACATCCCACCGACCCGCGAGGCGATGTTCGATCCCGAGAGCAACGTCACCGTCGGCGGCCGGTTCCTCGGCTTCCTGGTGAAGAACTTCAAGGGCTTCATCCTCCTCGTGCCGCCCGGCTACAACGCCGGCCCCACCGCAGTGAAGCGCATGCTCAAGGTCCGCGGCACCTGGGATGCGGACGAGTTCATCGAGGGCATCGTCGATGATCAGGCGCGCAACTACTCGAAGCGAGTGCTCGGCACGTACTTCACGTACTCGTGGCTGTACGAGCACACCGTGCCGCCGATGCCGAACACGATCCCTACCGAGCTGCTGCCGAAACCGTAGTCACCGGTGACGCGCGCCACGTGAACGGTGTTTGGTTGGGCGTACCGGGGGCAAACGGCGGACCTCGGGTGTACCAGGACCCATGAAGTACGCGTTGCTCCTCTCGCTCGCTCTCACTGCCTGCGGATCGAAGTCGGACCCGGGAGGCGCGAGCGGCGCAGCCAGCGCCGGTGGCGGGGGTGGCATACCCACCGCTGCCTCGTGCCAGTCGAAGCTGAACATCTGCCGCGAGTACCTCGCCAAGGATCTTGCGAAGGGCGCCGACGCGCTGAAGGCGCTGTGCACCGGCGATCAGGTGTTCGCGGAGAAGCCGTGCGAGCACGAGGCGGCCGCAGCGATCTGCACACTCAAGGACGGCGTCGACTACTACCACCGGAACTACGGATCGCTGAAGTCCGTGGAGAAGTGGTGCGCCGATACCGGCGGCACGTACACCGCGGGCCCGGCGCACCAAAATTAACGCTACTTCGGAGGCATCCGCAGCGCGCCGTCGAGCCGGATCGTCTCGCCGTTGAGATAGCCGGTCTCGACGACCGCCGCGACCATCGCGCCGTACTCTGCCGGATCGCCGAGCCGCTTCGGAAACACGACGTCCTTCGCGAGCGCGGCACGGACCTCCTCCGACAGGCCGCCCAGCATCGGCGTGTCGAAGATGCCAGGCGCGAGCGTGATCACCCGGATCCCCACGACGGCGAGGTCGCGCGCGGCCGGCAGCGTCATCCCCGCCACGCCCGCCTTCGACGCCGCGTAGGCGATCTGTCCGATCTGCCCATCGAACGCGGCGACCGACGCGGTGTTGATGATCACGCCACGCTCACCGCCCTCGAGCGGAGTGGTCTTCGAGATCGCCGATGCGGCGAGCCGCAGGACGTTGAACGTGCCGACCAGGTTGATGCCGATCACGGTCTTGAACAGATCGAGATCGTGCGGCTTCCCCGTCTTGTCGAGCGTCCGTGACGCCCACCCGACGCCGGCGCACGACACCGCCACGCGCAACGGCCCGAGCTTCCCGGCCTCTTCGATCGCGGCCTCGATCTGCGCCGGCTCGGTGACATCCGCCTTCGCGAACACCGCCCCGAGCTCGGCGGCGAGCGCCATGCCCTTGGCCTCGTCGCGATCGACGATCACCGCCTTCGCGCCACCGGCGACCAGCCGGCGTACCGTGGCGGCTCCGAGACCCGACGCACCACCCGTGACGAGCACAACCGAACCTGCGAGCTTCATGTGCCGAGCAGAAGCGATCGGCGGCGCGGAATCAACTGCTCACCGCGAATCGCAGACCACGCCGAGCGTTCCGTAGATGCCAAGCTCGCGATCGATCAGGTGGCGGTTCTGGAGCAGCTCGAGCTGGATCAGCTCGGTCTTCTTGCCGCCCTTGTTCCAGTACGCCTTGCCGTCTGCGCCCGTCACGATCTCGAGCTTGTCGATCACGGGCTTGATGTCGATCGGCTTCGGCTTGTCGAGCGCGAGCGCGATCATCAGATGTTGTCGCACAGCGTTCCCGTGAACTTGTAGATCCCGAGGTCCTTGAAGATCACGGGCGAGTTCACATCGACGTCGAGCGAGATCAGGTCGGTCTTCTTCTCGCCGCGCACCCACTTCGTCGACGGCTTGGTCTCGCCATCGCTGGTCTTCACCAGCCGTAGATCGCCGGTCCTGGTCGAGAACACCTGGCCGGCACTGTCACTGGCGACGTCGGTCAGCGACATCTGCTTCATCGCGCCCTTCTTGCCGACGAACACCCGGAATCCCTTACCGCCGTGCGCGCTGTCGAGGCGATCGACGTAGTAGTAGATGCCCGCGTCATCGCGCGCGAACAGGTGCGGACGGCGAACCAGAGCGGGGCCGACGAAGCTGTACTTGTCGATCACCAGCTTCGCCTTGTCGCCGGTTACCTGGCCGAGCGCGAGGTCGTCCTTGCCGTCGCACCACTTCGTGAACGTGCCGTCGGGATTCTTCATGACGGATGCGGGCCGCAGCTCGGCGAGGCGTGGCGCCCAGGTGTCCACCGACCAGGCATCGCCGTTTCGCGAGCGCCCGATCACGACCTGCTCGTAGAGCGTCTTGCCGGTCCCGTACCAGACGCGCGAGGACGTCATCCCTTCTGCCTGCTCGTACACGACATAGGTGCCCCCCGACTTGTCCTGGAACACCATCAGCTTGTCCCGGAGGTCCTTGATCTCGACGGAATTCGGCTTGGGATCGGCGTCCTTGGGTTGCCCCACGGCCACCGAGCTCACCGCTAGCATCCCGGCAACGACCCAACCTCGTGCACGCATCGGTGTCTCATTATACGATCGTGCAGATGGCGAATTCACCCGCCCGCTCGGCGATCGACGTGGGGTCGGTGATCGACAAGTACGTCATCGAGGCCCTGCTCGGCCGCGGTGGGATGGGCGCGGTGTTCGTCGCCCGCCACCGGACCCTCACGGACAAGCGGGTCGCCGTCAAGGTCCTGCACACCGAGATCACAGATCCCGACATCCAGCTCCGGTTCAAGCGCGAGGCACAGATCGCGACCCGCGTGAATCACCCGAACATTGTCGAGGTGCACGACTTCGACGTCACGCCGGACGGGGTCCCCTACCTGGTCCTCGAGTTCCTCGATGGCATGACCCTCGCCCAGCGACTGGCGCAGGGCCCGCTCCCGCTCGATCAGGTGAACCTGATCGTGCGCCAGGTCGGCTCGGCCCTCGCCGCGGCCCACCGCGAGGGCATCGTCCACAGAGACCTCAAGCCGCAGAACATCTTCCTGGTCCCGATGGAGGTCGACGGGCGGATGGTCGAGGTCGCGAAAGTTCTCGACTTCGGGATCTCGAAGTGGCGAGGCTCCGACACGGTCAAGACACAGGAGAGCGCGCTGCTCGGGACACCGCAGTACATGGCGCCGGAGCAGGCCACCGGCCGCCATGACAGCGTCGATCAGCGCACCGACGTGTTCGCGCTCGGGTCGATCGTCTACGAGATGCTGTGCGGTCAGCCGGCGTTCACCGGCGCCTCGGTCCCGGAGGTCGTGTTCAAGGTCGTCTACGAGCAGGCGGCGCCGATCGCGAGCTGGGTGCCCGATCACATCGCGAGCGCGATCCGGCGGGCGATGTCGAAGGCCTCGGAGGAGCGGTTCGCGACGGTCTCGGACTTCGTCGAGGCGCTCACCGGGAGCGCGCTCTCGACGTTCCGGTCCTCGATGATCACCAACCCGCCCAGCGACGTCGGGTTCGCGAGTGGCTCGAAGAAGATCTTCAACCCCGACGCGCTGGGCGACACGATGGGATCCGGCGATTTCGGCGGCCCGGCCCCGGCGACCGCTGCAGTCCTGGTGCGCGCATCGTCACCCACGGTGAGCTCGGCGAGCGGCCCGGCGGCGACCGCCTCGACCGCGGTGGCGCAGCTGCCGCGCACTCAGCCGATGCTGTGGATCCTCGGGGGCATCGCCGTGATCGCCGCGACCATCGTGATCATGTACGTCGTGATGCGGAAGCCCGCGAACGACCCGATCACGAGGAGCACCGAGCCTCCCGCGAAGCAGCCGCCGATCGCGCACGTCGATGCCGCCGTGCAGGTCGCCGCCGCCACGCCTGACGCGACCGTCGTGGTCACGCCGCCGCTACGCCCCGACGCCGGGACGCCGGTCGCATCCAAGCATCCGCCGACGCCGCCGACGCCGTCGAAGCCGCCGATCGTGGTCAAGCGCGATCCCGCTCCACCGCCCGATGACACCGGCGCCGCGGACGATGACCCGTCGGTAACCGACACGCTGAAGGGTGCGCACGCCGCGTATGACAGCGGTGACTACGAGCTCGCGGATCGACTGGCCAACACGGCAGTCAATCGCGGCGGTGCTCGCCAGCGTGCGGCCGGTGCGTTGCTGAAGGGACTGGTCGCCTGCCAGAAGCACGATCTCGAGCAGGTCAACGCGGCGCTGAACCAGCTGGGTCGCAATCCGGGCATGCGTCGCCGGATCGTGACGCTGTGTAATCAGAAGGGTCTCGACGGCGTCAAGTAGCGTCAAGTAACCGGCCCCGCGCACACGGGTCAGTGCAGCAGCACGAGCACGCGCCGATGCGGCCCATCCGGCTGTTCGACCTCGAGATCGACGTACCCACCACTCGCCGGCGCGCGCAGCGCGATCGCAGCACCCGCTGCGAGATCCGAATCGACCGGATGATCGTCGACGGAGACCACGTGCTCGCCGGCGGCGAGGCGGATCAGCGACGACACCTCCGAGCCGCGCAGCCCCGGCGCGACGTCGACGATCGACGCGGTCGCCACCGGCCGAAGGACCGGCGCCGACGCGGATACCACGGTGACGCGCGACGGCTCGACCCGGACCAGGAGCATCACACAGGCACCGAGCAAGCCGATGGTCAGCGAGCGGAACAGGAACATGCCCTGCCCTTTTGCAACGGCCTGGCCAACCCGGCGCGAGCGGTGCCGGGGCCTTGGCGGGCGGTCGGTACGAACCGGATGCCAGCCTGGCACGCACGCTCGATGCCGGTTGTCACCGCGACGCGCCTGCCCCGCCGCTACTTCTTCATCTGCTGCGCGAGGTAGTTCTGCTCGCCGACCTGGCGGATCAGCTCGAGCTGGGTCTCGAGCCAGTCGGTGTGCTGCTCCTCGCCGACGAGGATCTTGGTCATCAGATCCTCGGTGGCGTTGTCATTGACCTTGCGACAGGCCTCGATGCCCTGGTTCAAGAACGCGATCGCCGAGTACTCGACCTGGAGGTCGCTCTCGAGCTGCTCCTTGACGGTCTCGCCGACCCGCAGCTTGTGGTAGCGCTGCAAGTTCGGAACACCCTCGAGGAACAGGATCCGGCTGATCACCAGATCGGCGTGCCGCATCTCGTCGATCGACTCCTCGCGGATCTTCGCGCCGAGCCGGTCGTAACCCCAGTTCTCACACATCTTGGCGTGAATGAAATACTGGTTGATCGCCGTCAGCTCGTTGGTGAGCAGCTCGTTGAGGAGCTGCAGCACGTGTTCATTGCCCTTCATGACGCCTGCCTCGTGAGCGTGGTCCCCGCGAGCGCACCACGACGAACGTGCCGCGCTGTCAGGTGCGCGACTTTATCGACACGAGGTCGTTCGCACAATCGCGGGCGCAGTCGTTCGCGCCCTTCGCGGTGAGGCGATCTCGGAGATCGTCGACACACGCGCCGCAGCCGGTCCCCGCGCCGCACTTGCGCCCGATGTCCGCCACCGTGCGCGCGCCGTCATCGATCACCGCGTCAAGATCGCGATCCGAGGTCGGGTGGCACAGGCAGACGAGCATTGGGAGCTGACATTGATAATGCTTTTCAATTCCAGGTTCGTCAAGGCCTTGTGGGGTAGCGACGTAAGCTATTGGATCCGCTGAGAAGTTGCCCCTCTCGGAGACCCAAGTAAAGCTATCGTCGAGATGAAGAGCGTGACCGCGATCGCATCCGTGATCGCCGCGGGGTGTGGCAGCAACAACGCTCCGCCGCCGCCGTCCGAGACCGCGCTCCGGTTGATCGCAGCGGGCTTCCCGCCCCGCACTGCGCTCCGTTATCGGCTCGCGAAGGGGACGCGCACACCGTGCGAGATCACGGCCGACGTGGTGCTCGGCAGCGGTCGTGAGGCGGTGCCATGGCCGACGATCGTGACGGGCACCGAGATCGTGGCGGATGACGTGCTGCCCGACGGCACGATGCGCGTCCGCTACACCGTGCTGAGCGCGACGGCGCACGATCGTCCCGACCAGCTGCTCACCGCCGAGCAGATGAACGGGCCGCTACAGCTGCTGGTCGGGACGTCGATCACCGGCGCCCTCACGCCGACCGGTGCACTCACCGGGCTCGCCGTCGATACCGGCGGCAAGCAGCTGCCACCGGTCCTGCGCAACCAAGTGGCGTCGCTGACCCGCGCGTTCGATCGAATCGCCATGCCGCTGCCGAACGCGCCCGTCGGGATCGGGGCGCTGTGGACGTTCGCCCAGCCGCTCGACCAGACCGGGATGAAGCTGAACGCCGTGACAACGATCCGGGTGATCGCGATGACGCCGACCACCGCCACTTTCACGCTGAGCTCGGAGCTCTCGGGGCCCGATCAGATCGTCGACGAATCCGGTACCAAGGTCGCGCTCGAGAACGTCGGCGGCAAGATGCGTGGGACCGGGACCATCGATCTCACGCGGCTAACGCTCGCCGGCCAGCTGATCGCCGACCTCTACATGGCGATGACAACCGACGGGCAGTCGGACCAGACCACGATGACGATGACGCTCCAGCTGCAGCCGCAGCCGGGCGTGGAGCCCGCTCCGGATCCGCCACCGGATCAGGGCGCGCAGAACGCGCCGTAGCGCTTGCACGTTCCACCGCTCACGTCCTCGCAGCGGTGGTGATAGCCGTCCTGCGGCGAGAACATGCAGGCGTTCGCAGGCGCACACGTGGTGCCCCACTGCCGGCACGTCCCCTCGACGGCCTTCGCGCAGCTCTTGTACGCGCGATCCGCAGGATCGAACATGCAGGCATCGACCGGCGTGCACGCGGGTCCGAAGTGAAAGCACGAGCCACCGCCGCTACTGGTGCAGCTGAAATACGCGCCAGCGCCGGGATGAAACGCGCAGGTCGGAGCGGGGCACCCGAGATCGCGAGGCGACGGAACTGCGGCGCTCCCCGCCGCGGTGCCTGCGGGCGGGGTGCGGCCAGCACCGGTACCCACCACGGTGGACCCGCCACCTGGCTTGGTGCCCCCGGTCGTCGGCCCCGTCGACGCGGGATGACCGCACGCGGTGACGGCCAGTCCCAGCACGACGGTGAAAACGACCACGTGGCGCACCGCGGTGTTATAGCGCCATTGCCGTTGGTTCGCCCCTCGCGGTCGGATCGGTGTAGCGTTCTCGGCGATGAGGGCCGTCGTTGCCTGTCTGCTCGCCATCCTCCCTGCGGCCTGCGGGGGCCCATCTGCCCTGCCGGTGGATGCGCCGTGCAATCCGCTCGGTGCCAATGCGTGCATGACGCCATGGCCGAGCTCCGCGTTCGAGGTCGACGATCCGTCGTCGGCGACCGGTCGCCGGCTCGCGATCCCAGAGCGCACGCTGCCGATCAACATCGACGCTCTGCCCACCGATCCGACCGGCTGGAACATCGCCGATGGGTTCTCGCCCGCGGCGCCCATGGTGATGTCGTTCCCGGGCGGCGTCTCGACCGTGGGTCTGCCGCCGAACGACAACTACGACCGCAGCATGGCCGCCGACAGCCCGACGGTGATCCTCGACCTGACGACCGGCGAGCGCGTCGCACATTTCGCCGAGGTCGACGAGCAGGCGGGTGGCAACCTCGACTCCCAGGCGCTGTTCCTGCGTCCGGCGGCGCGGCTTTCCGGGGGCCATCGCTACGCGGTTGGAATCACCCGCGCCGTGCATTCGGCCGACGGCGGTGATCTCCCGATCCCGCCCGGGTTCGCGGCGCTCCGCGATGGCAAGCACACCGATCACGAGCTGCTCGAGGCGATGCGTCCGCGGTTCGCCGATGTGCTCGAGGCGCTCGATGAGGCCGGTTATCCCAGCGAGGATCTGGTCGTCGCGTGGGACTTCACGGTGGCGTCCGATGTTTTCGTCCACGGCGACATGGTCGCCGCCCGCGATCGAGCCGTCGTCGCGCTCGACGGCCATCCGATCACGTACACGGTCAGCTACGACATGCCGGTCGACAACGGCACCGAGATCCGGCGCAAGCTGGCCGGCACCTTCGATGCGCCGCTGTTCCTCTCGAACAGTGGCAACCACAACAGCGGCACGCAGGTAGTCCGCGACGGCGATGGTCTGCCCCAGCTGCAGGGCTTCTACCGGGTTCCGTTCACCGCGATCATCCCGGCATGCGCCTACACCTCGGCGACTCCGGTCGGCATGGTGGTCTATGGCCACGGCCTGCTCGGTGACTCCGACGAGGCGTCCAGTCGCGCGCAGCGCACCACCGCGGCGGAGCTCTGCATGGTGTTCGTCGCCACCGACATGCGCGGGATGTCGACGATGGATCTGCCGGCGGTCGCGCGCGCGCTCGAAGAGATCACCAAGGCCGACGAGGTGATGGAGGTGCTCGAGCAGGGCATCGTCAACCACGTCGCGCTCGTGCGCGCGATGCGGACCACATTCGCCACCGAGCTGTTCACCGATCCCGCCCGGGGCGACAAGTCCCTCGTCGATCCGACGAAGGTCTACTACTACGGGCTCTCGCAGGGCGCGATCTTCGGCACGGCCGTGATGGCCTACGAGCCCACCGTCACCCGCGCGGTGCTCGGCGTGGGCGGCGCGAACTACTCGATGCTGCTCGAACGCTCGCTCGACTGGCCACGCTACCGCACGATCCTCGCGGGCGCGTATCCCGACCCTCTCGACGTCACGCTCGCGATCAACTTGATGCAGATGCGGTGGGACAAGACCGAGGGCTCGGGCGTCGCCGATGTCGTGCTCGCCGGGACGGCGACCAACACGCCGAACAAGCAGCTGCTCATGCAGGTCGCCCTCGGTGACGAGCAGGTGCCGAACCTCGGCAGCTACTGGCAAGCGCGGACGATGAAGATCCCCGTGCTGGGTCCAACGCCGTTCACGCCGTGGGGTGTCACCGTGAAGCAGAGCCCGGTCGTCACCGGCAGCGCGCTCGTGATCATGGACGGCGGCGCACCGCTCACGCCTGCCACCAATGTCCCCGCGCCCGATACCGGGATGCACTCGCTCACCCGCAACCAGCCCGCGAGCCGACGCCAGATCCGCGAGTTCTACACGACCGGCGCGATCATCAACGAGTGCGCGGGCACCGGCGGCTGCGTCTGTCAGGGAACCACGTGCAACTGAGCTACCGCCGATCGGGTTGCGCGCGGACCTGGAGGAAGAACGCCAGCATGCGCGCGGTCTGGTGCAGTCGATCGAAGCGGCCCGATGCACCGCCATGGCCGGCCGTCATGTCGATGTCCATGACGATCGGATTGGTGTCGAACTTCATCGCGCGCAGCTTCGCGACCCACTTCGCCGGCTCGTAGTACTGGACCTGGCTGTCCCACAGGCCCGTGCGCACGTAGATCGATGGGTATGGACCGCGCTTGATGTTGTCGTACGGCGAGTACGACAGCATGTAGTCGTAGGCCGCCTTGTCCTTGGGATTGCCCCACTCGTCGAACTCGTTGGTGGTCAGCGGGATCGATTCGTCGAGCATCGTGGTGACCACGTCCACGAACGGCACGATCGCGGCGACGCCCCGATAGAGATCGCCGTCCAGGTTGAGGATCGCGCCCATCAACAAGCCACCGGCGCTGCCGCCCTCGGCGAACACCTGGGTTCTGGCACTGTAGCGCTCGGCGACCAGGTGCTCGCTGGCTGCGATGAAGTCGGTGAACGTGTTGCGCTTGTTCATCAGCTTGCCGTCCTCCTACCAGGCCCGGCCCAGCTCCTGACCGCCGCGGATGTGCGCCACCGCGTGCACCCAGCCTCGATCGAGCAGACTGACCATCGTCTGGTCGAATCGCGGCTCCATCGAGATGCCGTACGAGCCATACGGACATCAACAGGGGCGCGGTGCCGTCCCGGAGCGTGCCCTTCTTGTAGACGATCGAGATCGGAACCTTCGTGCCGTCGGCTGCCGTGGCATGCAGATACTCGCTGACGTAGCCCGCCGGGATCGTAGCCGGGCACTGGCTGCTGCTTCAGGAGCTGCTTGGCCTTGGTGACCACGTCGGCCTCGAACACCGAGCTCGGTGCCGTCATCGAGTTGTACGAGTAGCGCACGCGCTTTGCGCCGGCATCCGGCGTGTCGAGCACGGTCATCGCGTAGCTCGGATCGGGCGCGTCGATGAAGAACGCCGGCTGCTTGGTCGGCATGACCATGACCTTGCGTAGGCCGCCGGTGCGCACGGTGGCGGCGAGAAACCCGTGATAGACGGCGAAGTCTTCGACGAGCATGTCGGGGCTGTGCGAGATCAGCTCCTTCCACGCGGTGCGTGCGGCCTCCTTGCCAGGCGCGATCTCGACGAGTCGGAAGTTCTTGGCGTCCGCGTTGGTCAGCATGACGAATCGGCCGTCGAGGTGATCGAGCTGATCGAGGTGATCCTTGCTCCGCTGCAAGAACACCTTCGGTGCGGTTGCCGGCTTGTCGGCGTCGATCAGGCGCACCTCGGAGTTCGTGGTGGCGCTTGCGGCGATCTGGATGAACCGGTGTGATTTCGTTCCAGCGACGCTGACGTAGTACTGACCGTCGTCCTCCTTGAACACGCGATCCTCGCGCAACGTATTCGCATCCTTGCCGACGACGAACAGCGTCTTGTTGTCGTTCGCCCACACCATGCTGGGTGCGATGTTCGTGGCCGTGTCCGGGGGTAGTGTACCGCTCGCGAGATCCTTCACGTGCAGCGAGAACTGGTTGCGGCCCATGGTGTCATCGGCCCATGCGAGCAGCTTGCCGTCACGGCTGACCGCCTTGCCCCCGATCACGTAGAACGCGTGGCCCGCTGCGAGCGCGTTGCCATCGAGGAGGATCTCCTCCGTGGCATCCATCGTTCCCTTGCAGCGCGCGTGGATCGGATGCTGTGTAGTACCAGTACCCGTCGTCGAGCACCGGCACCGAGGAATCGTCCTCCTTGATCGGTGACTTCATCTCGTCGAACAGCTGCTGCTCGAGCTGTTGTCCAGGCGCCATCACCTTCGCCGCGTACGCGTTCTCTGCCGCGAGGTACGCGAGCATCTCGCGGTTCTTGCGGCTGTCGTCGCGCAGCCAGTAGTACGGGTCGTACGCGCGCGCCACTGGGCGACGTGACCTGATGCGGATGGACTGCCGCGACGGGCGCGGCGAGCTCGGTGGCCGCCGGCCGCGCGATCGGGACGACCGGCGGTGCCGGCTGCGACGAAGGCGGTGGCGTGCTGCCACACGCGGCGACGAACAACCCGAACATCGCATGCCGGTGCAAGTGGGACATGCAGATCGCGTAACGCACCGGCCCACGGCGGTGGACAACCCCACAGCGGTACGTGGGGATTCACCACGTCGACGCACCAGAATCCGGCCGGTTGCGACGGTACGGCCATTGCTCTTGCTCACCACCATGCACCAAAGCCTTGTCCTGTTCACGATCGGCGTTGGCCTGCTCACCACCGCCTGCGGCACTGACACGATGACGGGCGATGACGGCGATCCGCCCGTGCCGCGGGCGACCTGGTACCAGGATGTCGGGCCGATCCTGTCGAAGCACTGCATGTCCTGCCACTCGGCGGGCGGCATCGCACCGTTCTCGCTGACCGCGTACGACGACGCCGTCGAGGTCTCGGCGATGATGCTGACCAAGGTCGACGCGGGCGAGATGCCGCCGTTCGATGCGCGCGAGGAGGCGGACTGCACGCCGCGGTTCGGCTGGCAGGACGATCCACGGCTATCGCCCGCCGAGAAGGCGACGCTGCATGCGTGGATCGAGGATGGCCATGCGCTTGGCACCGAGGCCGCGATCCCGCAGCCTCCGGGCACCGCGCTCGCGGGTGTCTCGAAGACGATGACGCCATCGCAGGGCTGGACCACGACCGGCACCAAGGATCAGTTCGTCTGCTACGTGCTCGATCCCGGCAACACGCAGCTGACCTGGCTCACCGGCATGCAGGTGCGTCCCGGCAACGATCTGGTCGTTCACCACGCGGTGCTCAGCGAGGTCACGAAGCAGCCCGACATCGATGCGATCGTCGCGCAACGCGGGATCGGCAAGCCGTGGGATTGCTCTGCGAGCGCGACGCCCAGTGACTTCGTGGTCAACGTGTGGTCACCGGGCAACCAGCCGATGAACACGCCGGCCGAGCTCGCGGTGCCGCTGGTGCCGAACGCGAAGATCGTGATGCAGATCCACTATCACCCCGCCGGTCGCACCAACGACATCGACGTCACGTCGGTCGATCTCAAGTTCTCGAGCGTGTGGCCGCGCAAGATGTACTTCGTCGCCGCGATCGGCAACGAGCTTGCTGCGCCCAACCTCGAACCGTCTCCGGACGAAGCACCCGGCACTGCGCCCGCCTTCATGATCCCGAAGAACGTCGCGGATCATCCGGAGACGATGAGCCGCACGCTCGAATCGCTCGGCGGCCTCACCGGCGTGAAGGTGTTCTCCGTGAACCCGCACATGCACCTGGTGGGCACCCACATCAACGGCACGATCATCCGGCCCACGGCGCGTGGCAGCGATCCCAAGCAGGAGTGCCTCGCGAACGGGGGCTGGAACTTCGACTGGCAGCGGACGTACATCTACGACGCACCGATCGATTCGCTGCCCGGCATCGAGGCCGGCGACAAGATCCAGATCAGCTGCCGCTGGAACAACACGATCGCGAACCCGTTCGTCCAGCGCATGCTCCTCGACTCCAACCTGCCGCCGCAGCCGATCAACATCTCGCTCGGCGAGCAGACCACCAACGAGATGTGCCTCGAGATCTTCGGCCTCGCCGTGGATGCCCCGCCGAAGCCTGCCGCGATCGGCGCACCGTTCACCCTGCCCCCGGGCATCGAGGCGCTTCCCCGGCTGCTCCGCCAGTAGCGCTATCCCTGCCGTACCCCGGGCACCGGGTGGGTCGTGGGTTACGCTGCGTGATGACCCGCTTGTGGATGCTGACGCTGCTCGCCGCGTGTAACAGTGGAGACGATGGTCCGCCGCCTGATGCGCCTTCCGGCGGCGCCTGCGAGCTGACCGCGAACACCACACCATCAGGGCGCACCACGCCATCGGGTTGCGTGATCCTCCAGCGCGATACGTCCTCGTGCACGGCCGCTCGTACGGCTGCCGGGCTCGAGGGTGTGTGGCTGAAGTTCTCGTGCCGCGTCGCACTGACCAGGTCCGGCACCGCGGTCACCGCGGTGAGCGACGGGCGCCCCGACTTCGCCAGCAACTACTTCGGCACCGCTGACCCGTGCCACGAGGACTACACCGGAGCGATCCAGAACCCGAACTCGATCGCGGCGAAGAGCTACAGCGTCGAGATCCCGCTGTCACCGAACACGACCGCGCGGACGATGCAGATGGTCGCGGTGGTCGGCCTGACCATCAACGGCGTGCCGATCTACGGCAACTTCGCCGCGCCCGGCGATGACATCTTCACCGAGGCCCAGACCTTCGATCGGTGCGGCGGCCATCCGCAGATGGCGGGTGCGTATCACGACCACGCCGAGCCGCTCTCGATCTCCTACGAAGACGATCACCTGATCGGCGTGATGCGCGATGGCTACCCGATCTACGGCCGCAAGGATCAGAACGGTACGGTTCCCGCTGACCTCGATGCCTTCGGCGGCCACACCGGCACCACGCCCGACTCCACCGCTGGGATCTATCATTATCACCTCAACGAACAGACCAGCACCGCCCCGGCCACCGCCGGTCAGAAGCAGTGGTTCTTGACCAAGGGCATGTTCCGCGGATCGCCCAGCGCATGTACCGGATGCTGATATCTGCCATCATGGTAATCAGACCGTGCTTCGTATGGTAAATTTGCCCTGAAAATCATGTTACGCTGTACGAACGTTGCACCAATTGGTGAGGTTTAACGGGATAAAAGTGATTTCACGTACAGTATTTCGAGGGGTATATCTGGTGCACTCCTAGTACCCGTGACCAGCGACGACCCCGTGTTTCCGAAGCAAGGAACCCAGTTTGGCGACTACGTCCTCGGCGAACGGATCGCCGCAGGAGGCATGGCTGCGGTGTTCCATGCCGAGCCACTGAAGCGTCGGTTTGACGGACCGATCGTGCTGAAGCACATGCTGCCGTCGCTCGCTAAGAACCAGGACTTCGTCGCGATGTTCATCGATGAAGCGCGGATCTCGACGCGCCTCGATCATCCGAACATCGTCCACGTCCACGACTTCGAGGCGACCGATCGCGGGCTGTTCCTCGTGATGGAGCTGATCGATGGTCCCGATCTGCTCGCGGTGCTGAGCCGGTGTGCAACCGTCGGCCGCCAGCTCGAGCCGGAGCTCGCCGCGTACATTGCGTGTCACGTGCTCGAGGCACTCGACTACGCGCATGGCGCCGCGTTGCCGAGCGGCAAGCATCTCCACGTGGTCCATCGCGATGTCTCTCCGAGCAACATCCTGATCTCCCGGCGCGGCCACGTGAAGCTCGCCGACTTCGGGATCGCCCGCGCCGCAGCGATGGGGCGCACCACCGAGATCGCGCAGGGTTCGCTGAAGGGCAAGTTCGGCTACATGTCGCCCGAGCAGGTCCGCGGCGATGAGCTCGATGGACGCTCCGATGTGTTCTCGCTCGCGATCGTTCTCGCGGAGATGCTGATGACGCGCCGCCTGTTCTCGGCGGCGAGCGACATCGAGCTGCTGATGATGGTGCGTCGCGGCGATCTTAGCCGGCTCGACAAGTACGGCGCGCACATCGCACCGGCGCTCGCGGAGATCGTCCGCAAGGGCCTCTCCGTGGATCGCGAGGAGCGCTACCGCAATGCGGGCGAGTTCCGCGATGCTCTCGCGGACTGGCTGGCGAACAGCGAGCGGCGCACCGGAGCCGCGCGGCTGGCATCGCTGTTGACCGAGCTCGAGAAGGATGGCGACGATCTCTCGGCCGCCACCCGTCGCCGGGTGCCGAGCAGCAAGACGATCGGAACGATGAGCGGCCAGAACACCGTGATGGCGCGGCTCGCCGCCAACGATGCCGCCAAGCGGGCCCGCAAGGCCTACGTCGAGGAGCAGGCGACCGTATCGCGGGCCGACCGCGACCACGTGACGCTGGCGCCGTTCCAGCAGGCCGCGGAGGTTGTCCCACCGGCACCACCGGCCCGGGCGCACACCGAGTCTCGCGCCTACTCGCTCGACGAGGGCGGCGATCTCGACGGCGTGCTCGTCGTCGAACTGCTCGCAGAGATCGCACGCAACCGCCGCACCGGCGCGCTGATGCTGACGAGCGGCGAGTCGTTCAAGGAGGCGTACTTCCGCGACGGTGATCCGGTGTTTGTCCGCTGCAACATCCCCCAGGATCGGTTCGGCGAGTTCCTCGTGCGGCGGCAGCTGATCACGCGCGAACAGCTGGACCGCACGCTGAACGTGCTCGACCACTTCAACGGACGTCTCGGCCAGGCGCTGGTCAGCCTCGATCTGATCAAGCCGGTCGACGCCGTCCGCATGCTCGCGCAGCAGGTCTCGCACAAGCTGATGGGTGCGTGCGCGTGGCGCACCGGGACGTTCGAGTTCCGCGACAACGAGGTCAACCCGTGGCCCGCACTCGAGCTGCACCTGCGTACCACCGCGATCATCGGCAAGAGCCTCGGGGCGATCCCGATCGAGCGCCTGCTCGTCTGGGCTGAGGGGGTCAAGACGCGGCCCGCCGTACTCGATCGCGAGCAGGCGCAGGCGTTCGAGCTCGAGCCGGCGATCCACGATCGGATCGACGTGTTGATGGGCGGCAAGAAGACACTCGGCGATGTGATCGACGCGCTGACGATGAGCTCGGAGCGGTTCCTCGTGATCGCGGCCGCCTACGTACTGTGGCGCTGCGGCGCGCTGAAGCTCGGCCGGCGGCCGTCCTAGCAACCTCACGTGAGGACGTCCACCGACGTGTCCTCGATGACACCCGGGGCGCCTGGACGGCATCGGCCACGGGCCCAGCGAGCGCCCCAGCCGGCCGATCGCCAGGACGGAACCGAGCCATCGCGAGCGCATTGCACCACAGCTGACGCATCGCGGCGCAAGATCGCGGAGTCGTTGAATGTCTCTCGCCGTGGCGGTCTGCTAGGGTCCGCCGCATCCATGCAGGCCGAGGTCGTCAGACAGGTCCTCTCGCTCGCCCACCAGTCGGTCAAGGAGTCGCATCGCGACCGGCTCGAGTCGTACATTCGTGCGTACTGCCGGGCGATTCCTCCGGAAGTCCTCAGCGAGGTCGAACCCCATCACCTGCTCGCGTTCGTGATGGATCGGTTCGCGTTCCTCGAGGAAGACTTCGCGCGCACCGTGAAGGTCGCGATCCACGATCCGGAGGCCACGCTCCTCCACGAGGAGCCGTCCTCGACGGTGATCGAGACCCGGCTGCCCGACTGCTCGTTCGTCATCCGCACGATCAAGTCGTTCCTCCGGCAGATGGGCCTGCAGCTTCAGTTCGTGCTGCACCCGATCCACGGCGTGATCCAGGATCACGGCCAGATCACCGGCATCGATGCGGTGCGCGGCATCAGGTACTCGCAGGTCTACCTGCAGGTCAGCCAGATCCCACCGGACAAGCGCGAGGCGCTCGCCAAGGATCTCGAGCAGCGGCTCGAGCTCACGCTACAGGTCAACCGCGATCGGTTCTCGATGCTGCAGCGGCTCGACGACGTGCGCGCGCAGCTGTGCGCGCTGATGGGGCGTGATTCCACGACGCCGAGCCCGCGCGAGTCGCAGACGCTTCCGATCATCTCGCGCACCGTGACCAGCGAGCTCCAGACGCTGGACCAGCGCGAGAACGAGACCAACGAGGCGATCGCCCTGATCGACTGGTTCAAGGACGACAACTTCATCCTCCTCGGCTACGCCTGGTTCTCGTACGCGAAGGGCACGAACGGCAACGGCGCGCGCCACGCCGAGCGCGGCCTCGGGCTGTTCGCTGCCGAGCGCAAGAAGCTCGAGGAGGTGATCGGCGAGATCGTCGCCACCCGCAAGGAGCGCGACGAGGTCTACTCGTATTACCGCACCGACTACGTCACGGTGGTGCGCTCGGTCGCGCAGGTGCGCTACTTCGGGGTCGCGGAGCGTGGGCCCGACGGCACGGTGACCGGCGAGCACGTGTTCATCGGCCAGCAGTCGACCAAGGCGATGAAGCAGGCGAACCGCCGCGTGCCCGTGGTCGGTAAGCGGATCAAGGAGGTGCTGCGCGGCCTCGAGGATCAGCCCGGCAGCTACGCCTACACGAAGAGCGTGGCGATCCTCGACTCGCTGCCCGTCGAGGATCTGTTCTACTGGAACATCGAGGAGATCCGGAACGTCGCCGAGAGCTTTCGGCTCGCAGAGTCTCGCGATCAGGCCAAGGTGTTCGTGTGGCGCCGCCCCGGTGGTCGCCGGATCACGGTGGTCTGCGTGGTGCCGCGCATGCGGTTCTCCGAGGCGCTCCGCGAGGAGATCAGCCAGGAGGTCCGCAAGTTCCTCGGCGTCCCGCACCTGCGCGAGTACCGCCAGGAGACCGACGACGAGTCGCCGATCCGCCTGCACTTCACGGCCGGCAAGTACCGGCCGAACGTCCGCGAGGCGGACCTCGAGAAGCTGTCCGAGGATCTCGAGCACCTGCTCGAGGGCTGGGACGATCACCTGCGCGCGCTGATCTTCAAGCGCTATCGCGGCCGCAACGAGAGCGGTGCGCACTCACGCTCGGCGATCTATCTCGCCACCACGGCGAGCGCCCAGGAGATCTGGACCCGCTACGGCAGCCGGTTCCCGGAGTCGTACAAGGGGACCCTCGATCCCGACATCGCGCTGCTCGACATCGGCCTCATGGAGAAGCTCGACGAGACCGAAGGCCTGCGCGTCGCGCTGGTCGTCGTGGGCGTCGGCGCCGCGCGCCACACCTCGTTGCGAATCGTGTCGCGCAAGGAGTTGCTGCTGAACGACGTGGTGCCTTCGCTGCACCGCATGGCGCTGCGGACCACCAGCCGGCTCGCCGAGCGGCTGGAGCCCGGGCAGGGCCCGGAGGTCTACGTCACCACGTTCGAAGTCTCCGGAGCCGACGGCCGCAAGATCGAGGACGACGCGTCGCTCGATCGGCTCGGCACGATCATCCAGCGCGTGCTGGTCGGCCAGCTGCTCGATGATCGGCTGCTCGGACTTGGCTATCTCGCCGGCCTCGACTGGAAGCAGATCGATCTGCTGATCACCTACCGCAACTACTTCGTGCAGGTGTTCCAGGGCTTCGGCCCGCAGACCACCGACGACGCGCTGCTGAAGCACCCGACGTGCGCGTCCTTGCTGGTCGAGTACTTCGAGACCAAGTTCGCCACCGATCGCAAGGAGACCGCCGCGGAGCGCGCGAACAAGCTGCTGCCCGTGCTCGCTTACAAGTACGAGGAGCTGCTGCAAAAGGTCACCGTGATCCAGGAGGATCTGATCCTCCGCTACCTCATGGATCTACTGGAGGCCACGCGCCGCACCAACTACTACCGCCCGGGACGCGGGGACACGATCTCGATCAAGATCGAGAGTGGTCTGGTCGAGCACATGCCGAGGCCGTGCCCGCTGTACGAGATCTATGTCCACGCACCCGGCGTCGAGGGGATTCACCTGCGTGGCGGCAAGGTCGCACGCGGTGGTCTGCGCCACTCCGACCGCGCGGATGACTTCCGCACCGAGGTTCTCGGTCTGCAGCGCACGCAGGCGCTGAAGAACGTGATCATCGTGCCGCAGGGCGCGAAGGGCGGATTCGTCACGCGCAAGGCCCAGCCGACCCGCGAGGAAGCGCGCGCGCAGTACGAGGTGTTCATCGCCGGTCTGCTCGATGTGACCGACAATTATGTCGGCACCAGCATCGTGCCGCCGCCCGGCGTGGTCCGCTACGACGAGGACGATCCGTACCTGGTCGTGGCCGCCGACAAGGGCACCGCGCACCTCTCGGATACCGCGAACGGTATCTCGCTCCGCTACAAGTTCTGGCTCGACGACGCATTCGCCTCCGGTGGCAGCGCTGGTTACGACCACAAGGTCATGGGCATCACGTCGCGTGGCGGATGGACCAACGTCGAGCGCCACTTCCGCGAGATGGGCGTCGATATCCGCAAGACAGCGATCCGGGTCGCCGGCGTCGGCGACATGGCAGGCGACGTGTTCGGCAATGGCATGCTGCTCAACGATCAGATGAAGCTGGTCGCGGCGTTCAACCACAAGCACGTGTTCATCGACCCGACGCCCGACGCGGCCACGTCGTACGCGGAGCGCAGGCGGCTGTTCAACACACCCGGCACGCAGTGGAATGACTACAACGCGAAGCTGATCAGCAAGGGCGGCGGCGTGTTCGAGCGCGCGGCCAAGGAGATCAAGCTCGCGCCCGAAGCACAGAAGCTGCTCGGGCTGACCGCGAAGATCGTCACCGGTCCCGACATCGTGCGCGCGATCCTCGCGCTCGACGTCGATCTGATGTGGTTCGGCGGCATCGGGACCTACGTCAAGGCGTCCACTGAGACCCACGGCGAGGTCGGCGACAAGGTCAACGACAACGTCCGGATCAGCGCGACCGAGCTCAAGGCCAAGGTGATCGGCGAGGGCGCGAACCTCGCGATCACGCAGCGTGCGCGCACCGAGTACGGCTTGCACGGTGGGCGGCACAACACCGACGCGATCGACAACTCGGCGGGCGTGGACTGCAGCGATCACGAGGTCAACCTCAAGATCCTGCTGGCACCGCTCATGACCTCCGGCGCCCTGCCCCGCGAGGCCCGCGACACGTTCCTGCGCGAGCTCGAGCCCGATGTCGGCGCCGCGTGCGTGCTCGACAACTACTTGCAGAGCGCGCTGCTCTCGATGGAATCGATGCGCAGCAAGAAGCACGGCGAGGTGTTCCTCGATGTCCTGTCGTACCTCGACAAGCACGGCCTCTCGCGGACGGCGGAGCACATCCCGACCGACGAGGAGCTGCGGAGCTGGATCTCGACGGGCAAGGGCTTGCCGCGCAACCTGCTCGCGGTGCTGGTCGCCCACACCAAGAACGATCTGTACGAGCGTGTGCTCGGTTCGCGGATCCCCGACCTGCCGCTGTTCGAGCCGTATCTGCTGTCGTACTTCCCGCCGAAGGCCGCCGAGCGCTACCCGAAGGAGGTCGCGAAGCACCTGCTGCGCCGCGAGATCATCGCCACCGTCGTCACCAACGCGGTGATCAACCAGGCCGGCTGCACGCTGCTCGTCCAGCTCTGCAAGGAGACCTCGGCGCCGCTCGACGAGCTGGTGGTCCGCTACTTCATGATCGACGAGCTGCTCGGTGGCCGGGCGTTCCGCGCGGCGGTCCACGCTCTCGACTACAAGATCAACGCGGCAGATCAGTACGCCGCGCTGCTCGCGTTCGAGGAGGTGCATCGCAACCTGCTTCGCTGGTGGAGCTGGAACGAGACCACCTGGAAGCTCGCCGCGGATGATATCCAGAAGACCACGGCCCTGTTCGATGCGGCGGCCGAGGCCCTCTCCGCAGCGCTCGATCCAGTGGCGAAGGTCGGGTACGACGCGCGGGTCGCCGAGCACGTGGCGCGCGGCTTCGGTCTCGATGTCGCGAATGCGCTCGCGCGGGCACCGCTGCTCCGCGAGGCGTTCGCGCTGCTCGCCTCGGTGCGCGACACCAAGTCCAAGCTCGAGGTCGCCGCGCCCGCGTTCCACAAGGTCGGCCGCGACCTGCACATCGATGCGTTCGACGAGGTGCTCGCGACGCAGATCCCGACCAACCCGTGGGAGCGCCGGTTCTTCGCCTCGCTCGAGCGCGAGGCGTCGGCAGTCCGCCAGCGCGTGGTGGCCAAGGTCTCCGCGGCGCCCGACTACCTCGACAAGAACCGCGATCGGATCGACCGGATCGGCGATGGGTTGCAGATGGTCCGCCAGCTCGGCGCGCACGCGCTGGTGCCGCTGTTCCTGATCCTCGAAGACTATCGGCAGCTGTCGTGAACGAGTGAGCGACGCGCTGTCCGACAAGGCGCTGGCGTCGACGGTCGCCGATGGCGGCCGGCTGCGCGCCCTCGTGCTCGAGCTGTGGCAACGCACGCGGATGGACTGGGGGTTCGTCACCGATCGGCTCTCGACGACCTTCCGCAAGGAGACCTGGATCGGATCGCACGAGCGCAGGTTCATCGGCGAGACCCTGTTCGGCCTGGTTCGCCACCTGCGTCGCATCGATGCGGCGCTCGCGCGCGGTCGCAAGCAGACCCGGCCGCCGAAGGATCTCGAGCGGCTGCTCGCGCTGCTCGTGCTCGAGAAGCTGATCGAGCCGGCGCGCGCGGGCAGACTCGAGCGCGAGGTCGACTGGAATCTGGTTGCCACGATCGACGACGCGATCGCCACCGAGCGCAAGCCGGTCACCCGGATCGCGCTGCTCGCGTCGTTCCCCGACTGGCTCGCCGAGCGGCTCGTAGCCGACTGGGGCGATCAGGCCGAACCCCTCGCGCTCGCGCTCAACCAGCGCGCGCCGATGACCGTGCGCGCGAACCTGCTCGTCGGTGATCGCACGGCACTCGCCGCCGAGCTCGCCGCCGCCAAGCTCGCGACCACACCGGGTCGGTGGTGCGATACCGCGCTGCACGTCGAGTCGCGCACCAACATCTTCGCGCTCGAGGCGTTCAAGCGCGGCGCGCTCGAGGCGCAGGACGAGGGCAGCCAGCTGCTCGCGGATCTCGCGATCGACGGTGCGCCCGCCAAGCCGCTCGTCATTGATCTATGTGCCGGAGCCGGCGGCAAGACGCTGGCGATCGCCGCCCGGCTCGGCAACCGCGGCCGGATCCTGGCGAGCGACGTCGACGACAAGAAGCTCGAGGAGCTGCGTCGCCGCGGGCGCCGTGCGCAGGTCTCGAACGCGCAGGCGATCCACCTCCAGGATGGTCGCTGGCCCGCCGCGCTCGATGCCCAGCGTGGCAAGGCCGACGTCGTGTTCGTGGATGCGCCGTGCTCCGGCCTCGGTGCGCTGCGGCGAAACCCCGAGGCGCGCTGGCGGCTCCGCGAGGCTGACCTCGCCGCGTTCGCGGCCAAGCAGCGCGAGATCCTCGACGGCGCTTTTCACCTGTGCGCGCCCGGTGGCCGGATCATCTACGCCACGTGCACGCTGCTGCGCGTCGAGAACCAGGACGTGGTCGAAGGGGTGCTCGCCGCGCGCGGCGAGCTGCGCACCGTACCGATCGGCACTCCGCAGCTCGCCGCGGGCGAGTCGTTCACCGTGGCGCCGCACACCCACGGCACCGACGGCTTCTTCGCGCACGTGCTGACCCGTACCGCGGGGTAGTCGATCAGGGAGCGGCGATCCGCGGACTCGCGAGCGTCCCGACTGCACGTGCCCGGAGCGTCCGCGCTGCTGGCCTGCTCGAGGAACTCTTACGCGATCGCAGCTTCGCAGAACGCACGTGGCCTCCGAACATTTGCGCTAGGCTCGCCAGGGGCAAGATCGAGCGTGTGCTCGGTCACGTCAGGGCCCCCGTGCTCGTCGACGAGATCCTCGGCGAGCTCGGGTTGGACGGGTTGGACTCACCGGAGCAGCTGGTTCTGTTCGGGCAGCATGTCGCACGGCGCGGCGGCTTTCTCTCCCCGCTGGGGATCTCGCTTCAGACCCACGCGCTGTTGCACCGGACGCGAGAGAAGATCTAGCAGCGCGACCACCCGATACGGGTGGCGACGACGGCAACGGCGTTACTGCCTGACGCTGCGTGGTGCTCTCGCTGGGAAACCTGTCAGGTGAGCCAGACCTGGCGATGATCCGCGATCATCTGGGCCAGCGTCCTCGGCGGCCGCCCGAGCAGGTTCGCCAGCGTCGGGTCGACTTGCTTGGCCTGACCGAACCGAAGCCCGACATGCAGCGCGCATTGCACGAGCGCCTGCGCCCACGGCAACCCACGCTGCCGTAGATGGCGGAGATAGCCGACGATGCTCGCGCGCTCGTACCGGATGGTGCGTCCGAGCTCGCGCGTGAGCTGACCAGCGACGTCATCGAACGTCAGCGCCTCCGGGCCGGTCAGCGTGTACGCCTGATGGGTGTGCGCGGCCGGGCGTTCGAAGATCGAGGCGGCGACCTCGCCGAGATCGCGGACGTCGACGAAGGCGACCTTGCCGCTCCCCGCGGGAACGTAGAGCCGATGATCCTCGCGGATGTCGGCGCGATACGCATCGCTGAGGTTCTGGGCGAAGAACCCAGCGCGCAGGAACGTGTACGGCACGCCCGAGCGCTCGAGATGGCGTTCGACCGCGTAGTGCGGGATGTAGCGCGTGCGGTCCGCGCCGATCACCGACAGAAACACCACATGCTCGACGCCTCGATCGCGCGCGACGTCGACGAGCACGTTGAGCGTGTCCTTGACGTTCGAGATCGCGGGTGGCCGGAGCAGGAACAGTCCGCGCGCACCTTCGACCGCGGCGGGAAACGTCGAAGCATCCGTCAGGTCGAGCGTCACCGTGGAGACCGCAGCGGGCACGCGCTTGGAGGCGTTCGAGACCGCCGCTCGCGTGGGCACGCCCCGCGCGACGAGCGCAGCGATCACGGCGCTGCCGACGTTTCCGGTTGCTCCGGTCACCAAGATATCCGCTGACATGCGCGTACTATCCCTCAACCGGACTGCTTGCAGATGCTGGCGACGACAAACCGCGCTCGGCGACGCGCGAGTCCTCGGTCAGTCGATCCCGATCCCTGACGCGATCAACTCCCGGCGCGCCTTCCTCGACAGCGCACCATGGGTCGTATGAAGCTCGCGCAGCGAACGTAGTCGGTGCAGCGAGGCAATCCCTTGCTCGTCGAACGTGGAGCCCACCACCGAGAGCGTGACGAGCTTCGAGGTCGGTGCCAGCTGATCTCCGATCCGGAGACCGAGGTCGTCAGCGTCGAGCTCCGTCAACGTCACGCTGCGACTCAGGGCCCCGAGGCACTTGACCGTGACGTGAGCTCCCGAGATGTTGATCGCGACGAGGCGCATCGCCGCGAGGTTCGAACATCCGAGGTCGGTGACAGCGGTCTCCTTGATCGAGAGCTGGCTCAATCGCTTCAGCGCGCCGAGCTTCGCCATGGCACCGTCGGTGATCGAGGTGCGGTTCAACGTCAGGGTCTCCAGCGCGCTGGCTGTGGTCGTCAAGGTGGCGACATCCTGGTCGACGACTGGCAGGTCGTCGAGTGCCAGCGTTTCAAGACCCACGAGCGATCCGAGGACCGGGGTGGACGCACGCGTGATCTTGGTTCTCGAAACATCCAGCTCCACGAGACGGGTCAGTGAACGAAGATTCTCGGCACCCGCGTCGTCGAATGGCAAACCGGCCACGTGGAGCACGCGCAGGTTGCCGAGTGGTTTCAGACGATCGAAGGATCCGGTGATCTGCGTGTCGGAGATGTAGAGCTCGCGCAGATCGCTCCAGGTGGAGACCTTCGCAAGACTCGCTGCGGTGACGCCGGTCCCGGCGACATCGAGTAGCCGCAGCTTCGTCGTCGTCAGGCGAGCGAGCGTGGCGTCGGTGATCGCGGTGTGGCCAAGCTCCAACCGCTCCAGTTCGGCGCGTTCGGCGAACGCGTCAGCGCTGGCATCGGAGATTCGCGTCCAGCCGAGTCCGAGCGCGGTCAGGGAGGGTTGTCGCGCGAGGCGCCGTACGTCATCGTCATCGATCTTCGCCGCGGTCAGGTCGAGCTCGCGCAAGCCAGGATTGCGCGCGATCACGCTCATCACATCCGCGGAGACGCCGAGGTACGCGAGGCCCAGATGCTCGAGCCTGGTCAGCTTCGCCAGCGAGGCGATGCCACGGTTCGTGATGTTCGTGTAGCCGAGATCGAGCCACGTCAGCTCCGTGGCGTTTCGGATCGCATCGAGACCACTCGTGCGAACCGCGGTGTGGGACAGGTCCAGCCGCGTGAGCGGCAGGTGTTCGAGCGCGAGGACGCCGTGCTCGGTGATCCGAGTGTGAGCGAGGTCGACGGCGGCGAGATCTGGGCAGCCGGAGACCAACGACAGCGCCGCGTCATCGATGGCCGTGGTGCTCAGGTCGATTCCGCTGAGCTCGCAGCGTGTACCGAGAGATCTCAGCGAGCTCTGGTCGATCGCCGTGCGAGAAACCGCCAGGTAGCGCAGCGGCCGAGCGACGAGCAGCGCGTCGAGGCCCGCGCTGGAGATCTGCGTGCCACTGGCGCTGACGACCGTGAGCGACGGGAGCTTGGCGAGCGAAGCCAGCCCGGCGTCGGTGACCGGGGTGTCGTCGACCCGGATGCTCGTCAGGGTCGAGGTCGTCGCGAGCTCGGCCAGCGACGCATCGGTGATCTGCGTCCCGGACAGCCAGGCATGCTCGAGGTTCGGGAGCCTGGCCAGCGCACGTGTCGTGGCGTCCGTGACCGACGTGTTCGACAGGTCAACAAAGCTGAGGGTGGACGGCCGCGACGCGAGGGCTCGGGCGATCGTGCCATCCGTCACCGCGAAGTCCGCGAGCGACACGCCCGGGACACCGATTGCGAGTGCGCGGTCAAAGAACACCTCGAGCTGCACCGCATCGAGCTGGCGCCGTGCCGGACGCACGAACCAGATGCCCGACGTGGACAGCGGCCAGCTCGAAGAGTCCATCGTCGGCGTGCGTACGAGGATCGTTTCACGCCCGGCGATCCACTGAACGACTTCGGTTTCGATCGCTGGCGCAATGGGCGCAATGGCGACCGCGGCGCTGGCTCGGGTGGGTACTGGCGATGTCTTGGCCGGGCTTCGACTTCCACAACCGACGGCGAAGGCGAACCCCACGAACCACGCCGTCCTGTGCACGGCCTGAAGGTGCACGACCGCGCAGAGCGACGCAACACCGTGGGGTGGTGGAGGTCGCTGTGAACGCCGGAGATCCCGAGCGTGCGTGTGGGTGATTGGTTTCCCAACCGGATGACTGTGCGTGCGCATCGCATCGTCGTCGGCTCATCGTCGACCTGCAGCAACCCCACGAGTACCCGTAGCCTCCGCCGGTCCGCGGTACGGTTTTGTTGTGATTTTCAAGCTCGCTCTCCTGCTGCTATCGAGTGCAGTCGCGATCTCCGACGCCGGCCCCCCCAAGAAGGTCGCGAACGTCCTCGCATTGACGCCGACCTCGTTGAGCGGAACCGGTCCCAGCTTGCTCAAGAAGGTCAAGTCCGCAGATCCAGGCCGCGTGTTGTTCTATGAACAGGACGGGGAATGGACCGTGTACTACGCGATCGCCCTTGCCCGTCCGTTACCGGCACCCGAGCTCGAGCTGAAGATCTCCGACGTCAGCCGGACGAAGCAGCCCGTCGGAACGCGTCACAAGATCGTCTACGCGGATGCAGCGGTGGTGCGCGGAAACTTCAAGCTCACACGCGAGGAAGTGCTCGCGCCCAATGCCAAGCTTCTGCTCGAGATCGAGAGCGATGGCGTCCCCGTCGTGAACCGTACGTTCTTCATCCAGACCAGGGGGGCAGCGACCGGCGCGACCACGAAGACGATCGCGTTCACCGGCGACGAAGCGGCCGGTGATGACGTGGTAGAGACCGAGTCGATCGCGACGAAGCGCCACTGAACAACGCAGCTCGAGCGACGGCGTCGCGGTTGCCTTCGGTCAACGGCGTGGCTCGAAATTCACCCGCGGCATCGCGACCTGCGCCGACGCACGCGCGCCCAGCACACAACGCGACGTCGACGCTCGTTGGCTGAACCGCAATCCGACCTTCGAGCTCTCGCACCTGCTGCTGACCGCGTGCCAGCGCGGAGATCCTGTGTTCGTGCACCGCGTGCGCCGGATCGAGGCGGGAGCGGTCGCGCGTGGCGATGGCGCGGCTGCTGCACCAGTGCGCCGCACACAGGAGGATGAGCATGAGCATAGGAACAACGAGTGCGCGGCTGCTACTGGCGTCGGCCGCGCTGGCGGGATGTAGCCATCCAGATGAGACCCGGATCGAGGCCGAGCCCGACCGGTCGCCGGTCGTCACGCCATCAGCGCCGCCGGCCGGGGAGACCTTCGAGCAGATGAAGGCCCGGCTCGAGGGCGAAAAGCCGATGTTCATGCAGCGCCAGCTCGCTCTCCTCGATGCGCGCTACGATCTCGGAGACCACCCAGGGCCGGTGACGATGACGCGAGGCAAGCCCGTACAGGCCGGCGTGCGGGTCAGGCTACCCGCAGGCGTGACCTGGGGGAGCCTCGGCGCGATGTCGCCTGCGGAGATCCGGGCCGCCGATGCGTTTCCGACGGGGTTCATGCCGTTGCCGCATCCTCGTCACCTCGAGGGCGGAATGCTGTTTCCGCGCTTCGAAATCGCAGAGATCCTCTCGCAGACCGGCCGGGACCTTCAACGCTTCGATCTGGACTTCGATCTTCCGGACCACATCCTGCCAGAGTTCCCCGCCGCGATCTTTCTGACCACCCGGCCAGACCTCGGCGATGTGTCACAGGGCGAGGTCGTCACGACCCACAACTTCTATCGGCTGTTCAAGGACAAGCTCAATCCAAAGCAGCTCGATGGGCTCCGGCTCCTCGTGTTCCCGTTCGCGCAGCAACAGTTCAACCTGATCGACGATCGGCGCTCGGCTGAGCCACAGCTCGGAGTCGGGTGCTTTGACTGCCACTCGAACGGTCACACCAACGCCGCGACGCACCTCGTCGGCGACATCCGGCCACAGGAACATCGCAACCGGATCGACACGCCCTCCTTGCGGGGCGTCAACATTCAGCGACTGTTCGGCTCACAGCGCGCGCTGATGTCCGTCGAGGACTTCACGGAGTTCGAACAACGTGCGGCGTACTTCGACGGAGACATCGACAAGGCCGCACTCAAGGGGATCAATCCGCTCGACCGCGCGAG
>JAYUVX010000347.1:0-32639 GCA_043753855.1 Myxococcales bacterium | reverse complement strand
TCATGATCAGCGCGAGGTCGCCGCCGCCCATCGAATCGATCAGCTGCTTGGTGCGCTCTTTCGCGGCCTCGAGCCGGGACCGCTTGCCGGCCTCGTCGCCGTCCATCGCCTTCATCGAGGCGGACGCATCGACCAGCACCACCACGCTGCGCGCATTGCGCGACACCGCACCGAGCGTGGGATCCAGCGCGGCGAACAGGATGATCGCGAGGATCAGCAGGATCAGCAGGAGCGAGATCAGCCGCTTGAGCTGCTTCCACAGCGCATTGGCATCCTTCTGCTCGAGCACGCGCTGCCACAGCCGCGCGAACGGGACCTCGAACCGGCGCCGCCGCATCTTGATGATGTACGCGCCGATCGCGAGCACGGCGGCGCCGCCTGCGATCCACGCGAACATCGCCAGCGGAATCGGCCCGAGGAAGCTCACCGGAGAAAGCCCCCCGAGCGGAAGATCTTGAGGACCAGCTCGTCGAACGGGATCGAGGTGTGGGTGCGGAAGAACGGCATCGCGTACTTCGTGCAGTACGCCTCGAGCTCCTTGCAGTACTTCTCGTGCTCGGCGGTGTACGCCTCGAGCAGCGACTTCGAGATCGTGACGTTCTTGATCTCGCCGGTCTCGCAGTCGACCAGCGAAAGATCACCGTGCAGCGCGGGCTCGGCCTCGCGCTTGTCGTAGACCTGGAGCACGAACGGCTCGAACTTGTTGTAGCGGAGCGTGTTGAGGCCCTGCTCGAAGCCATCGGGATCGTAGAAGTCGGAGATCAGCACGGCGAGGCCGCGGCGCTTGTTCTGCGTGACGAACGTTTTCATGCACTCGGCGAGCTCGGTCTTGCCGCCGATGTCGCAGTTGCGCAGGAAGTCGAACACGCGGAAAATCCGGTTCTTACCGCGTGCGGGCGGCATCCGATCGATCAGCTTGCCGGCGAACGGGATGATCGCCACGCGATCGAGGTTCGCGAGCCCGACGTAGGTCAGCGCCGCGCCGACCTGCATCGCGTAGTGGAGCTTCGGTAGCGGCGAGCCGATCGACATCGAGTCCGACACGTCGACCAGGATGTAGATGCTGAGATCCTCCTCCTCCTCGAACAGCCGCAGCAGCAGCTTGTCGAGCCGGCCGTAGAGGTTCCAGTCGATGTACCGGAAGTCGTCGCCGCGCGAGTAGGTTCGGTGATCGGCGAACTCGATGCCGGAGCCAACCTTGCGGGTGCGGCGCTCGGCGCGCAGGTTTCCGGCGAACACCTTGCGAGACACCATGTGCAGGTGCTCCAAGGTCTTCAAGAACTTCTCGTCGAACAGCTCGGATCGGTCGTCCGCGCGGTTCTTCTTCGCTGGCGCAGTGGCTCCGGCGGCCGCCTTGAACGCGCCGCTGATCGCAGGACGGACCATCAGGCTTCTTTCGTGGCCTTGAGGATCTCGTTGATGATCGCATCGGGGCGGACGCCCTCGGCCTCGCCCTCGAAGTTCATGATCAGGCGGTGGCGCAGGGCAGGGGGCGCGACGTGGCGGATGTCATCGATCGCGACCGCGTAGCGGCCCTCGAGCAGCGCGCGGATCTTCGCCGCGAGGATCACGGCCTGCAGGCCGCGTGGCGACGCACCGTAGCGGAGGAACTGCTTGCTCATCGCCGTGGCTTCGGGATTCTCGGGATGCGTGGCGAGCACGACGCGCACCGCGTAGTCCTGGATCTGGCGGGCAAGCGGGACCTTCCGGACCAACTCGCGCATCTCCATGATCCGCGCCTTGCCAATCACGGCCTGCGGCTGCGGAACTTCATCGGACGTGGTGCGGTCGAGGATCGTGTGGAGGTGCTCCTTGTTCGGGTACTCCACGACCAGCTTGAAGAAGAATCGATCGAGCTGGGCCTCGGGCAGCGGATAGGTGCCTTCCATCTCGAGCGGGTTCTGGGTAGCGAGCACGAAGAATGGCTTCTCGAGCTGATAGGTCTGCTTGGCGACGGTGACCGAGCCCTCGCTCATCGCCTCGAGCAACGCCGACTGGGTCTTCGGCGTGGCGCGGTTGATCTCGTCGGCGAGCACGATGTTGGCGAAGATCGGGCCCTTCTGGAACTCGAACACTCGCTGCCCGTGCTGCTCGGTGATGACGTTGGTGCCGACGATATCGGCGGGCATCAGATCGGGCGTGAACTGCACGCGCGAGAAGTGCGCATCGATCGTCTCGGCGAGCGTGCGCACGAGCATCGTCTTGCCGAGGCCGGGCACGCCCTCGAGCAACGCGTGGCCGCCGCCGAGCAGGCAGGTCAGTACGCCCTCGACGATCGTCTCCTGGCCGACGATCATCTTTCCGATCTCCTCGCGCAGCTTGCGCAGATCGGCGGTGAACGAATCGACGGTGCCTTCGACGTCTCGGCTCAGCGTGGCTTGGCTCATGGGGTGTCCTGCGGTGCCGGGGCTTCGGAGTTGTCGCCCGAGTTGGGGTGGATCTTCGCGAAGTAGCGCTTCACGTAATACTTGTAGCTGGAGGGCATCTTCTCGTTGCGCATGACCTCCTCGACGATCTTCTGGTAGTCGGCGTAGACCTTCTTGTAGCTGGTCGAAGCAAAGCCCTTCTGGGCAGCGGCGAGGATCGTCTCGCGGCGCGACGTGCCCTTGCTACCCTGCTGGCCGGTGAGATCATCGTCCTTGGTCTTGCCGGACTTGCCCGTGGGATCGCCGGTGAGGTTGTCGTCGTGGCCGGTGCCCCATTCCTTGCCACCTGGCTGCTGGCCCTGACCGCCGGGCTGTTGACCCTGACCACCGGGCTGGTTGCCCTGACCCTGGCCGGGCTTCCACGCCTGACCCGAGCCCTTCTGGCCGCGTGCACGCTGGGAGAAGTCCTTGTTCTTGCCCTGCTTGCCGAACGGATCCTTCGGGCCGTTGTCGCCCTTCTGCTTGGCGCGGCGCATCGCCTCGCGCAGGTCATCCATCTGCGAGGACAGCTTCTTCTGGGTCGCCTGCTTGCGCTGATCCTGGTCGACGCGGCCGGTCTCGCGAGCGGCGTCCTTCAGATTCCGTGACGCCTGCTTCTCGCGCTCCTTCTCCTCCTCGTCCTGCTGCTCCTTGCTCTGGTTCGGATCCTGCTTCGGCTTGTCGAGGTTCTCGGCGGCCTTCTCCATGTCCTTCTGCAGCCGCTTCAGCGCCGAGCGCTGCGCCGAGTCCTGCTTGTCCTGCTGATCCTTGTCGAGCTTCTGCAGCTCGTCCTTCTTCTTCTGGAGCTGGCGCTCGGACTCCTGACGCTCCTGCTCGGTCTTCGCTTCCTGCTGCTTCTTCTCGAGGCGCTTGATCTCGTCCTTCAGCTTCTGCTGGGCCTGGTCCTGCTTCTGGTCCTGGTCCTTCTGCTGCTTCTGCATCTGCTTGCTGACCTTGTCGAGCTGCTTGGCGAGCTGCTCCTTGTCCTTTGCGGTCATCGGCTTCTGCTGCTTCAGCTCGTCGATCTTCTTCTGCAGCTCCTGCTTCTCTTGCTCGGACAGCTGCTTGTTCTCGAGAAGCTTCTGCAGCTCTTCCTTCTGCTTCTCGAGCTCGTCCTGCTGCTTCTGCGCGTCCTGCTTCTGCTGCTCGAGCTTCTGCTGCTCGGCCTTGAGCTGGTCGAGCTTGTTCTGCAGGTCCTGCTTCTGCTGCTCGGTCAGGTTCTTGTCGGCGAGCTGCTTCTCGAGCTCCTTCATCTGCTTGTCGAGATCCTGCTGCTGCTTCTGCGCCGTTTCCTGCTGCTTCTTGGCCTGCTCGAGCTGCTGCTTGAGCTCGTCGAGCTTCTTCTGCAGCTCGGCCTTCTCCTGCTCCGACAGGTCCTTGTTCTCGAGCTGCTTCTCGAGCTTCTCGATCTCCCGCTTCATCGCCTCGGGATCGAGCCTGTTCGCGAGCTTCTCCATCTCCTCGCGCGCCTTCTCGAGATCGTTCTTCTGCAGTGCATCTCCGAGGTCCTTGGTGCTCTGGTCCTTGGAGAGCTCCTTGCCCAGCTCCGACATCTGCTTGTTGATCTCGGCCTGGTTGGGCTCGGCATTCTTGGCGAGGGCTTCCTCTGCCTTCTGCAGCGCCTCGAGCAGCTGCTCCTTCGTGATCTTGCCTTCCTCGGCATCGTTCAACATCTGGTCGATCTTGTTCGCGAAGTCCTCGAGCTCGGGGACGTTGTCGCGCTTGGCGACCAGCTTCAGCTGCTCGAGGATCGCCTTCACGTAGGCCTCCTCGTCGGGGTCGAGCAGGACGGCGGTGGCCTTGTGGTAGCGCGTATCCTTGAGATCCACGACGGTGAACTCGACCGGACCTGTGCCCGGACCATCTGCCGTCAGGTGCGCGGTGACGACGGTGTCGCCGATCGGTGCATCCTCGGGAATCCGGACGGTGATCGTGCTGGCGCTCCACGACTCGATGATCAGCGCACGCGTCTTGCCCGTGGGCCCGAGGGTGACCTGCGCGCCGCTCGGGATTCCGGACTCCGCGATCACCACGCCCTCGAGCAGGTTCTCGCCGCGGAGCACGGCCACCTCGCCCGGGCGGGCGTGATCGGGGTCCGCGCGAAACAGCCGCGGATCGTGGTTCGTGCGCGGGATGATCAGGCCGGCCGCGAGCGCGGAGACCACCACGAAGGCCGCCGCGGCGCGCAGGTCCTTGGGCGTGGTGAACGGAGCGGCGGCGACGATGTCCGCGCGAGGCACGGCGCGGACGCCATCCTTGATCGCAGCGACCATCAGATCGGCCGTCTCGTCCGCCGTCTCGTCCGCCGTCTCAGCAACGGCGGGCGCGCGGGCGAGCGAGCGCTGGAACGCGACCGCGGTGGACAGGCGATCCGAGAGGTTGGACGCGCGATCGATCCGGCGGGCCACCGTCTCGTCATCGATCTGCCGCAGCGCGCTGACGGCCGCGCCGATCACGATCAGGCCGGCGCACCCGACCAGCAGGCCGATGCCCGTGCCGGTGCCGATCGCGTCGATCCGTAGCGCGTAGATCGTCGCCAGGGCCGCTGCCGCTGTCAGGATCGAGGCGGTGGTCGCACCTTCGAGCGCCCACTGGCTCCGGATCCGTCTCCGTGCCTGAGCGATCAGGCGCTGGATCGACGACGTATCAGTAGCTTGCACGGCGGGCTCCTACGCGACCGGACCCTCGCGGGCCCCGCATCTGGCTTCCAACAATCGAGGATAGCACCAACATTCCACGCGCCACCCCCACATCGGGTCTATCTGGCGCCGCGACGGATGGGACACCGCGACCCCAAAATCGTTGCCTCGAACCGCACCTACAGGTGGGCCTGTGCTGGATTCAGACCGTCAGCTTGCGCACGCGAGCGACCGACAGCGCGACGAGCACCACGCTGATCCCCGCGAGAGCCAGCAGGCTCGGCAACAGATCCCACGGGCCGGCGGAGCGCAGCACGGCGCCCCGCATCACATCGATCATGTGGGTCGCCGGCAAGCCGCGCCCGATCCAGTAGAGGACCTTGGGGAGCCCGGCGACCGGGAAGATGTAGCCCGACAGGAAGATCGACGGCAGGAGCAGCATCTGCGCCATCTGCGTCGCCTGCATCTGGGTCTGGGCACGCATCGAGATCGTGAGGCCGAGCGCGAGCAGCGCGAACAGGTACATCACCGCGGTCGCGAACAGGAACAGCAAGCTGCCCTGGATCGGGACGCCGAAGCCCCACCGCATGATCAGGAGGATCATCCCCATCTCCGCGATGCCGATCACGAGGTACGGCGCGAGCTTGCCGAGCACCAGCCCGACCGGATGGATCGGCGTGACCAGCAGCTGCTCCATCGTGCCTTGTTCGCGCTCTCGGACGATCGCGATCGAGGCGAGCACCATCGCGGCGATCTGCAGCAGGATCGCGACGAGTCCCGGGATGATGTAGTTCGCGGTGCGGCCACCTGGATTGAACAGCACGATCGGCTGTGCGGACAGCAGGGGCTTCGCGCCGAGCGCCTTGGCCGCATCGAAATTCTGCTGCGCGGCGAGCCCGTTGATCGACGCGAGTGCCTGTGCGCTGACGTTCGAGTCGGAGCCATCGATCAGGACGAGGAACTGCGCGTTCTCCTTCCGCGCACGACGGTCGTGGAAGTCCGGCGGGATCATCACGCCGACGCGGGCGGTGCCGCGAGAGATCATCGCGCGTCCCTGCTCGGGGCTGTTGGTGATGTCGGTGATCGCGAAGGTCCGGGTCGCGCGCAGCTCGTCGATCAGCTCGCGGCTGTAGCGCGTCTGATCCTGGTCGACGATCACGGTCGGCAGGTTCTTCACGTTCTGATCGAGGAACCCGAACAGCGACAGCTGGATCACCGGCAGCATGAAGAACATCACCAGCGTCCCGCGGTCGCGGAAGATGTGCTTGAACTCCTTGCGGAGGATGGCCACGAACGAGCCCCACATCTAGGCGCTCACCTTCTGCAGCGTGCCGCGGTCGCGCGCGGCCTGCTCGGTGAGCGCGACGAACACGTCCTCGAGCGATGGAGCGATCGCGCGCACCGTCGACGAGAAGCCCGCCGCAGCCAGCCGTGACAGCAGCTCCTGATCCGACATCGCGGCCGTGATCTCGGCGTGCACCGCGGCACCGAACACGGTGGCGCTGCGACAGAACGGCTGTGCACGTAGCCAGCTCAGCGCACGGGTCGAGGCGGGGGTCTCGATCTCGAGCCGGCGTGCCAGCGGGTCGTTGACCTGCGGCAGCAGCTTGAGGGTCTCCGGCGTTCCGTTGACGAGCAGCTTCGAGAGGTAGAGATATCCGACCTCGCCGCAACGCTCGGCCTCGTCCATGTAGTGCGTGGTGACCAGCAGCGTGATGCCCTGCGCGGCGAGTGTGAACAGCAGGTCCCACAGCTCGCGGCGTGCGACCGGATCGATGCCGGCTGTGGGCTCGTCGAGGAACACCACCTTGGGGCCGTGCATCAGCGCGGCACCGAGTGCGAGCCGTTGCTTCCAGCCACCGGAGAGCAGCCCGGCGCGGCGGTTCGCGTACGGGGTGATGTGGGTCAGCGCCATCGCGCCTTCGACGCCTTCGCGCAGACGTGGACCGGAGAGCCCGTAGACCCGCGCGTAGAACTCCAGGTTCTCGAGCACGGTCAGATCCGGGTACAGCGCGAACTTCTGGCTCATGTAGCCGATGCTCCGGCGGATCTGCTCGCCGTTCGTCACCACGTCGAGTCCGAGCACGCTGGCCCTGCCTGAGGTCGGCGCGAGCAGCCCGCAGAGCAGGCGGATCAGCGTCGACTTGCCGGAGCCATTGGGCCCGAGCAGACCGTAGATCACGCCGGTCTGCACCTCGAGGCTGACCTGCGAGAGCGCGGTGAAGTCGCCGAACTTCCGCGTCACGTTGTCGACCACGATCGCAGCATCGCTCACTTCGGCACCTCGATCGTCGCGGCCATGCCGGCGCGCAGCTCGTCGTTGCCATCGATGAGGCCCACCCGCGCGGCGAACACCTGATCGGCGCGCTCGTCGGCGGTCTGCAAGTTGCGCGGCGAGTACTCGCCTTGTGTGTTGATGTGCTCGACCTTGCCGCGGAACGGTTGATCGAAGCTGTCGACGGTGATCGGGACTTCCTGGCCGATCGAGATCCGGCCGATCTGGGTCTCCGGAACGTAGAGCCGGATGTAGAGCTGCCCGGCCTCGAGCAAGGTCGCAGCGGTGGCGTTGGGGCCGATGATATCGCCGGGCCGCAGCTGTAGTGACTCCACGCGCGCCGCGGCGGGCGCCTTGATCGCGAGCTCGCCGATCGTGATCTCGAGCTGCGCGAGCCGGGCCTGGGCGCCCTCGACCTGCGCCTGTGCGGCGCGCAGATCCTCGACGCGTGGACCCGCGATCACGAGCTTCGCGGCGGCCTGCGCCTCGGCGACCCGCGCCGCGGCCTGCTGCTTCTCCTCGGTCCGCGAGCCCGCACGCAGCTGCTCGAGGATCTTCTGCTGTGCATCGCGCTGCGCCTTCGCCGTCCGCAGCGACGTATCCGAGGCATCAGCCTCGGCTTGCGCGATCGCCTGACTCGCGAGCAGCCGGTGGGCACGATCTGCGTCGAGCGCGGCCTTGTCGACCAGCGCCTGCGCCGATGCCAGCTGCGCCTCGGCGCGAGCCACCTCCTCGACCCGGCTACCGTGGCGAGTCTCCTGGAGCACTGCGGTCGCCTGTGCCGTGCGCGCCTGTGCCTGCGCGATCTCCTCCGGCCGCGCGCCGGCCTTCAGCTTGTCGAGCGTCGCCGCCATCTGCGCGAGCTGGGCCTCGGCGCCCGCGCGCTGCGCATCAAGGTCGCCGTGCTCGAGCTCGATCAGGACCTGACCCGGTTTGACCCGGTCGCCTTCCTGGACCAGCACCCGGGCGACGCGGCCGCCGGTCCGAGAGCCGACCGAGATCGAGCGCGCCTCCACGGTGCCGGCCCACGCAAACGGGCGATGTGACAGGTAGCGCTTGTACGCGAAGTACCCGCCCGCGATCAGAACCAGCAACACCAGCGGCACCAGGCGCTTCATGCCCGCATCGTGCAGCAACCTGCATGCCCAGGCACGGCCGTGAAACCAGCAACGTCGGGGGAGGACGCTGCTAGCCGATCCGTCAGCTGTCGGGATCCCTGACGGCTACAGCGTGAACCCGGCGAGCGAGAACTTGTTGCTCGTGGTGTCGAGCACCTCGAACGAATCGCGGCCGCGCTGGGTGGGGAGCATCGAGCGGACTCCGGTGATCCGGCCGCCCTCGGTGACCACGAAGTACTTGCGGCCGACCGGCGAGCGCGAGCGGTCGTTGATGTACTTATTGAACTCGACGTTGTCGGTCTTCATGAATGCAGTCTTCATCTCGGGCGGGTAGCCCCAGATCTCGTCGCCCGACCAGAAGTTCTCGCCGCGCCAGTACAGCTGCCACGCGATCAGCCGATCGGCGTCCACGGTGCGCGAGGGCGGGCGCGCCGGTCTGGGACCCGAGGGCTCCCCCTTCGCGATCAACGGTTCGAGCTTCTCTCGCTCGCCCGGTGCGAGCGTGATCCTCACCGAGCGGTCGCCAATCGACGTGGCCGTACCGTTCAGCGTGATCGCGGTCTCGGTGATCCGCTCGTCGTCCGCCTTGTGGACCTCGATGTCGATCGTCATCGGCTGACCGGCCTGCAGCGTGTCGGGGATGAAGGTGTCGAACGACCAGGTGTCCTGGACGTCTTTCCAGTCGACGTTGAGCTGGTGGGCGCCGAAGTACACGAGCTTCTGTCCGTAGACGGTACGCTGCTCGTAGTAGGTGCGGATCGCCTCGCGCATGCCCCAGTGCTGGCCGGCGACGGGCATGTAGACCTGGAGTGCCCAGACGCAGATCGCGAGGCCAGCGGCACCGACGGCGATCACACCGATGCGCACGAACCGGGTGGCGAGCAGCGGCAGCACCATCGCGGCAGCGATCCCGAGCGCGAGGAAGCCGTCGGACGGATCGATCAGCCACGGATCGCCACTCGGCCACGGGCGGTCGTAGCGGAACACGAACATCTCGATCCAGCGCTCGGGCTCGTGCATGAGGTCGCGGCAGATCAGGAGCACGATGCCCACGCCGAGCGCTGCGAGCAGCGGGTGCAGCTTGTACCGCTTGCTCCACAGATCGTCGAGGAGGAAGGCGACGAGGATCGCGAGTGGCGGGATCGCAGGGAGGATGTAGTGATGAAACTTGGTCTGTACGAGGCAGAACATCGCGACGCCGACGATCGCCCACAGCGCCATCATGAACCGCACGCGGCCCTCGCGCGTGTCCTGGCGTGCGTGGAGGAATGCGCACGCGAGTGCGGCAGGGATCAGCGCGGCCCAGATCCACATCCCGTGGCCGATCTGGTCGGTGTAGTACTCGAACGTGCCGGGCGAGTTGTCGACGCCGACCGCGGCGCGGTTCAGCACGTGGGTGAACAGATACTCGTCGATGAACCGCAGCCCATCCTTCAGGAACATCGCGACGTGCCACGGCAGGAACGTGGCGAGCATCATCACGAGACCGCGCTTGATCTCGAACTCGCCCTCGTAGAGCGCGCGCCAGCGGCCGAGCAGCATCACGTGGAGCACACCGACGATGCCGATCACGGCGAGCCCGGGCGGGCCCTTCGCGAGCACGCTGACGCCGAGCAGCGAGTAGCAGCCGAGCAGGTAGACCTGCCGGAGCCGGGTCAGTGGCTTCATCACGAACATCGCCTCGGCGAGGACGCCGCTGGCCTTCCACGTCGAGCGGAGCGAGTTGTCCTGGGCCCCACCGACCCAGCGCGTGAACCACCCGGGGAACACGATGAGGCCGCGCACGAGGTAGCGATCGAGTGCGTGCTTGTCCCAGGCCTCGAGCGTGCCATCGGTCGCCCAGCCGAGGAGCACGCCGAACGGGCCGCGCCGGGCGGGAGGAGCCAGGCGCGCGGGGAGGGGCTCGTTGAGGATCGCGGAGATCGCGCCACCGACGAGCACGAACGGGAGGCGGAGGATCAGCCATCCGGTGCGAGACATCGCCCCGACGCCTAGCACCATCAGCAGCGGCAACCACAGTGCCGGGCTCGGCATCGGCCCACGCACCGCGAGCTGCGGCGACATGATGAAGTAGAACGCATAATACGCGGCCTGGATCAGGATGAAGCCACCGGCGAGCACGAGCACGACGTGCCGCGCGTCGATCGGAAGCTGCCGGCTCCGGAATCGAACCCGCCAGATCGGGAGGATCGGACGATCGCCGTCCTCCACGGCCATGGTGAACAGTGCCAGCGCACCGATCGTGCATGCGACCATCGGCATGTCGGGCATCGCGTTGCGCGCGATCATGCAGAACATCGGCGCGGAACCGACGGTGAGCAGCGACAGCCAGGCGAGTCGCCGGTTGACGAGGCTCGCGAGCATCCACCACATCAAGGTCAGGCCCGCGATCGCCGACAGGATGAATGGCAGCCGGATGCCGATCATGACGCGCGCGGAATCGACCATCTCGCCGGAGTAGCCGCCATCGGCCCCCACGCCGACCGCACGCATACCTGCTGCCATCATCCAGAACTGGAGGACCGGCTTGCTGCGGAACCCTTCGTTGTCCTGGGGCCACTCGGTGTGCACCCAGTCGTTGTTCTGCAACATCATCCGCGCGACTTCGCCGTAGTGCGTCTCCCACGGATCGACGAGCGAGTAGCGCCAGATCCCCGGGACCATGACGGCGGCCGAGATCAGGACCACGAACATCAGCTCGAAGCGGAGTGCACGGCGGCGTGGCGACACCACATCTGCGTGCGCGAGCTCGGCGGACATCGTCCGAGAACCTATCACGGAGCGCGGCAATGATAAGCTGGCGTCCGTGTCGCGGTTCCCCGAGGTCTCGACGGCCGGTTCGCGTGTCCCCGCGTCGATCTTCGCGCGCCTGCGAGAGCACCTGGCCCGGTTCCCGGGCGACGTCATCCCGCTACAGATCGGGGATACCCACCTGGCTCCGCCCGCGGGTCTCGCCGAGGTGGAGTGGGCCGCGATGTCGCCGGCGGACCTGTATGCGTATGGCAGCCCGGGTGGCTGGAGTCCCCTGGTCGAGGCGATCGCCGAGAAGGCCCGCCGCACCAACGGGCTCGAGATCACGGCCTCGGGGGTCCAGGTCGCGGTCGGGGCGACCCACGCCCTGTCGTGTGCGGTGCAGGCGCTGTGCGATCCGGGCGACGAGCTGATCCTGGTGACCCCGCACTGGCCGCTGATCCGTGGCACGGCGCTCGGGTTCAACGTCGTCCCCGTGGAGGTACCGCTCGGCGGCGTCGAGGCCGCGATCACACCGCGGACGTCGGCGATCTACCTGGCCACCCCGAACAACCCGGATGGCGCGATGTTGTCCCGCGCGCAGCTCGCACAGGTCGCGGAGCTCGCCGCGCGCCACGACCTGTGGCTGCTCTCGGACGAGGTCTACGAGGACTACGGCTACGACGCGGCCCACGTGTCGCTCGCGGCGATTCCCGGTGCGTTCGACCGCACGATCACGGTGTTCTCGTTCGCCAAGAGCTACGCGCAGGCAGGGCTCCGCGTCGGGTATGCGCTCGGCCCCGATGGCGTCATCGCGACGATCAAGAAGCTGGTCAATCACAGCGTCTACAACGTGCCGGTCGCGATGCAGCGAGCGGCGCTCGGTGCACTCCAGAACGGCGCGGCGTTCCTCGCCGGGGCGCGCGCCAGCTACCTCGCGGCTCGCGATCGTGCGCGCTCTCGGCTGGTCGCGCCGGCGTCAGCTCCACCCGGGGGCGCGTATCTCTGGGTCGACCTCCGCGGCTACACCAGCGACGATTGCATGCCGATCCTCGAGGCCTGCGCGGCCAACGGCGTGCTGCTCGCGCCGGGCACCGCGTTCGGCGAGCGCTGCGGCGGGTTCGCGCGGCTGTGCTTCACCGGCGTCACCCCGGCGCGGCTCGACGAGGGCATCGATCGGATCAACGCCGTGCTCGCCGAGCGTCGCTGATGCTCGATCGCTTGCTCGCGGAGGCCGTATTCGCCGAGGCGATCGCCGGCTGTGATCCCGCGGTGCTCGTGCATAACGCGATCGAGGATCTCGGCGCTGACCTCGCGACAGGGCGCTGGCTCGGCGTCGCGGTGGGGAAGTCGGCGCTCGCGATGGCCCGGGGTGCGGGCCCCGTGGCGCATGGCGTGGCGATCGCGCCGGTGGATGACGGCGGTGCGATGCCAGCGGGCTGGCGCGTGATCATCGGCCCGCATCCCACGCCGGATCAGCGCAGCGTCGAGGCGGCGGAGGCGGCATGGCGGATCGCCGATCGCGAGGCGAGGGCAGGGGACGTGCTGCTCGCGCTGATCTCCGGCGGTGCATCGGCGCTGATCGAGGCGCCGCGGGATGGGATCTCGCTCTCGGCGCTGCGGATGCTCGTGGGTGGGCTGATGGCCTCGGGTGCGCCGATCGCGGAGCTCAACGTCGTGCGGTCCGCATTGTCGCGGGTCAAGGCGGGCGGGCTGATCGCGCGAACGCCGGCGCGCGTGATCACGCTCGCGATCAGCGACGTGATCGGCGATGCGCTCGAGGTGATCGGATCGGGTCCCACGATCGCAGCGGTCGCGCCGCTCGCGGAGCGCGCGGCGGCGATCCTCCGGGCGCACGGCATCGAGGTGCCCGACCTGCTCGCGGTCTCCGTGCTGAGACCACCGCCGCGGATCGGTGACGTCGCGCGCGTGATCGCGCCGATGACCGCGTTCGTCGATGCCGCGATCGCCGCGCTCGAGCGGCGTGGCATCTCCGCGGTGCGCCTCGATCCACCGATCGAGGGCGAGGTCAGCGCCGTCGCCGAGGATCTCGCCGCTCGCTCGGGCCTCGTCATCGCGTGGGGCGAACCGACGCTGGCGATCCCCGATGATCATGGCGAAGGCGGCCGCGCCCAGCAGCTCGCACTCGAGCTCGCCCGCCGGATCCGCGGAACGCATCGCAAGGCGCTGGTCGTCGGCAGCGATGGCGTGGATGGGCCGCGGCCGGCGACGCGACCTACGCCGGCGGGCGCGTTCGTCGACGGCGCGACCTGGGACGCCATCGCACGGGCCGGTCTAGATCCCGAGCTCGCGCTCGCCCGCCGTGATGCAGGCACGGCGCTCGCCGCCGTCGGTGCACTCGTGGTCACCGGACCCACCGGCATCAACCACGCCGATCTCGCCATCCTCGGCTGAACCGCGCGGGATGGTATAGAACCGCGTGGCGGTACAGACCTGGACCACGCTCGGCGTGCTCGACTGGACGACCCAGCGCTTCACCGAAGCGGGGATCGCGGGTGCACGGCTCGAGGCGCAGCTGCTGCTCGCGCACGTGCTCCAGTGCACCCGGACCCAGCTCTACATGGCCTTCGATAAGCCGCTCGCCGACACCGAGCTCGCCGGCTATCGCGCGCTGATCAAGCGTCGCCTCGGCGGAGAGCCGGTCGCCTACCTGCTCGGCGAGCACGAGTTCTGGGGCCTACCGCTGTTCGTCGACCCCAGCGTGCTGGTGCCGCGGCCCGATACCGAGACCGTGGTCGAGGTCGCGCGCACGCTGGTCGCCGATCGCACGGCGCCGTGCCGCGTCCTCGATCTGTGCACCGGATCCGGCGCGATCGCGCTCGGCCTCGCGAAGGAGCTGCCTGCCGCGCAGGTGATCGCCACCGACATCTCGCCCGAGGCCGTCGCGATCGCGGTGAGAAACGTCGAGCGCAATGCGATGACCGAGCGGATCTGGGTTCGCCACGGTGACCTGTTCGCGGCCGTCGCCGGCGAGACCTTCGATCTGATCGCGTCGAACCCGCCCTACATCGCGACGGCGGTGATCGCGACGCTGTCGCCGGAGGTCCGCCGCGAGCCGGTGCTCGCCCTCGATGGCGGCGCCGACGGCATGGTGTTCTACGACCGCATCTTGGCCGCCGCGATGACGCACCTCAACGCCGGCGGTGCGTTGCTCGTCGAGCATGGCTACGATCAGGCCGACGCGGTCCGCGTTCGCTTCGAGCGCGCGGGCTTCACGGCGGTGACGCTGGTCCACGATCTCGCGAAGCAGCCGCGCGTGACCTGGGCGCGTCGCGCGTAGGTCGGGCAGTCCACCGGGTAGTCGGCGCGACGACAACGGGCATGACACGCCACGACGTACGCGGCTGCGTGTACGATGGCGTTCGTGCGCTCGCTCGCGATCATCTGCGCCAGTTTCGCGGGAGTTCAGCTCGCGGCCGCCCAGGCTCCGCCGATCTTTCCACCGCCCGGCGCGACCCCGTCGCCGGTGGCTGCAGCACCTGCTCCACCGGCGCCGGTGGCCGTGGCACCGGCCCCCGGGGCGCTGCAGGCAAAGATCGATCGCGCGGCTGCCGAGCAGCAGTGCGCCGCGCACGATCCGGACTGCAACTGGTTCGCCACCCTCGGCGGCCTCGAGCGGCAATCGATGCAGCGCGCCCTGACCGCACGCGGCTACCAGCTCGACCCCGCACCGTGGGGCAAGGTCGTCGGGCACATCCGTGTCTACAACGAGGACGTGTTCGCCGAGCGGGGGCGGGTCCTACGGTTCTTCAATAACTTCCACGTGACGTCGAAGGAGTACGTGGTTCGCGACGAGGTGATCCTCCGCCCCGGCGAGATCTGGGACGAAAACAAGATCGAGGAGACCGCGCGCCGCCTGCGCGATCCGATCTTCACCTCGGTGATCGCGGTCGTCCCGGTCGTGTCCTCCGAGCCGGGCAAGGTCGACATCCTCGTCGTCACCCGCGATATCTGGAGCCTGCGCCTCAATACCCAGTACACATATCAGTCCGGAAAGCTGACGAACCTCTCGACGTCGCTCTCGGAGAACAACTTCCTCGGACGCCGCGTGCTGCTCGCCGCTGCCGTGACGATGGACCAGGGCGCGGTCGCTGTCGGCCCGTTATTCCTCGACAAGAACTTCCTGGGCGAGCACCTCGAGCTGCGCGTCCGTGTCAACACGATCCTCCGCCGCGAAGCGTTGTTCGGATCCACCCTCACGATCCCCAACATGCCGAGCGGACCCGAGCCCTCGGCGTGGCACCTGGACACCGAGGGCAGCTCGAGCACGGTCGCGTTGACCCGCACGCTGTGGAACCTCGGAGCCAAGTGGGGCGCCGGCGTCAACTTCACGCACCGGTTCGGCATCGATCGCTCGTTCTTCGGCACCAACCTGCGGCCGGTGTGGTGCCCGCCCGGATCGCCGTGCGTGAAGCAGATCGATACCCGCAACATGACGCCGGGGACGTTCGATCCGAGGACGGCGCCGATCGACGAGCAGCTGCCGTGGATGTACCGGATGAAGCGGTGGGGCGCGAGCGCGTACGTGGTCCGCCAGTTCGGCACCGCGTACAAGCAGCAGGTCACGTTGGGCTACGGCTTCGATAGCATCCGCCCGTCGCTGCTCGATACGTTCACCGGCTCGGACGACCAGCGCGCAGCGTTCGCCGCCGCCGTGCTACCGCGCTCGGAGGTGACCTCGGTTCCGTACGCCGGCTATGCGATGTACACGCCGCGCTACAAGACCCGGCGCAACGTCCAGACCTATGACCTCGCCGAGGATCTGCGGATCGGTCCGAGCCTCGATGTGTCGGTCGGCGTCGGTCTCAAGCTGCTCGGCTCGAGCTTCGACTTCCAGCGCGGGGCGCTCTCCGGCGGCTGGACGTTCCCGTGGTGCCGCGATGGCTCGGTGACCACCACGGCGAGCATCTCCACGCGTCATCAGGATGGCAAATTCATCGATGACACGGCGAGCTTCAACCTGCGCGTCGTCACGCCGACCTATCGGTTCGCGCGCATCGTCGCCGAGAGCAGCCTCGGCACCCGCTGGAACGACACCGCCAACGCGTTCTTCACGATCGGCTCCGACAACGGTCTGCGCGGCTTCAACATCAACCAGTTCTCGGGCCTGCGCCTGACCGGTACCCAGATCGAGATCCGATCGATCCCGAAACCAGTCTGGGTGTTCCGCACCGGGGCGGTGGTGTTCTATGACGTCGGTGGCGCTGCCGACAAGCTGGCGGACCTGCGGCTCCACCACGATGTCGGACTCGGGCTACGCGCGCTCGTGCCGCAGACCTCGCGCGAGCTGTTCCGGTTCGATCTTGCGTTCCCGCTCGACGGCAGCACCGCCGGTCATCCGCGGTTCATCGCGGGCTTTCAGTCCGAATTCTGAGGGTAGTGCCCGGCTTCGTGCCGGCGAGGAACCGCGCGAACAGGTACAGCGCGGTGACGGTGAGCCCCGCCGACAGGCCGAGCCACAGCCCGGGCGCGCCCATCCCAGCACCAAACCCGAGCCCGAGCGAGATGCCGAGGCCGATCGCGTAGTGACCGACCAGGTTGCCGATCAAGGTCGCGCGCGTGTCGCCGAGCCCGCGCAACGCGCCCGCGCCGATCGCCTGCGCACCGTCGGAGAGCTGGAACAGCGCGGCGATCATCAACAACGGCACCGCTGCATCGATCACGGCGGCATCGTCACTGAACACGCTCGCCAGTAGCCGCGGTGCGCTGACGAACATCACCGCGAACGCCGCCATGATGGCGAGGCCCATCCCGAAGCCGATCAGACCGCGGCGCCGCGCGAGCGCGAGGTCTTTGGCACCGACTGCGTGGCCGACGCGCACGGAGGTCGCCGCTCCGATCCCCACGGCGACCGAGAACGTGAAGCTCGACAGGTTGAGCGCGATCGTGTGGCCGGCGACCGGCAAGGTTCCCATGCTCGCCGCGATCACGGTCGCGACGCCGAAGATGCCCACCTCGGCGAACAGCTGCCCGGCGACCGGAACGCCGTAGCGCAGGATGGTCATCAGATCGGTGCGCGTGGAGATCGGCAGCGGCGATTCCGCACCGGCCTCGAGCGGACCGACCGGGCCATCGGGATCGAGCGCTCGCACCGAGGCGAGGTAGACGAACACGATCACGATCTGCACGGTCACCGTCGCGATCGCCGCCCCGATCACGCCGAGCGGCGGCAGTCCGATCGCGGGGATCCCGAAGATCAGCGCGACGTCGAGCACCGCGTTCGCGAGGTTTCCGAGCATGACGGCGATGATCAGCGGCCGGGTCACGTTGTGCGCGGCGAGATAGCTCCGCAGCGCGACCGACATCAGAAATGGCACGATGCCGAGCGCACGCAGGTACACGTAGACCCGCGCATCGCTCGCGACCTCGCTGGCGACGCCGGCGACCGAGAGCACGAGCGGCGTGGCGAACACCAGCAAGGTGCACACGAGGCCGGCCAGCACGGCGAGCCGCAGTCCGGCGTGGAGGTAGCGCCGCGCCTCGGGGTAGCGACCGCCACCGATCGCCTGCGGGATCACGGTGTCGAGGCCCATCACCAGCCCGAGCCCGATCGCGCTGATCGCGAACAGCAGGTTGTTGCCGATGCCGGCAGCTGCGAGCGCGGTCTCGTCGTAGCGGCCCAGCCACGCGGCATCCACCGTGCCCATCAGCTGGAACCCGAGCTGCTGCAGCGCGAGCGGGATCGCGAGCACGAGCTGCGCGCGCAGCTCGGAACCGTCACCGGACGGCGCGTCCTCGCGCACCGTCACCGATCCGGTCACTTGAACGGGCGGGGCATCATCGGCGCGTTCGCGAACGTCAGGTTCTTCGCGATCAGCTTCGCCAGCTCGAGCCGGCGCGCCGAATCCGGCCCGACGACGCGCACGTAGCACGGCGCATCGTCATCGATGAAGATCAAACCCTGACCGTGATGATCGAGGCCCTTCAGCCCGACCATCACTTCACTCGCCGGCTCGGGCGCGCGCTGCGGTGCATCGATCCCGGCGTCCTTGTCGTGCACGCCGGCGTCGTGCTTGGCGCCCGGCTGCGGGCCCGCGTCCATGGCACCGTTGTACGCCTCGACCAGATCCGCGCTGGTCTGCGCGTACTGCTTGAACAGCGCATCGGCGCGTTGCTTCATGCCTTCACGGCAGTCGAAATCGAACGTCCAGTACTCGGGCGGCTGCTGGATCACGACCTCGTACGTGCACGGGTGCGGAACACCGCGGGGCATCGACGACGGACTGTCGAGCTCGCGCACCGTGCCGCCGAGCACCCCACCGAGCACGTCGGGCGTGGCGATCGACTTGCACTCGAACTTGTCGGGGTACACGCCCGCGAGCTTGTGCAGCTCGTCACCGCCCGCCGGCTTGGCCTGCGTCGTCGCCGAGCCGTCGTTGCTGCAGGCTGCGAGTGCGAGCGCGAGCGCGAGGAAGATCGGGGGACTACGCATCGACCCGGAGAACGTATCATAAACGGATCAGCGATCAGTCCGAGGCGGCGGCGCGGGTGGTCGCGTCGTACACCAGGCGGAGCTCGGCGACCTCGGCGATCGCTTCGGCGAGGGCGAGCAGCGGCGCCGGATGGCGCGCCTCATCGAGGTGGATCTGGCCACCGATCCGACGCTCGACGTACGCGACATACAGGCTGCGCCTCCGGGCCGAGACCACCACCGCGCGCAGATGGAACAGCGGAATCGCCGCGCGCCGACGAAATCCGAGGACCACTTGCTCGCTCCGGAGCAATCCGTCTTCGCGGTCGAACACCAGCGATCGTCGCAGCGTCCCGAGCAGCACGCCGAGCGCGAGCACCACTGCACCGGTGAGCATCGCCCACAGCACGCCGAGCGTGACCAGCCATGCCCCGAGCGCAGCGAGCCCGTAGCCAGTCCACGCGGTTGCGCGAGTCAGCTCCAGCTCGACGCGCGTGCTCGTCCGTCTGCGGATGGAGACGGAGCCAAGCCAGTCGAGCACAATTCAAGCGTACGGGGACGAACGCGTCGTGGCTAGTGGCCGATCACGCGTCGCCGCCACCATCGTCGGTCGCCGAGCCGCCACCGCCACCGCCACCGCCGTCCCCACCACCGTCGGGTGGCGCATCGCCGCCCTCACCACCCTGGCCACGCCACTCGCGCTGCCGCCCACCACGACCGCGCCGGCGTCGGCGACGGCGCTTCCGCAGCGGCTGTCCATCGGGGCCGAGCACCGGGGGACCTTGTGGAGCTTGCGATGGCTGCTGCGGTGGACGGTTGCCATCACCCCGAACCTCGAAGAACGAGACCGGCGCGCCATCCACCGGCGGTACGCCGGCCGCGCCCAGCATCGGCTGACCATTCGGCGCTCCATTCGGGCCACGCTTGCGACGACGACGCCGCCGCTTGCGCTCTCCGGGGGCACCCTTGTCATTCGCGCCGTTCGCGCCGTTCGCGCCGTCCGCACCGGCGGCCTGCGGTTGCTGCGGCGGACGCGGAGCACCGCCTCCGGGACGGTCGAACGAACGGGGGCCGCGATCGAAGTTGCCGCCACCGGCACCGGGCCGATCCCAGCGCCGGGTCTTCTTCTGACGACGACCGCCGCGATTGGCAGCTGCACCCGAATCGTTGGGATTCGCCGAGGCGACCGGGGCCATCGCGATCCGCATTGGACCGCGCACGTACTCGATCACCGGGCCGCCGCCTTGCCGGCGCGGCCCTTCTGCGAGCGGAGCCGACGTCGACAGCACCGGCGTGGTGAACGCACTCTTCGGCGGCAGCAGCGCACGCCGCTTCCGGCGGCGGCGACGACGACGCCTCCGTGCTTCGGCCGCCGTCGCCGAGGTCGACGCGTCCTCGCCGGGCCGCGGGGGCCTCAGCTTCGGTACCTTGGGGACCTTCTTGCGTGCGAGGACGGTGATCTCGCCCGGGCCTTCGATGCCTTCCTCCGCGAGCTCCGCGGCGGTCTTGTCGTAGTCATCGTCGTCATCGTCATCGTCATCGTCATCGTCGAGATCGTCGTCGTCGAGATCATCGTCGTCATCGTCATCGTCATCGAGGTCATCGTCGCCGACCAGCTCGTCATCCTCGAGCTTGTCCTCGTCCAGCTCGTCCGCGTTCGGCTTCTCCTCACCGGGCTGCGCGGGCTTATCGGTCTTGCGCTTGGCGACGGCGGGCGCTCCGTTGACGGGCGCCGCCGCGGCAACGGCAACGGGCACGGCGACGGGCTTCGGACCGATCGGCTGCGTCGCGGGAGCCACCGCGGCCGCGCCTCCGGGTGTTCTCCGCAGCACGGTGGTCGGCTTCGGCGGCGGCGGCGCAGCAGCGGGCGGTGCGGCCGGCGGCTGATCGATGCGAACGACGCGCGCCTTGATCTCGCGACGCGGCTTGATCTCGACCGGATCGTCGTCGAGTAGTCGGGTCAGCGATGCGCCCAGGCGTGTGGCCTCGGTCGAGGCAGCGAGTGCGGCCTCGCGCGAGCGCAGGCAGTTATCGCAGCGACCGCACTTCGGCGGATCGATCTCGCCGAGGTACTGCAGGATCACCTGGCTGCGGCAGCCGGGGGCTTTGACGTACGCGAGCAGAGAATCGAGCCGGTGCCGATCGGCGATCCGGCGCGCTTCGTACTGCCGCGCACGCTCCATCAGCTCGCCCATGTCGGGCGGCGGATCGGCGACGAAGTACAGGCCACCATCCTGCTCGGTGACAAACTTCTCGTCCTTCAGCAGCGAGAGCACCGTGCGCGTGCGCTGCTGGCCGACGCCGGAGGACAGCGCGACGTTGACGACGTTCGGCGGCGAGTCCTCGGCGAGGTGACCACCCTGCTTGTGCAGATCCGTGAACGCCTCGAGCGCCGCGAACACCTGCCGCACCTGACGCTTGGTCGGGTACGTGCCAGAGAGGAAGTATTCCTGGATCGCGACGTCATCCGGCGAGAACAGCAGCACGCAGCGCGCGGGCTTGCCATCGCGGCCGCCGCGGCCGGCCTCTTGCGCGTAGGCCTCGAGCGATCCTGGGACGTGATAATGGAGGACGTTGCGAATGTTCTGCTTGTCGACGCCCAGGCCGAAGGCGTTGGTCGCGACCATGATGATCTCGGACGACGCCATGAACGCGTTCTGACTCTCGTCGCGCTCCTTCTTGTTCATCCGACCGTGGTACTTGCCCACCGGCACGCCCCATCGCGTCAGTGCCTCGTAGAGCTCCTCGACCTTCTTCACGGTCGCGCAGTACACGATGCCCGGTCGCGGCAGCTTCTTCAGCAGCGTGACGAGCGTCTTCATCTTCTCGTCCTCGTCACCGAAGACGATCACCTCGTAGTGCAGGTTCGGACGATCGAACGTGGTCGTGACCGTGGCCGCGCCTTCGATCCCGAGCTGAAACAGGATGTCGTCGCGAACGTGCGGCGGCGCGGTGGCCGTGGTCGCGAGGACCGGCGGGTTGCCGACGTCCGCGATCGCCTTGCGCAGCGAGAGATACGCGGGCCGGAAGTCATGTCCCCACTGCGAGACGCAGTGCGCTTCGTCGACCACGAACCGTGACACGCCGACGCCACCGCAGGCGTCGCGGAGGAACGTACGGAACTCGGGATCCGCCATGCGCTCGGGCGTGGTTAGCAGGAGCTTTCCGCCCGGCGCCTTCACGAGCTCGTTGACCTCGCGTCGCTGCTTCACCGTCAGCGTCGAGTCGATCTTGCAGGCGCTGACGCCCTTCGAGACCATCTTGTCGAGCTGATCCTTGATCAGCGCGATCAGCGGACTGACAACCACCGTCACGCCTGGCACGACCATCGAGGTGAGCTGATAGAGCAGCGACTTTCCGCTGCCGGTCGGCATGACCGCCAGCAGGTCCTCACCACCGAGCAGGTGCTCGAACGCCTCGGCCTGACCGGCGCGGAACGACTTGATGCCGAGCACTTCCTGGCCGATGCCGAGCAAGGCGCCCACGGGCCTGGGCAGGCCCGCTCCCTCCGGAGGCACTGGTCGGTCCAGGGTGTAGCCAGGTTTCGGCTTCGCGGGAGCAGGGGCGGGCGGCGGCACGGTGGCGGCCTTCTTGCGAGCTGCCGCGGCCTTCTCGGCTGGCTTCTCGCGCTTCTCGGGCTTCGCGGGCGGCTTCTCGGCCACCTTATGGCGAGCGGGCACTCTCTCCTTTGCAGGAACGTGCTTCGCCGGCTTCTTCGGTTTCTCCGAAGCGCTAGCCTTCTTGGTAGTGGTGGTTCGACGCTTGGTCGTGGACATCCGGTGCCTGCTTCGCCGTCGGCCCCAAGGAATTCAGATCCTCCGGGAACCCTCCGGTTCATGAGCGCAGCTCCAACGAGGGATCCGCGCCTACTTCGATCAAGACCATAGCATGGCTCGCTACCGCAAGCGGGATCGGTGTGATTATGTACGAATAGCCATGGCGAGCGACCGGCCGGTACGGGAGGCAGAGAACCGCCTCGAGAGGTTCAACGAGGATCGCGAGCGGTTGCTCTCGGAGGTCGAGCGCCGCGTCGTGGCCCGTCGGGTGGGTGAGGCGAAGTCCGGGGGCGATCACTCCCTCGAGAACGTCCTGAATGATGTCGCGTTCAACGAGATCCGTCGCCTGGAATCCGGCAGTAAGCATGGTGCGCTCGATCGCTGGAGGGAGCTCTCACGCCGCCTGCTCGGGATGTCCGAGGCGGAGAAGGCGAGCGAGCTACGCCAGCTCGTTCGCCACTACGGCGAAGACGTTGTAGGGAACTTCGATCCTCGCGTCTACAAGTTCGCCACCGGCATCGGTCCGTCGCTGCTCGGCTTCGTGTTCAACCCGATCACGAGCCTTCGTCAGGGCATGGATACCCTGCGCAACCTCGACGCCCGGATCAGCGCGGATGGCGACCTCGAGATCGTGCGCGCGTGTGCCGAGCGCGGGACGATCGTCGTCACGCCCACGCACTCGTCCAACATGGACTCGCCCGCGATCGGTCTCGGCCTGCTGCGCGCGAACCTGCCGCCGGTGACCTACGGCGCCGGCAAGAACCTGTTCTCGAACCCGTTCATCTCGTACTTCATGCGCAACCTCGGCGCGTATCGCGTCGATCGCCGGCTCAAGTTCGAGCTCTACAAGGACGTGCTGAAGGAGTATTCGACCGTCCTGCTCGAGAACGGCTACCATTCGCTGTTCTTCCCGGGCGGGACGCGATCGCGCTCGAACCTGGTCGAGAAGAACCTCAAGCTCGGCCTGCTCGGCACCACGGTCACGGCGTACAAGAACAGCGTTCGCGAGGGTGCGCCGAACAAGCGGATCTACATCGTCCCGGTGACGATCAATTACCGGCTCGTGCTCGAGGCCGAGACCTTGATCGCGGACTACCTCGCCGACACTGGCAAGAACCGCTACATCATCACCGACGACGAGTTCAGCCGGCTCGGCCGCATCATCGAGTTCTTCCGCAAGATCCTCGTGCACGAGGGCTCGGTGGTGGTGCGGTTCGGCCGGCCGCTCGACGTGTTCGGTAACGACATCACCGACGAGGGCGAGTCGATCGATCGCGCGGGTCGCATCGTCGATCCCGCGAGCTTTGTCCGCGGCGCCGACGGCGAGGTCAGCGACGACGATCAGCGGGATGCCGAGTACACCCGCGCGCTCGGCCGCCGGCTCGCAGCCGCGTATCCCAAGCTCACGGTGTTCCACTCGACGCACCTGGTGGCGCGCGCGCTCTACGACGCGATCTCGAAGGCCGTCGGCACGCGCGATATCTATCGCCTGCTGCGGGCGCCCTCCGCCCAGCTCGGCGTCAAGGTCAGTGATGCGATCGAGGAGCTGGTGCAGCTGCGCGCGCGGATCGCCTCGAATCCCGGCTTCGGTGCCGAGCACCCGGGGTACACCTCGCAATCCGCCGAGGAGAAACTCGACGATGCGGTGAGGGGACTCGGGACCTATCACGCGCGACCGGCGGTGACGCGCCACGGCGACATCCTTCAGGTCGATGACGTGAAGCTGCTCTACTACTACCAGAATCGCACCGCGCATCTACCTGTGGAGGCAGCGTGAGCACCCGCGCGGATACGGTCGGGATCATCGGCGCGGGCAAGTTCGGCACCGCACTCGGTTCGGTGCTCGCGCGCGCGGGCCGCCGGGTGATCGTGTGGTCGCGCGATACCGCTGTGGTCACCGCGATCCAGACCACGCGCAGCTCGCCCCGGCTACCAGCGGCACCGCTGCCAGTTCCGCTCGAGGCCACCGCCGATCCGAGGCGGCTCGCGGCGGAGGCGCGGTTCCTCGTGCTCGCTGTGTCCTCGACCAACGTCCGCGATCGTGCGCGCGAGCTCGGCGACGTGCTCGATGGCAGTCACATCGTCGTCCACGCGATCGGCGCACTCGCCACGCCGACCAACGAGCGGGTCTCCGAGGTGATGGCGCAGGGACTGCCGACGCTGAAGCTCGGCGTGCTTGCAGGTCCGGCGCTGCCACAGGATCTGACCGAGGGCCAGTACGCCTCGATGGTGATCGCGTCGACGTTCGACGAGGTGGTCTCCGAGGGTCGCCGCCTGCTCAACGCTCCGCCCGCGCTGCGGATCTACAGCTCGAAGGATCTGATCGGCGTCGAGCTCGCATCGGCGCTGTCGGGGGCGTACACGGTGGCGCTCGGCCTCGCCGATGGTCTCGGCATGGGGGCCGGTCCGCGCGCTGTGCTGATTACCCGTGCGGTCGCGGAGGCCTCGCGGCTCGGTGTGGCCGCGGGGGCCGAGGCGCGCACGTTCGCGGGGCTCGCGGGTCTCGGCAACCTGCTCGTGCGTGCTTCGGACCGCTCGGCGGATTACCTGCTCGGCCGGCGGCTCGCCGATGGCGTGGTCACCGCCGACGGAGCACGGACCGAGGGTGCGCGTGCGGCGCTCGCGGGCGTCCAGCTCGCGGCCTCGCTTCGGATCCGGATGCCGGTGTTGCAGGGCGTGGCGGCGGTGCTCTCCGGCAAGCTCGAGCCGACGGACGCGGCGCAGATGGCGGGCGACAGCGTCGCTGCCGAGGAGTGATCTAGATGCGCCTCGTGCTCGCGGCCATGCTCGGCGCGGGGTGCCATCGCATGCCGAGCGTCGAGGCGATCGCCACGCCGGCAGCCGGCATCTCGATGGCGTTCTATCAATCCGGCGGCAAGGCGTACACCGTGGTCGATGACCGGCGATGGGTGGAGGTGCGCGGCGGCATGCTGCTGCTCGACCATATCGATCCGGGAGCTGCGCTGCCTTCGCTGGTGATCGAGCCGCTCGGCGCGGCGCCGTTCGCCATCGGGCAATGCGATCGCGATCACGAGACCCAGAAGCTGCCGCCCGATGCGGCGCTCGAGCGCTTCGGCGCCTGGCAGGAGCGCCGGCGCGAGCGCGTCGCCGCCGGTGACCTCGACGGAGATTTGGAGCCCACACCCGACGGCACGATCACCGTCGTGTCCCCGGTCGTGCGCTGCACGGTGACCCACAGCGGCGCCGAGACCCGGCAGCTGATCCGCGTGCTTTATGTCTCGAGCAACCTCGCGTACCACGCGCAGCACGACATCTCGATGACCGTCGGCGATCGCGCGACGATCGCGACGCGGTTCGCGATCGGCGCGCCCGACTGGGGCGGCCGCGCCGACGCCACCTTGTTCGAAGGTGTGCCGGGCGGCGACAAGCCGGCGGTCGAGCTCGCGCGTGGATCGCTGACGCTGGATGGCACGACGATGGTGCTCGGTGCCTCGCCGCGCGAGACCCGGGTTTCGGTTCGCCGCGTGTTCGATGGTGCGATCCGCACCGGCGTCGGCAACGCGAGCGATCCGAGCTGGGGGCGCGACTCGGTGCACGCCGTGTGGGTGTGGCTCGAGCTCGATGGCGTCGCGCTGACACCAGGCCCGACGCACGCGCATCTCGAGCTCCCCGGCGACGCGGTGCGCGACCTCGAGATTCCCCCGGGCGGCCGCGAGCAGTCGAGCACCGGCACGCGGCTGCCGCTGTGGATCGATGGCGAGCTGCGCGGCGTTCGCAATCGCGTGGTCACCGGCTCCGATGGGGCGAACCTCGCCGACCGGTTCCAGTTCTCGATCTCCAACCTCGGCGCCGAGCCGCGCGAGGTCTGGATCGAGGAGAAGCTGCGTCCCGCGAAGCGTCGCGCGATCAAGACCGGCTGGCCGACCCGGCCCGTGCTCGGTGCGGACGTCGCGCGCACCAAGGTCACGGTGAAGCCCGGCGGGACCGAGCGGATCGGGTACGTGATCGACTACGTGTTCTGAGGCTTCGGTGCGTCATCGACGCGTTCGTCCTACGGCGGGAGGGCGTGCATGCGCCGTGTCAGACCGCGACCGAAGTCGCTCAGGGCGTGATGGTGAGGGAGAAGTCGTAGTAGTTCACGGCACCGGAGAGGGCCGGGAACACCTCGAACACGTAGTCGCCCGCCGAGAGCATCGGGCATGCGGGAGACGCACTCGGGCAGGTGATGGTCTCGTCGTTTCCGAACCCGCGAGACTGCGCGATCATCATGCCGGTCAGATCGCTCAGCTTGAGATCGAGGTCGCCGCTCGCGCGATTGGTAAACGTGATCTTGATGACGACCTTCGTCGTCATGGGCGGCACGGTGAACCGGTAGAGGTCGTGATCTTCGGTGTCACCCGCGCAGATCGCCGCCGGTCCGGTATCGGCCGGGGTCACCCTGGCAGCGGTGTCGATCGAGTTATTCGGTTCCTTGTAGTCGCACTGCTCCTGCGTGTACGGCGCGTCGATCGCGGCGTCGATCGGAACCGCGCTCGGAGAGAAGTCGAGGACCAGCGAGCACCCCGTCGTGGAGACGAGCACGAGTCCGACCAGGCACTCCCGAACCATGCGGCGACGCTAGCTGCCGGGTACCGAGAACGTCAAGAGATCTGGCGGACTTAGCTCATGGGCCCGGCTTGACCCGCAGGTTCCTCGACGGTAGGGTGCCTGGCGCACGCGCCATGTACCTGCAAGACCTCATTTTCACGTTACAACGGTTCTGGGCCGACAAGGGCTGTGTCGTCGAGCAGCCCGTGGACGTCGAGGTCGGTGCCGGAACGTTCCATCCCGCGACCTTCCTCCGCGTCCTGGGTCCTGAACCGTGGAATGCCGCGTTCGCACAGTTCTGTCGCCGCCCGTCGGACGGTCGCTACGGCGAGAACCCGAATCGCGCGGGCGCGTACTACCAGTTCCAGGTCGGGCTCAAGCCGAGCCCGCTCCATGTCCAGGACCTCTACCTCGATTCGCTGCGCGCGATCGGTCTCGATCCCGCGGTGCACGACATCCGGTTCGTGGAGGACGACTGGGAGTCTCCCACGCTCGGCGCGTGGGGCCTCGGCTGGGAGGTGTGGTGTGACGGCATGGAGGTCACGCAGTTCACCTACTTCCAGCAGGCGGGCGGCATCGATCTGATGCCGGTCACTGCGGAGCTCACCTACGGCGTCGAGCGCCTCGCGATGTACCTGCAGAACGTCGACAACATGTACGATTTGCAGTGGGACAAGAACGTCACCTATGGCCAGCTCCGCCACCCGTGGGAGGTCGAGTACTCGACGTACCACTTCGAGGAGCTGACCGCCGACATCGCGTTCAAGAACTTCGACACCTTCGAGGGTGAGTGCAAGCGCTTGCTCGCGCGCGCGGCGGGTCCGCTCGTCCTGCCCGCCTACGAGTTTTGCATGAAGGCATCACACGCGTTCAACTCGCTCGATGCGCGCGGCGCGATCAGCGTAACCGAGCGCCAGCGGTTCATCGGGCGGGTTCGCGGCATGGCCAAGGCGTGTGCCGAGACCTACGTCGCGTCGCGCGCGCGGCTCGGGTTCCCGCTGCTGCCCCGGCACCTGCAGGCATCCGCGGTCGCGGCGTACAACGCTGTGTCCGAGGCCGGCGTGAATGCCGGTGCGCTCGCGGCCGCCCGGGCCGTGGCTCCGCACGCGGAGGAGATCGCCCATGCCAGCTGATCTGCTGTTCGAGATCGGGTGCGAGGAGATTCCCGCGAAGATGCTGGCGCGCCAGCTCGTCGATTTCCCGGCACTGGTCGAGCAACGCCTGAGCGCGGCGCGGCTCGAGCACAAAGGCGTGCGCGCGCTCGGTACGCCGCGGCGGCTCGCGGTGATCGTCAAGCAGCTCGTGGATCGGCAGCCGGATCTCAGCGAGGAGGTCGTCGGTCCGCCGGTGGCCGCGGCGTTCGCGCCCGACGGCACGCTGACCAAGGCGGGCCAGGGCTTCGCCGCGAAGAACAGCGTGGCTCTCGAGTCGTTGCAGAAGCGCGAGGTCGCCGGCAAGAAGGGGCAGTACGTCGTCGCGGTTCGCAACGTCATCGGCCAGGACGCGCGCGCGTTACTGCCCGCGCTGCTCACCGAGATCGCGGCCTCGATCGCCTGGCCGAAGTCGCAGCGCTGGGGCTGGGCCGAGACCACGTTCGTACGGCCGGTGCAGTGGCTGGTCGCCGTGCACGGCGGCGAGGTGGTTCCGATGACCTGGGCCGGGCAGACGGCAGGCCGGCAGAGCCGCGGCCATCGCTTCCTCGCAGCGGGTCCCGTCGAGATCGCGTCCGCCGATGCGTACGTCGAAGCCCTGCGCGCCGCGCACGTGGTCGTCGATCCGGAAGCGCGTCGCGATCTGGTGCGCGGTGAGCTGAAGCGGCTCGAGACCGCGACCGGGTTGCGCGTGCGTCCCGATGACGCGCTGGTCGGCGAGGTGATCCACCTCGGCGAATATCCCGTCGGCGTCTCCGGTGAGTTCGACCCCGCGTTCCTCGAGATCCCCGAGGAGATCATCGTGACGTCGATGCGCACGCATCAGCGTTACTTCGCGATGGAGAATCCGGACGGGACGCTGGCGAACCGGTTCGCCACCATGATGGCGACGGTCGTCAAGGATCCGGTCGTCGTGCAGAAGGGCAACCAGAAGGTGCTCGCGTCGCGGCTCACCGACGGTAAGTTCTTCGTCGCGGAGGATCGCAAGAAGTCGTTCGACGCGTGGAACACCAAGCTCGATGCCGTGGTGTTCCAGGCCAAGCTCGGCGCGACGGCCAAGACGATCGGCGACAAGGTCCGCCGGCTCGAGAACATCGGCGCCGCGCTCGCCGCGTTCGCGTCGATGGATTCCGGCGACACCGAGCTGGTGAAGCAGGTCGCGCGGGTCTGCAAGGCCGACCTCGCATCGCACGCGGTCGGCGAGTTCCCCGAGCTGCAGGGCGTGATGGGCCGCCACTACGCGAAGGACTTCGGTCTCTCGCCTGCGGTCGCCATCGCGATCGACGAGCACTGGTGGCCCAAGGGGCAGGGCGCACAGCTCCCCGCGTCGCCCGCCGGCGCGATCATCGCGCTCGCCGATCGGATGGACACCATCGTCGGCTGCTTCGCCGTGGGTCTCGAGCCGAGTGGCTCGGCGGATCCGTTCGGCCTGCGCCGCGCCGCGATCGGCATCTGGCAGATCCTGCTCGCCCGTCCCGCGTGGTCGCAGCTGTGGACCCCACTGTTCGCTGCCACCCGCGATGCGCTGGCCGGGCAGGGCGTGATGCTGAAGGATCCGACCAACGTGGAGGAGTTCTTCCGCGCCCGGCTGCGCGGAATCCTCACCGACGGCGGCGTGCCGGCACAGGATGTCGACGCGGCGCTCGCGCAGGACTTCCGTGATCCGGTGGATGCGCGCGCACGTGCGCTCGCCTGCGCCAAGATCTCCAAGGAGGCGCGCGAGGTGTTCAAGCGGGTCTCCAACATCCTCGACGACGCACGCGGCAAGCAGCTCGCGATCCCCGATACCGTGGAGCCCGCGAGGTTCGTCTCCGAGGTGGAGAAGAACCTCCACGCCGCCGTCTCCGATGCGCAAGCCCGCGAGCAGGATCCGCGGGCGAAGCGCGATTATCCCGCGGTGTTCGAGTCCCTCGAGCGGCTGCGTCCCACCGTCGCGGCGTTCTTCGAGTCTGGCTCCAAGGGCGGCGTGATGGTCATGGACCCGGATCCCGCGCTGCGCGACAACCGGCTCGCGCTACTGCGCTGGTTCATCGCGCCGTATCTCTCGATTGCAGACTTTCGCTTGCTCTCGGGTGCCGCGTGAAGCACGTACGCCAGTTCGGTGGTGGCTCCGCGGAAGGCCGCGCCAAGGACAAGGCCCTGCTCGGCGGCAAGGGCGCGAACCTCGCCGAGATGGCGTCGCTCGGCCTCCCGGTCCCACCCGGCTTCACGATCACCACCGAGGTCTGTCGTCACGTGATGGCGAACGGCGTCGGCAATTATCCGCCCGAGCTCGCCGGCGAGGTCGACGAGGCACTCGCGAACGTCGAGGCACTCACGAAGGCGACGTTCGGCGATCCGGTGCATCCACTGCTGGTCAGCGTGCGGTCCGGTGCGCCTGCCTCGATGCCCGGGATGATGGACACGATCCTGAACCTCGGCCTCAACGACATCACGGTCGCGGCGCTCGCGACGGAGTCCGGAAACCCGGTGTTCGCGTGGGATTGCTATCGCCGGTTCGTCGCGATGTACGGCGAGGTCGTGATGGGCGTGACCGCAGCTAACGAGCATGACCCCGAGCCGTTCGACGAGATCCTCGATGACGTCAAGCGCCGCCACAAGGCCAACCGCGATCAGGATCTGACCGCGGTTGCACTGCAGGATGCGGTGGCACGGTTCAAGGCGAAGATCCTCGAGGTCACGAAGACGCCGTTTCCCGACAACGTGAAGATCCAGCTATGGGGCGCGATCGGCGCCGTGTTCGCCTCGTGGAACAACCCGCGCGCGGACTACTACCGCAAGCTCAACGGGATCTCCGCGACGATCGGCACGGCGGTCAACGTGCAGGCGATGGTGTACGGCAACCTCGGTGATGACTGCGCCACCGGCGTGGCGTTCACGCGCAACCCGGCCACCGGTACCGCCGAGCTCTACGGCGAGTTCCTGACCAACGCGCAGGGCGAGGACGTGGTCGCGGGCATTCGCACGCCGGAGCCGATCTCGCAGCTCGCGCGGACATTGCCGGCGGCGCATGCGGAGCTCGTGCGCGTCGCCCAGCTGCTCGAGGATCACTTCCGCGACATGCAGGACCTCGAGTTCACGATCCAGAAGGGGCAGCTGTTCATGCTCCAGACCCGGGGCGGAAAGCGCACGGGCAAGGCGATGGTCAAGGTCGCGGTCGATCTGGTCGCCGAGGGCAAGCTGACCCAGAAGGAAGCCGTGCTCCGGATCGATCCGGCGAAGCTCGACGAGGTGTTGCACCCGACGATCGATCCGAAGGCCCGGCCGCCGTCCGTCGGCAAGGGTCTGCCCGCCTCGCCGGGTGCGGCGATCGGCAAGGTCGTGTTCACGGCGAGCGCCGCCGAGGAGTGGGCGAACCGTGGCGAGCGCGTGATCCTCGTCCGCACCGATACCAGCCCCGAGGACATCCACGGCATGAAGGCCGCGGTCGGCATCCTCACCGCACGCGGCGGCATGACCAGCCACTCGGCGGTGGTCGCGCGTGGCATGGGCAAGTGCTGCGTCACCGCATGCACCTCGCTGCGTGTCGATGCGCCGAAGAAGACCGCGATGTTCGTCGGCGGCGGCAAGGAGCTGCGGCTCAAGGAAGGCGATCTGATCACGCTCGATGGCTCGACCGGCGAGGTGTTCCTCGGCAGCGCGCCGCTGGTTCCTGCGCAGCTGGGCAGCGAGCTCGGCACGCTGATGCAGTGGGTCGACACGTTCCGCACGCTGAAGGTCCGCACCAACGCAGACACCCCGACCGATGCTCGCACCGCGCGCAGCTTCGGCGCCGAGGGCATCGGCCTGTGCCGCACCGAGCACATGTTCTTCCAGCCCGAACGGATCCTCGCTGTGCGCGAGATGATCCTCGCTGCTGACGAGACCGGCCGGCGCACCGCGCTCGCGAAGATCCTGCCGATGCAGCGCGGGGACTTCGCCGAGCTGTTCCGGGTGATGGATGGGCTGCCGGTGACCATCCGGCTGCTCGATCCGCCGCTGCACGAGTTCCTCCCTCACTCGGAGAAGGACATCGACGAGGTCGCGGCCGACCTGGGCGTTGCGTCCGCCGTGATCACGGCGAAGGTCGCGGAGCTCACCGAGGCCAACCCGATGCTCGGGCACCGCGGCTGCCGGCTCGCGATCACCTATCCCGAGATCTACGAGATCCAGACCCAGGCGATCGCCGAGGCCGTGGTCCAGGTCGCGGCCGAGGGCGTGGTCGTGCTGCCCGAGATCATGATCCCCCTGGTCATGGTTCCCGAGGAGCTCCGTCGGCTGCGCGCGCTGGTCGCGACCACGTTCGATCGGGTGCTCGCCGGCGCGAACATTCCGTACACGATCGGAACCATGATCGAGCTGCCGCGCGCGTGCGTGGTGGCCGACCGGATCGCGGAGCACGCCGACTTCTTCTCGTTCGGTACCAATGATCTCACCCAGACCACGTTCGGCCTGTCGCGAGATGATGCCGGTCGGTTCCTTCCGGCCTACATCGATGGCGGCGTGCTGCCGATCGATCCGTTCGTCGCCCTCGATCCGGACGGCGTGTTCGCGCTGATCGAGCTCGGTGTCCGCGGTGGGCGCTC
>JAYUVX010000346.1:0-11243 GCA_043753855.1 Myxococcales bacterium | reverse complement strand
CTGGCTACCTCCGGCTCGGATCCAGCACCCGTATCCCGAAGACCGCTTTCACGCCAACCACCCAAGGTAGGAGCCGAGTGCGTTAGCAGCGCCCGCTCGGAACTGTGCGGGGGGCGACCCGAGTCGACGGACGAAGGGTCGTTCCCTACCGCGACTGCACGGCTGCAGCGCGCGCTGGCAGCGCTCCCCGGTGGCTAGCTTGTCATCCGGCCTTGCTAGACGGGCGCCGCGCTGTAGCGAGACCAAAGGCAAGCCCGCTGACGAGTGCCACGCCCGAGCCGACCATGATTGCGAGCTTCGCAGTATCGATCAGTGGTCCGGGTGGGAACGCGAGCTGAGCGATGAACAGCGACATCGTGAACCCGATGCCGCCGACGAGTCCTACGAGCACCACGCCGCGCTCGGTCATGTCATCGGAGCGCGTCGCGATGCCCAGCTTGCTTGCTCCAAGCGTCGCGACTGCAATTCCCAGCGGTTTGCCGAGCGCAAGACCTGCGACGATGCCGGCGAATAGCCACAGCAGGTCTCCGGACAATTGTGCGCCGCCGAGAACAACGCCCGCGTTGGCGAGCGCGAACAGCGGCATCACGCCGAACGCTACCCACGGATGCAGCGCATGGATCAAGCGCTCGACCGGCGATGCGGCCTCCCGGTCTGCCTGTGTCATCAGATCGTGTCGCGACAGCGCCTCGCCATCCTTTGCCGGCAACTCTTCGAGCTGCGTCTTTGTTGTCTCGGCGAGGCCTGACGAACCAAACCGCGAACGCACGGGCGTGAGTAAACCGAGCATCACACCTGCGATGGTCGGATGGACGCCGGCTGCAATGAGCCCGGCCCACACGATCGCTCCTGGGATCGTATAGAGAAGAACGGCCCGCACTCCCGCGGCCCGGAGGATCACGACCCCAGCGAGACCGGCGGCGACTACCGCGAGTCCTCCGAGCGCGATGCCGTCGCTATAGAACACGGCGATCACGATGATCGCGCCGATGTCATCGATCACCGCAAGCGCGAGCAACAGCACACGAAACGCGACCGGAACGCGTGAGCCTAGAAGCGTCAAGACGCCGACAGCGAATGCGATGTCGGTCGCCATCGGCACCGCCCAGCCGGCCGCACCCGCGCGTCCGGTGTTGAGAGCCGCGAAGATCGCCGCAGGCACCAGCATTCCACCCATCGCAGCAGCCAGCGGAAGGGCGGCCTTCCGGAGGCTAGCCAGCTCGCCCTTGAACATCTCGCGTCGAATCTCGAGACCGACGACGAGGAAGAATATCGTCATCAACCCCTCGTTGATCCAGAAATGAAGGGGCTGCGCGAACGACCAATCGCCGAACTGCATCCCTATCGGCGTTTGCCAGAGCGCGACGTAAGAGTCATTCCAGACGTTCGCCCAGACCAGTGAGATCACGGTGACCGCGATCAAGACGATGCCGCTCGCCGCTTCGACTGCGAGGATGCGCCGGATCGGCGAGGCGAGCGCGTGCGCGGCTCGTCGGACCGGTGCCCAGGTCCCCGGAGGATGCTGTGCTTGATCGGACATACTTGTTTTCAGGTGTTAGGCGACCCTGGTGTCGGTTCTGGCATGTCCGCAACGTGGGGCACTTGATTGAGCACAACCCGGCTGGTCATGCGCGTGGTGCGGATGTTGACCAGTTCGACGAACACGCTGAACCCCATCGCAGCATAGACGTAGCCTTTCGGGATGTGCGCGCCGAATCCTTCGGCGACCAGCACCAACCCGATCATGAGAAGAAACGACAATGCGAGCACCTTGACCGACGGGTGTCCCTCGACGAAGGCGCCGATGCCCTTGCCGACGACGATCATCACGATCAACGCGATGACGTTCGCGGCGACCATCACGCTGATGTAGTCGGTCATGCCGACCGCGGTGATCACGCTGTCGATCGAGAACACCATCTCGAGAAGGACGATCTGAACGATGACGGCACCGAACGTAGCCGGCGCTCTGGCCGGCGAGTCCGCGCCTGCAACCTCGAGCTTGTGGTGGATCTCCTTGGTCGCCTTGTAGAGGAGGAACACTCCGCTTAGGAGGAGGATCAACGCCTTGCCCGAGAACCCCTTGCCCGCAATCTCGAACAGCGGCCGGTCGAGCCTCACGATCCACGAGATCGTGGCGAGTAGCCCCATCCGCGACACGAATGCGCCTGCAAGCCCGGGCTTCCGCGCGCGCTCGCGTCGCGAGGTGGGTAGCCGCCCGGACAAGATCGCGATGAAGATGATGTTGTCGACGCCCAGGACGATCTCGAGGGCGGTGAGCGTCGCGAGACAGCCACACCTCGGGCGAAGACACGCGAGCGACCATCTCTGGACTATGACCGCAAACCGGGAGCGCGCGAGACACTCACGCACACAACCAACATCGGGCGAGCACTGTCAGCGAGCGAGACACCAGCGCTCGGTGTGGAAACCGTCAGCTCTCACGTCGCAGATCAGAGCACGGCGCCCACCAGCGCTCCGATGAGGGCGGTAACGCCCATCGCAGCCGCGCCCCACACCGTGATCCGCATCGCGGCCTTCATCATCGGAGCACCGCCGAGCCGGGCGCCTGTGATCCCGAGGCCCGCGAGGAATACCACCGCGGCGACCGCGACTGCCCATGCACGCGCGGCGTCGCCGACGACGAGCGCCACGAGTAGCGGGAGGAGCGCCCCGACAGTGAACGCCGCTGCCGACGATCCTGCGGCTTGTAGCGGTTTCGCGGTGATCGTGTGGGAGATGGCTAGCTCGTCACGGCCATGTGCGGCGAGGGCCCCATGCGCCGTCAGCTGCTCGGCGATCGTGCGAGCGAGGTCTCGTTCGACACCGCGCGCCTCGTGGATCCGGGCGAGCTCGCCAAGCTCACCGACAGGATCGGTCGCGAGCTCGCGCGCCTCGCGCGCTCGGTCGGCGCGCTCGGTGTCTGCCTGGGAGCTTACCGAGACGTATTCTCCCGCGGCCATCGACATCGCCCCGGCGACCAGACCAGCTGCGCCAGCCACGATCACGGCAGACTTGCTCGCGCCCGTGGCTGCGATCCCGACCACCAGACTCGCAGTCGACACGATCCCATCGTTGGCCCCAAGTACGGCCGCGCGCAGCCAGCCGATCCGATCGGATCGATGTCGCTCGGCGTGTCTCACCGGAGACTCGTTCTTGCAAAGCGGGTGAGGATCACGGTCGAATCGCAATCTTCACGACGCCGTCACGCTGATTCGCGAACAGCTCGTAGGCGGTCTCGATCTCGTCGAGCTTGAACGAATGGGTGATCAGGTCGCGAAACGGGAAGCGCTTTGCTCTGACGACGTTCATCAGTCGCCGCATCCGCTCCTTTCCACCGGGACAGAGAGTCGTCACGATCGTCTTGTCGGCGAGCCCGGCACCGAACGCTTCGTACGGCACATTCACGTGGCCAGAATAAACGCCGAGACTGGAGAGTGTTCCGCCGGGACGAAGCGTGCGCAGCGCGTTTTCGAACGTCGTCTGTGTCCCGAGCGCTTCGATCGTCACATCCGCACCGCCGCCCGTTAGCCGCAAGACCTCCGCGACCACGTCCTGCTGTTTGTAGTTGAGTACGATGTCGGCGCCCATCTTCTTGGCGAGCTCGAGTCGCCGCGGAACGCTGTCGACTCCGATCACAAGCGACGCACCGGAGAGTTTGGCGCCGGCCGACGCGCACAGACCGATCGGGCCCTGCGCGAATACCACGACCGCGTCGCCGATCCGGACATGGCCACGTTCGGCGGCCGAGAATCCGGTCGACATGATATCGGTACACAGCACGACGTCCTCGTCGGTGAGCTCGTCGGGAATCTTCGCGAGGTTCGCCTGCGCGTCCGGCACGAGGACGTACTCGGCCTGACAGCCGTTGATCGTGTTGCCGAAGCGCCAGCCGCCGAGCGCCTCGTAAGCGCCACCGCCGTGATCACACTGTGACGAGCTGCCCGACAGGCAAGCGCGGCACTGCCCGCATGGCGTGATCGCACCGACGATGACCCGATCACCGATCTCGTAGCCGTGCACGCCGACGCCGAGCGCCTCGATCGTTCCGACAGGTTCGTGACCGACGACGAGCCCGTTCTTTACCGGATACTCCGCGGTGAGGATGTGGAGGTCGGTGCCGCAGATCGTCGTCAACGTGATCTTGACCAGCGCTTCGCCGGGCTTCGGCTCCGGGCGCGGGACCTCGCGGATCCTGATCTGTCCTTTACCGAGGAATACGGCGGCTTTCATCGTTGCCATGACTAGCTCCTGACTACGTGAGCTGCACTGGCCGAGCCAGCACGGGATTGAATATCGTGTCGCGTCCTCAGGAGACCATCAGAAGGGAACGCAGTGTCGGGTGCGCGTCCCTACCAACCCGAATCGGTCGCGGGTCGCGTGAAACTACGTACGCAACGCGGACGTCTCGACGAGCGCGCCGCAGCCCATCGAGCGGGTGCGCTCACGTTTGCAGCTGTGATGTGGCCTGATATCTGGCGCGTCTCTTGCTAATCATGGACACGGCCTCATGTTTCACATCACGAGATATATCCCCGTGCTCGCTTCGCTGGCCGTGCTCGCATCACAGAGCACGCGCGTCGTCGCTGACGCGCAGCCGGCCAAGCCACCCGGGCCGGCGGATCGCGTTGATCTCCAGCGCCTTCACATGCACGAGAACTTCGATCTGTTGCGTGCCATCGAGCGCCTGCTGATTGTCGGGAAACTGGACGAAGCGAAGCGATTCGCCGCTGCGATCTCGGAGGCGCCCGACTCACCGGCACACGGTCCGTGGGCCACGCACGTTGTCACCGTACGTGACCGAGCCGCAGCCCTCTCCCGTGCGACGACGGTCGAGCAGGCTTGTCGGCTGGAAGCGAGCCTTGCCGGGGCGTGCGCAGGTTGTCACGTCGAGGCCGGAGTGGCGCCGGAGTTTCGAGTGTTTCCGGTACCGCCCGACAAGACGACGATCGAGGCTCGCATGCTCCGGCATCGGTGGGCGGCGGATCGCCTCTGGGAAGGCATCGTCGGTGGTGCCGATGAACCGTGGCGCGCCGGCCTCGACGTCCTAGCGGCCAAGCCGCTCGACTGGGGGCCGGCCTCCTCTGACCGCTCTGTGCATGCGCGCACGCTTCAAGGGCTTGCTCTCGAGGCACGCAGGCAACGGACGCCGTCCATCGAGGGTCGCACGACAACTTACGGCGAGATGCTCGTAGCCTGCGCATCGTGCCACACCAGCCAACCGGTAACACTCGCTGCGCCCGATGCGAAGCCGCGCTGAGCCGGCCACACTCTAACCGTGTGACATTTCGCGTCGCTCGAGAAGGCGACCGAACGCGGCGGCGCGCTTGCGACTGGACGTCGAGCGGCGAATGTACCAGGGACCAAGGATCGCGCCAGTGACACCACCGAGTCCGTCGAGGAAGAGGTCGACCATCGTGTCGTCGAGCGCGTTCATGTTCGGCGCGCCCTGGAGGGCAGCGGCAAGCGATTGTTTTGTGCCGTGCGCGATCGCCTCGCGGAGCGCCGGCACGTAGCCAGAGAAAACTCCTGTTGGTGAGAGCAGATTGCGATTCGCGTGCCACGACGGACCGATCTGCCCGCATGAGATGCAACGCGCGGAGTGCCGTTTGCAACGTCGGAGCTAGATGCGCCTTCTGCACCTCGCGAACGTCCTGAGGTCCTCGCGTCTCGTCCGCGACTGCGTGCCGTCGCCGCGTCCCCGACGATTGGTGCCGGAGGAGGCGTCATGACGGAGGCCCGGACCGCCATCGCGGGGAAGGCTCCGCATCCACCGCCGCACAGCGCGCTCCGCGTCGAAACGACCGCGCCGGCGAACGAGGACGAACAATCATCGCCAGGACTGACGTCGGCGGAGGCGGCTCGGCGACTCCTCGAGTCAGGCCGCAACGAGCTCCATCATGGTCCGGCGATCTCGCCGTGGCGGATCCTGGCCGGCCAGTTTGCCAGCCCCGTGATCTGGCTGTTGCTCGGCGCGTGTGTCATCTCCGGCGCGCTCGGAGAGATCGTGGACGCGGTCGCGATCGGGACGATCGTTGCCGTCAACGCGCTCGTTGGCTTCTACCAGGAGTACCGGGCCGAGCGGGCGGTACTCGCGCTGCGCTCGATGACCGCACCACAAGCGCGGGTGGTCCGCGACGGCCACCCTGTCGTCGTACTTGCCGCCGAGGTGGTGGTGGGTGACGTGCTCATGCTCGAGCCCGGCGACATCATCGCGGCGGACGCCCGGCTGATCGAGGCGCATCGCCTCAGCGCCAACGAAGCCACGTTGACGGGCGAGAGCGTACCCTCGGACAAGAGCTCCGCGGCGGTCGACGCGTCCGCGCCGCTCGCCGAGCGCGACGATCACGTGTTCAGTGGAACCTCCATCGTCGTCGGCACTGGCTCGGCCGAGGTCGTCGCAACTGGCATGCGAACCGAGCTCGGGAAGATCGCGAAGCTACTCACCACCGCCGAGGACAGTGCGACGCCCCTCCAGACACGGCTCGCACGGGTGAGCCAGATCCTGCTCGTCGCATGCCTCGCGATCGTTGCCGTCGTAGCCGCGATCGGGCTTCTGCGCGGCCACGGCGCCGGCGACGTGTTTCTGGCTGCCGTGTCCTTGGCCGTCGCCGCAGTGCCCGAGGGACTCCCGGCCATCGTCACCGTCGCCCTCGCGATCGGTGTACAGCGGATGGCGCGGCGCAACGTCCTGGTCCGCAAGCTACCTGCCGTCGAGACGCTCGGTTGTGTCACCGTCATCTGCACCGACAAGACCGGCACGCTGACCACTGGAGCGATGCGAGTTCGCGAGCTTTGGGGGTCCGATGAAACAGCGTTGCTCGACGCTGCCGCGGCGTGCAGTGATGCCGAGCTGACAGCTGATCAGCTTGGCGGGACCGGCGACACGACGGAGGTCGCGATGCTGATCGCCGCGGCGCAGCGGGGGATCCTGCGCGCTGATATCGAGCGCGCACGTCCCCGCGCCGAGGTCATTCCGTTCGACCCCGCGACCAAGCAGATGGCGATCCGACGGGCGGATGGTCAGTGGTACGTCAAAGGCGCGGTGGAGGCGGTCATGCCCCGATGTGCGCACGGCTGCGACGGCGCGAACGACGCAGCCGCCGCGCTCGCGCGCCAGGGGCTTCGCGTACTCGCGATCGCGTCCGGTCCGCGTGAAACCGCGCTGAAGTTGCTCGGTCTGATCGGTATCGCCGACCCGCCCCGAGTCGAGGCCATCGAGGCGATCGCCACCGCACGTCGTGCGGGTATCCGTAGCGTGATGATCACCGGGGACCACCCGATCACGGCGCGTGCGATCGCTGGCGAGCTCGGACTCGTCGCACCGGGAGAATCATTCGACGACGCGGTTCATGCGCGCGCGACGCCTGAAGACAAGCTGAGGATCGTGCGAAACCTGAAGGCGCACGGCGAGATCGTCGCGATGACCGGCGATGGCGTTAACGACGCGCCCGCGGTGCGGGAAGCGCATGTCGGCATTGCGATGGGCAAGACGGGCACCGAGGTCACGCGCGAGGCCTCCGATATAGTGCTCGCTGATGACAACTACGCGAGCATCGTCGCCGCCGTCCGCGAGGGTCGCGGTATCTTCGACAACATACAAAAGGCGCTCGTCTACCTGCTCGCTGGCAACGCGAGCGAGCTGCTCGTGATGCTGGCGGCCGCGTTGATCGGCCTGCCGCTTCCACTGCTGGCGATTCATCTGCTGTGGATCAACCTCGTCACTGACGGATTGCCAGCACTCGCGCTCGTCATGGATCCAACGGACCCGGACGCGATGGCGCGCCCACCGCGGCGCCCGACGGAACCGCTGCTCGGGCGCGCTGAGTGGTTAAGGATCGGCCTCACTGCACTGGTGGAAGCCGGGGTCACGCTCGCTGTCTTCGCATGGGCACTGCGAGAACGAGATCTCGTCGAGGCGCGCAGCCTTGCGTTCTCGGTGCTGGTGTTCTCGGAGCTATTCCGGTCGTTCGCTGCACGCAGTGCAACGAAGGTGTTCTGGCAGGTTGGCGCGTTCGGGAATCTCCTGCTGCTCGGGGTCGTCGCTGGGTCGGTGCTCCTGCAGCTCGTGCTTCACCACGTGGGCTTCACACAGTCCGTGTTTCACATCAGCGCGTTGACAGTCGCCGATTGGGTCTTTGTCGTGCTCCTCGGTCTCGCACCAGTCACCGTGCTGGAGCTCGTCAAGCTCGTCCGCGCAAAGGTGGCCCATGCTTGACACGAGTTCCGTGGCTTGCTGAGCTCGTGCCCGCGGCGCTGTTGGACACGTCACGATCGTTGCATCGGAACTAGCCACTGCTGAAGAAGCTCGCAGCTCAGGTGCGAGAACCACGCAACTCCGAGGACCACCATGAAGATTCGACCGCTCCACGATCGGCTCCTGGCCAAGCGAGTCGCCGAGGTCGCTAAGACCTCTGGTGGCCTGTTCATTCCCGACAATGCGAAGGAGAAGCCGCTCGAGGCGACCGTCGTCGCCGTCGGGACCGGCAAACGACTCGACGACGGCAAGATTCAGTTGCTCACGGTCAAACCTGGCGACCGGATCCTGATCGGCAAGTACTCCGGCTCCGAAGTGAAGATCGACGGCGATGACCACATCATCCTCGGCGAGGACGACGTCCTCGCAATTCTCGAGACCTGAAGGGTAGGTGCAACCATGGCAGCCAAAGAGATCGTGTTCGACATCGCAGCTCGCGACTTGATCGCCAACGGGCTCAACATCCTCGCCAACGCCGTGAAGGTCACGCTCGGACCTCGCGGGCGCAATGTCATCATCGAGAAGTCGTGGGGTTCCCCGACGATCACGAAGGACGGCGTTACCGTGGCAAAGGAGATCGAGCTCGAAGATCGGTTCGAGAACATGGGCGCACAGATGGTGAAGGAGGTCGCCTCGAAGACCTCTGACCTCGCTGGCGATGGGACGACGACCGCCACGGTCCTCGCACAGGCGATCTACATGGAGGGCATGAAGCTCGTCGCCGCGGCGGCCAATCCGATGGATATCAAGCGTGGGATCGATGCCGCGGTCGCCGCCGTGGTCGCCGAACTGAAGAAGCTGTCGGTGCCAACGAAGGGCAAGAGCGAGATCGCCCAGGTGGGCATCATCAGCGCGAATGGAGACGAGACGATCGGAACGCTGATCGCCGAGGCGATGGCGAAGGTCGGCAAGGAGGGCGTGATCACCGTCGAAGAAGCCAAGACGATGGAGACGACGCTCGAGGTCGTTGAAGGCATGCAGTTCGATCGCGGCTACGTGTCGCCATACTTCGTGACCGACCCCGAGCGGATGGAGGCGGTGCTCGTCGACCCGTATATCCTGATCCACGAGAAGCGCCTCGCGAACATGAAGGAGCTCCTGCCGGTGCTCGAGTTGATCGCCAAGGAGGGTAAGCCGTTGCTGATCGTGGCCGAGGAAATCGAGGGCGAGGCCCTCGCGACCCTCGTGGTCAACAAGCTGCGCGGGACGCTGCAGATCTGCGCCGTCAAAGCGCCTGGATTCGGTGATCGGCGCACGGCGATGATGCAAGATCTCGCGGCGCTGACCGGTGGCAAGGCGATTGACGAGAATCTGGGAGAGTCTCTGGAGAAGATCACGCTCGCGGAGCTCGGCCGTGCCAAGCGGATCCGGATCGATAAGGACACGACGACGATCGTCGAAGGGCGCGGGGACAAGGCGGCCATCGAGGCTCGTGTGAAGTCGATCCGCCGTGAGGTCGAGGAGATCACGTCGGACTACGATCGAGAGAAGCTGCAGGAGCGACTCGCAAAGCTGGTCGGCGGCGTGGCCGTGATCAGCGTTGGCGCAGCGACCGAGGTGGAGATGAAGGAGAAGAAGGCACGCGTCGAGGACGCGATGCACGCGACCCGCGCGGCCGTGGAGGAGGGCATCGTGCCCGGCGGAGGTGTTGCCCTGGTCCGTTGCGCGACGGCGCTCGACTCGCTGAAGTTCGACGACGATCGCCACTTCGGCGTGAACATCATCCGTCGCGCTATCGAGGAGCCGATGCGCCAAATCGCATACAACAGCGGCGCAGAGGGCGCGGTGGTTGTCGCCAAGGTTCGCGAGGGAACCGGAGCGTACGGGTACAACGCGGCAACCGGAGTCTACGAGGACCTCGTCAAGGCGGGCGTGATCGATCCGACCAAGGTCGTACGCGTTGCGCTGCAGAATGCAGCCTCGGTCGCGTCATTGATGTTGACCACCGAGGCGCTGATCGCGGAACGCCAAAAGCACGGAACGACGACCGCTGACCGCGGAGGTGACGCATGACCCGTAAGATCAGATCGCGTCCCCCACGGCCGACGGGGGTCGACGTCGACGAGGCGCTGGATGCAGCGGCGCAGGGTGTTGCCCCGACCTCCGACGACGGCGGAAGACTCGCCGAGGATGAAGCAGGGCGCGAGCGCGAGCTCGATGTCATCGGCAAGGCCGCCGGGATTGCGATTCCTGATGGTACGGCGCTCGGCGGGCCCGACGAGATCGAACGTCGCGACGCGCACCGTTGGGAGCTCGATCCCAGCTCGGCCGAGGATCCGTCGCCCGGCGATGGAGCGCGGTAGTCTACGAGATCAAAGCGAAGAGCGGATGTGCGCACTTCTTGCGTCCCATCCTCCGTCAGGCGCGGGGCATGCGCGTCGTTGTGTCCTCAACTACCTGCGATTGAGCCACATCCGGGCGCTTCCGAGCGACGACGCTGCAGCTTCCTCCCGCCGCGACGGTACCTGGCTGGAGAACGGACTGCCGGCAGCATCCGTGCGCCGTGGGCGTGACGATCGCAGCTGGACGAATCACCGGATCATCCCGACTCGCACGGGCCACAATCGGTACGCGGATCTCGGTGCCGCGGTGCTTCCTCGCACCGTTGCAGCTCAACGCCGAAGGTCGATGCACAATCCGCGTCGCGCGGGAGGCGACCGAACGGGGCAACGCGCCTACGTGGAGCGACGGAATTTGTTCGAAGAATTGCACCGACCGTGCCGTTGGCCCGTGGCGTCGAAGCGCGACGGGCCCAGATGGTGCTTGAGTCAAGTGCAATGGCACACCAACGCCCGGTCGGTCCGCATGCGGCGCGAGACTCGCGCGGCGGCATCGAACGTGCCGGACCCGAGCGCTGATGTTCCGCCACGAGGGTACCGACCGCACGTACCGTCACAATCAACTCCTCGCGGGATACCTCGCGCTGATCGCCGGCTTCGTCAACTCGGCAGGGTTCATGGTGATCGGGTCGTTCACGTCTCACGTC
>JAYUVX010000345.1:0-11244 GCA_043753855.1 Myxococcales bacterium | reverse complement strand
CGGCCGGGTTTGGCTACGCGTTCATGAAGATGACGCCGGTGCTTGCCGTCGTCAGCGAGAACGGTGGCGTCACGTTCGTGCGCGAGGGTCGAAAGCTCACCAAGATCTACGGCGTCCCGCCGGCCAGCCTCCCCGAGTGGAGGCGTCGGATGAACGACGTCGCCGTGGAGGTGATGAGCAAGGTCCCGGGCGCACGGCTCTCCGCCGACTCCAAGTACCGCGAAGTCGATCTCGCGATCGACTGGAACGAGGAGTGCTCGCTCTCCAGGGACGACGCGAACCACTGCGTCCGCATGCTCTCGAAGGCCGGCTTTCTCGCCGCTCGTTCGAGCGTTCACATCAACTTCGGCCCGCCGCACTTCGACAAGCTCAGCGCGTGCATGACGGTCGTCCGTCAGGTGCTCGGCGGCGACGCGAACGATCTCTCGCAGTACGTGTTCGTGGGCGATGCGCTCAACGACGCTCCGATGTTCGGCGGCTTCCCGACCTCGGTCGGCGTCGCCAACATCAAGGCGTGGTGGGACGAGCTCGCGTTCAAGCCGGCATATCTGACCGAGCGGCCCGAGGGCGCCGGTCTGCGCGAGGTGATCGCGCACATCATGGCGCTCCGCGGCCACTGAAGTAGCAGCGTCCGCGGCGATCAACAGCGCGCTACTGCTGATGGCGCTCGATCAGGCGCGTCGGTCCGGCCGGCACGGTGACAGCGCTCTTGAGGTGGGTCTCGGCATAGCCGCCAATGACGTACACGTACGCGAGCAGCCGGTTCATCTGGTAGTAGGCACGCTTGACGAGGAACGACGTCGACGCCGATTGGAAGCTCGACAGGATCTGGTTGCCCGTGGCCGTCATGAGGTGAAGCACCGGGTAGCGTCCGATCGCGGAGTTGAGGTGCTGGATGGTCGTGCCCACGGTGCTGAGCGTCTCGCGCGCGACCGCGGCGAACGGATACATGAACGAGACGTACAGGACCGCATCCTCGCCGAACGTCGCGCCTCCGGTGGGGGCATTGCTGGTCTGCACCGCCCAGCTCGCTCCGCATGCGAGGTGGCCGGTCGTCGAATCGACGAGGCAGGCTTCGAAGTCGTTGCGACCACCATTGTTCGTCGCGGCGTACGTGTCGTCACCCATCACCGCGACCACGTAGACCGGCTCGGTGGCGACCACGTTCGCGATCACCCCGCCCGTCGACCAGCCGACCACGGACCCGACGGTCTCGAGGAGGCTCGTGAACACCGGCGCCTGGATCACCATGTTGCAATCGAGGCACGGCTCGGGCGGCGGCGGGAACGGCGTGGAGTTCCGATCCTGCGTGGTGAGCAGTGCGTAATAGGCGCGCGCGTTGGTGAATGCCGACGCTCGTCGAACCACGCGGTATCGAGCGTGCCATCCACGTGGACTCCGAGCGACTCGGCACTCGTCCGGTACGCGTACGTGCCGCCCGTTCCGTCGCGGCCGCCGGCGACCAAGATCCGTGCGACCAGGCCACCCGACGTGGCCGGGTCCATTTTGATCACCACGCCGTCGAGACCTTCACGTGCCGCGTTCAGCTGCGGCGTGATCGACGTCCACTTCGACAGTGAACCGGTGGGCAGCGGGCGGACCTCGGTGCGCGGCGTCGCGTTACTCGCATCGAACGCGATGCCGGTGTCGGCGAATGACGTCGTCGTCAGGCCGGCGGCGCCGGTGACGAGCTTGTACGCGTTGCTGGTGGTGTCGAGACGATAGAGCGTGTACGTCGCGCCGGTGATCGGCACTGCATCCCATGCGACGTTGATCGTTTGCATCGCGGCGGTGACGTCAGCCGCGGCGATCGTGGTCGTACTCGCATAGCCGGCGAAGGTCTGGAACGTGCCACCGCCGGTGAGGGGGACGGTCGCCGAGACCCAATAGGTGTAGGTCCCGGCTGCGTTGGTGCCGCCCGTGGTGAGCGTCCCACGCACGGTTCCTGGCGCGGGCGCGAGCTTCTCGGTGCCGGTATCGGTGAAGCAGTTGTTCCCGGCGGTGACCTCCTATGCGAGCGCCGCCGAGCTGCCGGCGCGGCCGTCACTCGCGAGCGAGTGGTAGATGTTGTAGGACGCCACGCCCGTCGCGGTCGGGGAGACCCAGCACACCTGGACCTGTCCGCTCTTGTTGATCGCCACGACCTCGCGGGTCGCGAGGCTCTCGCCCCAGGGGCCGATCGCGGAGATTCGGTAGTACCAGGAGCCGACGGGAAGGCCCGTGCCGGACGCGGTCGGCTGCCTCATCGCCGGCATCTCCTTGTAGCAGAGGATCTGTGCACGCTCGACGACCTTCGAGGCCGCGACGATCGTCGTCGTCTCCGACCGCGAGGTCGTGCCACCGATCGAGAACAGGCTCTTGCCGACGCGGACGAGCGTCGATCCAGCACGCGGGACGGTCAGAGTGTTCGCGACGCGCGGTGCGGTAGGCGTGCCGTACTGCTGGACGCTTGCAAACGGACCCGGCGTGCCGAACACATCGAAGTGGCTCGCCTCGACGGAGCCGAGCACGGTGCCCGCCCCATCCTGGCCGCCTGCGACGTACATGAACGCGTTGCCGAACGAATCGAAGCCGTACGGAGTCGCATGCTTCCAGCGCGCGGTCTCGAGGCTGTTGCTCATGCCCTCCCACGATCCGCTGTTGAGGTGTCCATCCGAGGACGGAGTGATCGTGAAGACGCCCGGCGTGGTGCCCGAGAGCCATTCCGCGCTGAGGTTGTCAGGGTTGGTGACGAAGATGTTGTAGGTGCCCGCAGTCATCATCTGACTCTCCGCGGGGACCACGGTGGAAAGCTGCGTCGGCGAAACATAGCCGACGAAATCGGCGTCGAAGTGAACGGCGGGGTTCGGCGTCGAGCAGAATCCCATGCCCTGGATGCTCACCGTGGCGTCGGAGTTGATGGCGTCGGTGGTCACGCCCTGCCAGGCGGCGGTCGGCACCACGAGCGTGACGGTCGGCGGTGGCTCGGCGACGATCTTCAGCGCGCACATCAGCGACGCGACCATGCCATCGCCGTTGGTGACGGTGACGGTGTAGGCGCCTTGCACGCGTGTCGGATCGACGGGGAGGGACGTGGTGATCGATGTGGCCGTCACGGTGCCCGCGGTGACGTCGTAGGTGGTGCTCGCCTGATCGCAGTTCGTGAGACGGATCGTTGGCGTACCGTTGATCCCGGCGCCGCTGATCGTGAGCGCCGTAGTGACGGTGCGAGACGTGGCCGCAGGGAAGATGCCGGTGAGCGTGAAGGTCGGTGCCGCATCCGGGCCCACGTCGACCGGCGCGTCGATCTGCGCATCGATCAGGGGTGACGTATCCACCGGCACCGACGCCTCGGTATCGTTACTACGTCCGACATGTTCGCGGCGGTGGTCGGCACCGCGGTGACGGCGATCAGGGCAGGCCAGCGAGGATCCTCATGTCCGGCGTGGAGGAGCAATCGAGATGCCACAGGAGCAACGCAGCGGAGCGTGACTCGGACGACGTTCGCGCTGCGAGAGGTTTCCCATTCCAGGGCATTTGCGACACGCATGTACGGTTGTTTCACTCCGTTGCGATCGATCGTGACTCGCACCGAGCCGAGTCGCTCGCTCGACGCGTGGTACGTTTCCGCCGATGTCCCCGCACACGGACGTGTTCGCCAGAGCGCTGCACGCGCTCGACGCGGGGCGCGGTGTCGCGATCGCGAGCGTGATCGGAGCCCATGGGTCAACCCCGCGTCACCTCGGCGCGCGGATGGCCGTCGCGAGCGATGGCGAGCAATGGGGCACGGTCGGCGGCGGCAAGATCGAGCAGCTCGTCGTGGACGCAGCGCGCGAGGTCGCCGCTGGCGCAGCACCGCGGGTGGTCCGGCAGCACCTGGTTCGTGATCTCGCGATGTGCTGCGGTGGGTCGATGGAGGTGGTGCTAACACCCGCGGCTCCATCGCGGGCCACGCTCGCCGCCATCGCCGGCTCGCTGACCCCGCAGGTGCTGCTGACGCCCGTCGATGGCGAGCCGCTCGCAACGCGCCCCCCAGCGCCCGGAGATCCGCGCCCGTATCAGCCCGAGCTTCGCGATGGCGTACTGGTCGAGCGGATCGGCGCCACCGAGCGCGCGATCGTGTTCGGCCTCGGCCACGTGGCGAAGCACCTCGGGCCGTTGCTCGCGAACCTCGGGTTCACCGTGATCGTGTGCGATGACGGCGAGACCGGCGCGGCCAGTGAGCGGCCCGCATGGGCGAGCGCCCTGCACGAGACCTTCGATCCGGCCGAGGTCGAGCGACTGGTCGGCGGCTTCGGGCCAGAAGATCACGTCCTGATCGTCACTCGCGATCACGCGATCGATCAGCAGCTGCTCGAGCAGCTGATCTCGCACGACGAGCTCGGCTATCTCGGGATGATCGGCAGCCGCGGCAAGGTCGGTCGGTTCCGCAAGCGGCTCGAGGCGCGTGGGCTGCTCGATGGCGAAGCGGGCGCTGCACGCTGGGCGAGGCTACGCGCGCCGATCGGCCTCGACCTCGGTGCCGAGACTCCCGAGGAGATCGCGATCGCGATCGCGGCGGAGCTCGTGGCCCGCCGGCGCAGCGCGGGCCGGGTCGGAGACTGGACGCCACGCCGCGTGGAGGTTCCATGAAGCTCGGTGCGGTGATCCTCGCTGCGGGCGCGGGAACCCGGCTCGGCGGCGTGGCCAAGGCGCTGCTCCGGATCGGCAACGAGACCTATCTCGAGCGGATCGTTCGGACGGCACGGCTCGCGGGGACCACGCAGTTCGTCGTGGTGATCGGCAGGCCGTACGGCACCGAGGTCGGTGAGGCGGCGCGCGAGCTGGATCTCGGCGTGATCGTGAACCCGATGCCCGAGCGCGGGATGGCGAGCTCGGTCGCTCTCGGGTTCTCGGCGATCGGCGACTACGATCTAAATGCGGCCTGGCTGTGGCCCGTCGATCATCCCGAGGTCGAGCTGAGCACGCTGCATGCGCTGATCGCGAACCTCGGCACCGCGGAGGTGGCGCAGCCGCGGTTCGAAGATCGGGGCGGTCATCCACCGCTGATCGCTCGCCCCGTATGGTCGAGGCTGGCGCGCTGCGCAGACCTCGACGGCGGAGCCCGGTCTGTCCTCGCCTCGTCGGCGATCGTACCGGTCGCGGTCGAAGATGATTCCGTGATCCACGACATCGACACGCCCGCCGACATCGCGGAGATCCATTGATCCCGATTCGCCCCACCTGCGCGATCACGGCCGTGCTGCTGCTCGCCGCGTGCCCGGGCAAGCGTGTCCAGGACACCACGCCGCTGGCCGATCCGGTCGGTGGCAACGATGGCAACGTGATCGCCGCGATGATCACCGAGCTGCAAGACGACGTGCTCAATGCCTACGAGCGTGATGAGCCGCCTGAGATCGAGAGCACCATGATCCCGCCCGCGATCGGCGGCGCGAGGATCGGCGTCGGCCCGGGTGACGTGCTGATTGCCAGCGAGCTCGAGCGTGCGCCGAGCCGGTGGCCGCTCCGGATCCAGCAGGGCACGCCCACGGAGATCCACTCGAAGCGGCTCGAGACGTACCTCGCGCAGGACCTATCGGCGGCGTGGGTCGCCGATGAGGTGTCGTGGCGGATCTCGTTCTGCGGCCGAACCACGGTGATTCCGCTGCGGATCACCATGCTGTATGCGCGGGATGGAGATCGCTGGGTGCCGGTGTTCGAGCACACCTCGTTCGGGCACCCGCCGGCACCGCGCCGCGATGGTCAGCTGTACGGCACCACGATCCCCGCCGCCGTGGTCACCGGAGATCTTCGCGATGCGCTGTCGCGCGCGGCGTCGCCGGTGCTGTTCAACCAGCTCGCGCGCGATCCGAGCGTGATCGCGACCGGGCCGGAGGTGATGCTGCTCGGGCCCGATGTCACCGCCGAGTGGCACGGCCCGGATGTGCTTCGTGCGCAGCTCGCGCCCGGTCGGATGACCGCCGAAGATCGACGGATCGGCACGGTCGGACGAAGCCCGGGCACCTCGACGATCGCCTACTGGATCGGCAACGTCGTCGCGGACCTGCCGGCGCGGCCCGGCGTGGCGGCCGGGAAGTCGCGGCTGCGCGCGACGATGGTGTTCGAGAAGCGCAGGTTCGTGCCCACCGTCCCCGGCACGACCGATCCAAACCAGCGTCCCGAGGCGAAGTCGTGCGGGGTCGACGGCAAGGACTGCCGGTGGGTGCTCGTGCAGGCGCACCTCAGCCAGCCGATCGGAGATCAGGATCTGGCCACCCGCGTGTTCGGCACCGCACTGACCTCGACCGCGCTCGAGAGCGGCGAGCCGCTGAAGGTCACCTGCGACGATGGCAGCGCCCCAAGGGCCAAGATCGACGCTACGGCTCCTGAAGCTGCGCCTCGGCGTCCGGCGGCGGCGCAAGGTAGCCCATGATGTGCTCGTCGCTCAGATAGGTATCGGTCAGCCGCTTCTTCTTGGGCCAGAATGGCAGCAGGCGCAGCGGGAACATCAACATCGAGCCAATGCCGCCGACGAGCTTTCCACCGTACGCCTCGGCGACGAGCGCCGCGCGCTTTCCTCCGCCGATCTCCGCGAGCGGGCGATCGAGAACGCCGATCCGCCGGAGCCTTATCTCGGCACACGCGTTCGCATGCGCGAGGAACGCCGGCAGGTTCTTCATCACCACGTGATCCGCGGGCAGCCGGTTCTCGATGTAGTTCGCGATCCGGCGCACGCCCCACATCGAGACCAGCGACAGGCCGAGCAGGCGCCGGCGCAGCCACGCCTTGCCCTCGATCGCCTTCGCCGTCTGCGTCTCCCCGAACTCGACGTGACGCTCTTCCTGCTTCACGGCGCGCCGCAGGATGTCCACGGAGGGCTTGTGATCGAGCGTGTCGATCACTGCATAGAACGCCTGGAGCACGAAGCCTTCGCCCTGCGCCATCTCGAGCGCGACGTGCTCGGCCCACGAGCTGCCCATCATCCCGGTGGCGAGAAACCGCACCGCAGCATGCGCGGGCTTCGGCTGGCAGCCGAGCATCGCCATGATCCGGAGGAAATTGTCGACGTGCTGCATCTCCTCGAGCGACTGGCGCGCGAGGAACTTGGCGGCGTCGAAGTCAGGTGCGTCGTACAGCCAGTGACCGCACTGGATGCCGGTGACCTCACCATAGAGGAACTGGTTGAACATCCACTCGAGGAGCTCGCGATCCCGTGTGGGATCGAGCTTCGCCCCTCCAAAGTCGAACGTCATCTCCTCGCGCGTCAGCAGCATGGGCCTCTGCGAAGAGTAGCGCGAACGTGCGCGCTCGAAACGACCGAATCTACGCGCGCTTGCGCGGGCGGGCCTTGGGCGGGCGGGCAGCGTGGAAGTGCGGACCGTGGATCGAGCAGCTCGGGTACTTCGCCACGATCGACTTCGCGTCCTTCAGGGCGCGCTGTCCATCGTGGTCGTCGTCGTGCTGGAACGGAGAGCCCACATCTACGGGAAAGAACGAAACCGTCGACTTCCCGGTGCTCTCGTCGACCGAGATGAAGATGCGATCAGGGTTTCCGCGCAAGCGTAGCGTTTCCATTGTGACTCCAGGTGCGCTCGCCATGGACCGCTCCCAGCGACCCGCGTTCGAACGAGTAAGTGCTGTACCACGCACCTCACGATCCGTCCAGTTACGTGAGTACTTAGGGAAATAGCCGGTGGGCAGCGGCGCGGGCCCGGTCTCGTACCAGCCCGACATCGAGCGTCTGCAGTGCGCGGTCGCGGACCACCACCCGGCCATCGACGGCCACGTGACGTACGTCGCACGACGTCGCGGCGTACGCGATCATCGACCAGGCTGAGCCCGTTGGCACCATGTGTAGCGCCGTGATGTCGATGGCGATCATGTCCGCCCGCTTGCCGACCTCGAGCGAGCCGATGGTGTCCGCCAGGCCCAGGGCCGCGGCGCCGCCCAGCGTGGCCATACGCACCACCTCGGGAGCGGGCAGGGCGCGCGGTCCGAACGCAGGTTTGTGGAGCAGCGCGGCGAGCCGGAGCTCCACGAAGCCATCGAGGTTGTTGTTGCACGCCGCCCCATCGGCACCGATCGCCACCGAGATGCCCGCCGCGACCAGCTCGGGGACCGGGCAAATCCCCGAGGCGAGCTTCAAGTTCGAGGACGGGCAGTGGCAGACGTGGGCGCCACGCGCTGCGAGCAACCGCTGCTCCTCGGCCGACAGGTGGATGCAGTGCGCGATGCAGCAGTGGTCGCCGAGCAGGCCGAGCTCGTCGAGCACGACGATGTTGTCCTTGCCGAACCGCTGGCGGACCAGCGCGACCTCGCCCGGATTCTCGCTCGCATGGGTGTGGATTCGAACGCCCTTCGCCCGCGACTGCACGCCGACCTCGCGCAGCAGCTCGTCGGTGCACGACAGCACGAACCGCGGCGCGTAGGCGTAGCGCAGCCGGCCTTGAGCGGCGCCGTGCCAGCGTGCGATCAGCTTCGCGGAGGCGTCGAGCGATCCGTGCGTCGACTCGCGCAGTCCCGCGGGGATCTCCGGATCGTCGGCGTCCATCATCGCCTTGCCGATCGTCGCGCGAATGCCGGAGCGTTCGGCGGCGGCGAACAGCTGGTCGGTGTGATGCACTGTACCCATGTCGAGGATCGCGGTGGTGCCGCCGAGCAGCAGCTCTGCGCAGGCGAGCTCGCCACTCGCGGTTGCCGCCGCCTCGTCGAGCTTGCCCTCGTACGGCCAGATCACGGTGCGCAGCCAGTCGAGCAGCTCGAGGTCATCGGCGCGGCCGCGCGCGAGCGTCTGGCAGGTGTGGACATGCGCCTGGACCAGACCGGGCATCACGATGCATCCGGCACAGTCGATGATCTGGTAGTCGGAGGTCCGCGGCGTGTAGCTGCCGCCGACCTGGACGAGCACGCCATCGATGCTGGCGACATCGCCGGTGACAACGCGGTGGCCGGGATCGATCGTCAGGATCGTCCCTCCTCGCAGAATTAACTCACTCACGTTCGGGTTTCTTCAGAATTGCTTGCTGCGCTCGCATGTCAAGGCAGTTCGCGTCCGTTGAAGCCGTCGGGGATCAGCTGCGCGAGCGTCCACGTGCGGTGCTCGCCGGCGGGGTTCACCGACGTGACGTTGACGGTCGCCGGATCAGGCGCGAACTCCAGCAGCACCTGCCGGCACGCACCGCATGGCGACGATGGTGGTGAGGCATCGGTGCACACCACCACCTCCTCGAGCTTCAGCGCGCCGTGGTTGACGGCCGCGAACATCGCCGTGCGCTCGGCACAGATCGCGAGCCCGTACGACGCATTCTCGATGTTCGCGCCGGTGAACAGCCTACCGTCGACGACGATCGCCGCACCGACCTGGAACTTCGAATACGGCGCATACGCAGCACGCTGCGCCTCGATCGCCTTCGCGACCAGGTCGTCGCGGCTCACCGCAGCTCTCCGCGGGCGTGCAGGCCGGTCAGGATCGCATCGAGCAGGCCCTCGAACGTGGTGCGCACCCGCGCGGCAGTCTCGGTGACCTCGTCGTGCGAGAGCGCGTGACCGGAGATGCCCGCCGCCTGGTTGGTGATGCATGAGATGCCGATCACGCGGGCGCCCATGTGGCGCGCGACGACGACCTCGGGAACCGTCGACATCCCGGTGGCATCGGCGCCCATCGTCTGCAACATCTTGACCTCCGCGGGAGTCTCGTAGGTCGGCCCGGGCATCGCGACGTACACGCCTTCTTGCAGCGCGATGCTCGACTTCGCGGCGACCTCCTTCACGAGGGCCCGGAGCTCGGGCGCATACGCGGTGGTCATGTCGGGAAACCGCGGGCCGAGCCGCTCGTCGTTGGGGCCGCGCAGCGCGTGATCTCGGAGCAGATCGATATGATCGCGGATCACCATCAGGGTCCCCGGCGACCACCACGGGTTCAGGCCACCGGCCGCATTGGTGATGATCAGGATCTTCGCGCCGAGCGCGATCAGCACGCGCGCGGGGAACGCGACCGTGGCAGCGCTGTGTCCCTCGTACATGTGCACGCGGCCCTGCATCGCGATGCAGGACACGCTGTGCCGGCTGCCGAGCACGAGCCGGCCCTTATGGCCCTGGACATGCGAGCGCGGGAAGCTGGGGAGGTCGGCGTAGTCGATCGCGACCTGGTTCTCGAGCCCATCGGCGAACCCACCGAGCCCGGAGCCGAGGATCAGGCCGACCTGTGGCACGACGTCGCAGCTCTCGCGCACGCGCTGGGCGGCGGCCTGAACGCGGTCGTACATGGTGTCGGGAAGCTCGCTCATCGAAGCACCTCGAGGATCCGGGAACCACGCGTGGGCGGAGCGGGCTGGTCAACAGGCTGCATCACGAACGCGCGCGCGATCATCGCACGCGCCTCGGCGAGCCGCGAATCTCCGGCGTGCAAACTGTGCTGCAGCATCACGCTCGGCGGGCCGCCCTCCTCGATCACCTCGCCGAGGTACGCATCGACCACCAGGCCGGCGGATGGATCGATCTTGTCCTCGGCGGTTCTGCGGCCCGCGCCGAGCAAGAGCGCGGCGATGCCGAGCGCCTCGCTGTCGATCGCGACGATCCGCCCGGGCATCAGCATCAGCTCGTCGCGGGAGACCGGCTTCGGGAGCACGCTGCCCGGCGAGTCGCACACCCGCGGATCGCCGCCCTGCGCGGCCACGACCTTGCGGAACACTTCGAGTGCGCTGCCATCGGCGAGCGCCTGCTTGATCCGCTCGACGCCATCGGCCGCGTCGTTCGCCACTCCTCCGAGCACCAGCATCTCGGCGCCGAGCACGTGCGTGAGCTCGCGGGTATCGACCGGCCCACCGCCGCGCAGCACCTCGATCGATTCTCGGATCTCGAGCGAGTTCCCGATCGTGCGGCCGATCGGCGTCTCCATGTCGGTGAGCACGCAGGTGATCCGCTTACCCGCGCGCGTGCCGATCGCACGCATCAGCGCACACAGCTCGCGCGCGCGCTCGATGGTCTTCATGAACGCGCCGTTGCCGACCTTGCAGTCGATGACGAGCCCATCGATCCCCTCGGCGAGCTTCTTCGACATGATCGACGAGGCGATCAGCGGGAGCGACTCCACGGTGGCGGTCACATCGCGCAACGCGTACAGCCGCTTGTCGGCGGGCGCGATCCGCGCGGTCTGGCCGATCAGACACACGCCGAGCTCGTCGACGAGCTGCTTGAACCGCTCGACGGGAAGGTCGACGCGAAACCCCGGGATCGATTCCAGCTTGTCGAGCGTGCCACCGGTGTGGCCGAGGCCGCGGCCCGAGA
>JAYUVX010000344.1:0-32933 GCA_043753855.1 Myxococcales bacterium | reverse complement strand
CCGGATCCTCGTCGAGGAGCGGCTCTGTGCCTGCGTGAACCTGATCCCGGCCATCCGCTCGATCTATCGCTGGAACGACACGATCTCGGACGACCAGGAGACCTTGGCCATCCTCAAGACCACGGTGGCACGCAGCGAGGATCTCTCCGCGCGCCTGGTCTCGTTGCACCCCTACGAGGTGCCCGAGGTGATCGTCGTTCCGCTCGAACCGACTCGTGGCCACGCGCCCTACCTCGCCTGGCTGGCCGACTCCGTTCGCCGCAGCGAGTAGATCAGGGAGGGGTCGGGGGGCCGCCGCCGCCGGCCAGACAGGCGCTGCATGTGGTCATGTCGAGGCCGGGCGGGCACTGGATGCCAGCGATCGCGCAGAACGCGCAGTCGGTGACGTTCGCCGGGCAGGCGCCGCCGCCGCCGCCGCCGCCACCGCCACCGCCACCGCCACAATCGTTCGGACACGATGCCGACGTCTCGCCGGTCTCGCACGTGCCGTTGCCGCACATGATCATCGGAGGCGGAGGCGGATTGTTATTGCCGCCACTGCTGCCGCAATCGGCGGTGCAGTTCCCGACTTCGCTCGCGGCGCACACGCTGTCGCCGCACACGGGCGTGGTCTTCACCGAGGCATCGACGCCGCCGCCGCCCTTCGGGTCGCTCTCACCACCCCAGCTACAGCCAGCGATCGACGCGCACACGAATGCCAACGTGGTGATCCTCATCATGCGCGGCATCGTACTAATGGGGAGTACGAGATCAACGTCAAAGTGGAGTGCGTGTAACGATTCAGCGTGAATCATCCGCTCTCAGCGCCATACACATGATGTGCAAATCGACGATCGATCGCACGACGCAACGCAGCGTGCTCCGGTCGGATCAACGTCGAATCCTCGTCGAGGATCGCCTCGGCGTGACGCCGCGCCTCGAGCAGCAGCTCCGTGTGCTGATGTAGGTCTCCAAACCTCAATGTGGGCACGCCCGCCTGGCGTGGGCCGAGCAACTCCCCGGGGCCGCGGAGCGCGAGGTCGTACTCCGCGATGCGGAATCCATCATGCGTCTCGACCATCGCGCCGAGCCGGGTCTCCGCGTCGGGACCGAGCGTGCCCCGGGCGAGCAACAGGCAGTGCGCGGCGCCAGAGCCTCGGCCCACGCGGCCGCGCAGCTGGTGCAGCTGGGCGAGGCCGAACCGCTCGGCATCGTGGATCACCATCACCGTCGCTGCGGGCACGTCGACGCCGACCTCGATGACGGTAGTCGCCACCAGCACGTCGAGCTCGCCGGTCTTGAACGCGCGCATCACGCGATCGCGCTCGACCGGGTCGAGCCTGCCATGCACGAGGCCTACACGCGCACCGGAGATCGCCGCGCGCGCTTCTTCGACGGTGGTCGTGGCATCGGCCCAGTCGCGACTACCTTCCTCGTCATCACCATCACTCGGCGCGACCTTCGGACACACGATGTACGCGCGCTCACCCTCCGCGATCCGCTCGGCCACGAGCTTGTACGCAGCGGCGCGACCGCGTGCACCGGAGAGCTGCCTCGTGGCCACCGGCAGCCGTCCCGGCGGAAGCTCGTCGAGCGCGGACACATCGAGATCGCCGTACGCGGTCAGCGCGAGCGTGCGCGGGATCGGCGTCGCGGTCATCACCAGGAGGTGCGGCGCGCCCTGCCCGTCTCCCTTGTCGCGAAGCCGCGCGCGCTGCGCCACGCCGAATCGATGTTGCTCGTCGATGATCACGAGTCCGAGTGCAGAGAAGCCCACCGCCTCGGCGAGCAGCGAGTGGGTGCCGATCACCACATCGACGTGACCGGCCGCGAGCAGCGCGAGCAGCGAGTGCCGCACGCCCTTCGGCGTGGACGCGGTGAGCACCTCGAGCCGGAGCTTCGCGACCTCCGCCCAGCGCGTCCAGGTGTCGAGGTGTTGCTCGGCGAGCAGCTCCGTCGGCGCCATCACCGCGACCTGGCGCCCTGATCGCGCGACCTGCAGCGCAGCGGCGAACGCGACCGCGGTCTTTCCGGCGCCGACATCGCCTTGCAACAGGCGATTCATCGGCACGTCGCGCCCCAGATCGCCGGCGAGCTCCTCGATCGAGCGCCGCTGCGCGCTGGTGAGCCTGAACGGCAACGCGCGCTCGATCTCGTCGGCGACGCCGGCCTTCCGCACGCAAGGCACCGCAGCATCCTGACGACGCTCGCGACGGCGCAGCGTGATCGCGACACCGAGCGCGAACAGCTCGCCGAACGCGAGCCGCTTCTGCCAGAGGCTCACGCCCTGGTTCAGCGCGGCGATCTCGTTCGGCGCGAGGTCGGGCGATGGCGAGTGCAACCGCGTGAGCGTCTCGCCCATGCTCGGCAGCGCGGCCGCTCTCTCGACGCTCGCCGGCACACCGTCGTCGATCCCACCGGCGACGCGCGCGCACGCCGCCGCGCAGGCGGAGCGCAGCCGGCTCGGCGGAACGCCCGGGATGTCGGGATACCGCGTGATGATCGAGGGCACGGCCTTGCCCGCCACGCCCTCGATCTCGATCCCGAGGATATCGGGGTTCGCGAGCTCGAGCTTCCCGTTGCGCCGCTTGACGACGCCGTTGAGGACGACCTGACACCCCGGCGGCATCCGCTTGTCGATGCCGGCCCAGACATTGAACCAGCGCACGACACAGCTCGCGGTCCCGTCGAGCCCGTGGAGCTTGACCTCGGCCCACCTCCGGCCGCGCGCGAAGATCATCCGCGCGGAGATGACCTTCGCGACGAAGGTGACGCGAGATCCGTCCTCCATCTCCTCGAGCGCGCGCAGCGGCCGGGCGTCACGGACATCGTCGTAGCGCCGCGGGACCATCCACAGCAGATCCTCGACGGTGCGCAGTCCCTTCTCGGCGAGCTTCTCGGCGAACGCGGGCCCGATTCCGGGCAGGGTATGCGTCGGCTGGGCGAGCGAATCGAGCTGCTCGTCGACCTTCGATCTCTTGCTCTTCGTCTTCGCCAGCTGTGGAGGCGGCGAAGCTGCTGGTTCGGGCACGGTCACCGGGCGGGGAACCGATTCCGCCCTCAGCCCCGGCGCCGCCGCACGCGACACCGGCGATGGCGTACGCGGAAACCTCGCGATCAGCCTCATCCCCCTCGCCACCTCCACCGCCTGCTGCCCCTCGTCCAGGCTCTCCCACCTCGCGAGGATCGCCCTCCACTGCTCGAGCGCCGCCTTGTCCTCGACCTTCGCGAGCACGCCGTCGCACGCCGCTCTCAGCGCATGCCCCAACCCAGCGACCTTTCGCACGCCCGCAAAGCCGTCTGCCGCCGCGAGCTCCAGCGGCCTGCGTAGCGCATCCACGCGGCGCCTGGTCTCGACATCCACCTCGAGAACCTAGCACCGAGCGCTGACGACGAGCTCCGTCGGCGCTCGGCCGAGATCGACCTAGTCGGTCCGATAGGTAAACCGAAGCTCGTAGTCACAGAGGTGGAACACGTCCCCCTCGTCGATGCGCTTGTTGTCAATGCGCATGCCCTTGTAGTCGATGCCGTTCGTCGATCCGAGGTCCTTGATGTAGAACGTCCCGTTGCGACGGATCACCGCGGCGTGCTTGCGCGAGATGTTGCCGTCCTTGATCGGAAGGTCCGACGTCTTGCTGCCACGGCCGATGATGAACTGATCCTTGGTCACCGGATAACGCTGGCCGTTGTAGACCAGGAACAGCGTCGGACCCGCCGCGCCCGCCGCGCCCATCTGTGGCATCGGATTCGAGGCAGCGGGGGGAGGAACAGACGGTGCGTGGTTGGAGCTCGGACCATTGCGACCCGCGCTCGGCGGGTTGCTGTTCGGCGAGTAGCCGGGCGTCGGCGGCGCGGGACGGCGCGCCTGCGCCTGCGGCGGACCTGCGCTGACCGAGGCCGACGGCTGCGGAGGCGGCTGCGTGCCGGGCTGCGGGCGCATACCGCCGCCGCTGGCGTTGGGGCTTGCCCCGCCGCTGGCGTTGGGGCTTGCCCCGCCGCCCTTGGGGTACGAGGTCGGTCCGCTCGTGTTGTTAGGAACCGGGTTGCCCCCGGTCACGTTCGGCGCACCGGGCGACTGATAGTTCTTCGATCGCGCGTAGTACCTCATCGCCTCGTTGACGAGGTAATCGATCGAGCAATCGAAGTCGTTCGCCATCTGCTCGAACGTCTCCCAGAGGACGTCTCGGCAGTAGAAGTGGCGCATCGTCTTCTTGCTCTGATCCATGACTCCTCGACGTGACGAACGCGAACGGGTGCAGACGGCGGATGACGGCCGTGTCTCGCCCTCTCCCAGCTACCCGCTACGATACTACATCCCCCGATTCGACGCGACTAACGCTCATCATTTGGGGGGGGTCTGACCGGTCAGCGCGCCGGCCAGATCCTGCGCTCGCTGACCGAGGGTCGGGTCGTCCTTGCGGTCCTTGGGGTCCTTCTTCGACTGATCGCCCCAGAACCCGATCAGCTTGTCCTTCGCGCCCGACAGCGCAGCGATCTTCGGCGCATCCTCCGTGGACTTCATCAGGGTCAGCGCCTCGATCGCAACCCAGCGGGTCATCCGGTGGTTGTCGTCGAGCAGCTGGCGGAGCCCCTCCGCCACCTTGGCCCGGGGGCTCAGCTTGGCGATCTCGCCCGAGACCGCACCGTTGAGCTCGGCCATGGCATAGGTCGCGCTGTCGGGCAGCGCCTTGACCACGTCCACGAACGCACCCGTCCCACCACAATGAACGGCGGCATAGGCGACCGTGTAGCGGAACCGCGACTCCTTGTGCGGGTACGGGATCATGGCCGTCAGCGGCGCGAGACACGCGGGCGACCCGACCGCCCGGATCAGCTCGATCGCATCATTGACCACCTGCCCCGGCATCGATTCGTCCTTCGCGATCGCGACCATCCCGTCAAGGTTTGGGCCGAGCGCAGCCGGATCCGCGAGGTCGAACAGCCCGGCGGGATTCACGTAGGCCGTGTGCAGCGCGTTCATCGCGCGCCGCGACAGGGTCTCGTCGCCGCGGTCCATCTTCACGATGTCGAGCAAGTACTTCACCGCCTCCGGGTTGCCCGAGGCCGCGAGGCCGAGCATCAGCTCGTCCCCGATCCGGTTCTTCGCCTTGTCCTGCCCGGGCGCCGCGATCGTTGAGTTCGCGACCGTCATCAGCTTCTTACCGCCCGGTGCGCCGACCATGCGCATCACCGCTGCGCCGAGCACCGCGCCGACCTTCGCGCGGCCCTCGTAGGAGATCGTCGCGTACCAGTCGATCAAATAGGTATCGATCTGCTGCTTCTCGGCGTCGGAGGCGTACTTGCGGAGGCTGATCAGCGCGTCCTTCGCCGTGATCTGAGGCGCGCCGGGCAGATCGTCCTCCTTCTCGACCCGTGCGACATCCCAGAGCCGGGGCGCGAGCTTCTCGATCACCTGCACGCGGCGCGCGGCAGACATCCCGTCGAGTGCCTCGCGCACCTCGGGATCGTTTCCCATCCGCACCATGTTGGCGGCGGCGTGCGCGGAAAGGTCGGGATCGAGCCCTTCGTCGGAAACTGCTTTCTTGAGCTTTCCAGGGCCCTTCTGGGTCCGGGTCCACTTGTCGATGTTCTCGTGATCCGTCTTCTCGCATCCCGCGAGACCGATGACCGAGGTCACCATCGCGATCAGCAACAGGCGCGCAAGCATGGCGCGAGCTTATCGTGGTGATACGTTCCGCGCGATGGCCGTACGGCGCATCCTGACACTCATCACCAGCGGCGCGTTCGCGGTGAGCGGTGCGGCCACACTGGCGTCGCCACGCAGCGACCCAACGGCGGGTCGCGCGGTGTTCACGGGTGCGTCCACGGCGAGCCCGACCTCGATCAGCGTCAACCCGGCGGCGATCGGCCTCGATACGAGCGGCAATAAGTTTTTCGCCGCGCTGGTCTCGACGATCCAGCAGCTCTCGATCGATCGCAAGACGATCGATCTCGATACCGGCGCCCTCGGTCCCGGTCCGAGCGTCCACGATGTCTCGTTCGGCCCGGGCGGCGACCTCGGTTTTCTGTGGCACCCCAACGATCAGCTCGCCCTGGGGTTTTCGGCGCGCATCCTGCCTCCGGAGCACCTACCGACCGACCAAGCGGCGCTGCGCTATCACACGCTCGGCGTCGGCCAGCGCACGTACGCGGCCACCGTCGCCGTCAGCCTGCGGGTGTCCAGCGCGATCTTCATCGGCGCGAGCGTCTCCCACGAGAACACGTTCCTCCACCTGCGCTATGCCCGGGACACCGCGCTCGAGGCCGGTCGCGGGCCAGGTGGCCTGGACAGCGCTTGCAACGGCGCGCCGTGCGGGGTCGAGAACCCCGAGGCAGCGGAGCTCTACGACGTCAAGGTGCGCACACCGTGGCTCGCCACGTCGAACCTGAACGTGAACGTCGGCACCGTGTTCCGAGTGGCGACCGACGTGTGGATCGGCGTCGGCTATCACACGCCGCCGGGCTTCGACATCCAGACCACGCTCGACGGCACGATGGACGTGACCCGCGCGCCACGCGATGGCGGCGCGCAGATCGGCGGCGGCTCGACGGTCTACGTCTCGTATCCCGCGAGCCTGGACGCCGAGGTCCGGGCCCGGCTGCCGAAGGAGCTCGAGCTCCACGTCGGCGGTCGCTGGGAGGATCTCTCGCGCACGCAGGCATATGACGTACGCGGCTATAACAGCGTCTTTCGGTTCAACGGGATCCCCGAGCAGATGTTGCGCGCACGCGGGATGCACGACGCGTTTGCGGTGTGGGCAGGCGTCGAGCAGCTCGACATCGATATCCGCAAGCCGTTCCGGTTCGGCGCGCGCCTCGGCTACGAGACCGCGGCTGTGTCCTCGGATCGGCTCTCGCCGCTCACGGTGGCCCCCGCGGCGTTGACGGTGGATCTCGGAGCTCAGGCGCGGCTCCAGCAGTGGGTCGTGCAGCTGTCCTACGGCCTCGCCTACGCCCCGACAACGTCGGTCACCGACAGCGCCTTCGATCCGCGCCACCGGATCGACTGCATCGACTCGGACTACGACTACACGACGACGGGATGCCAGGCGACGCGGAACGGCTACGCGCTGCCCACCGCCGCCGGAAATTACGGCCGCGTCGATCACGCCGTGCGTCTGGGGGTACGCTATGAGTTCCCCTGACGAGGCCGCCATCGTGGTGTTCGGTGCGACCGGCCTGGTGGGACGACGCGTCTGCACCGAGCTCGCGCGCGTGGGCATGCCATTCGAGGTCGCGGGACGCAGCGAATCCGCGCTGAAGGCGCTCGCGGCCGAACTGCCGGTCGCGCACGTGCACGTCGCGAGTGCGAACGATCCGGCGACGCTCGCGATGGCGTTCGCCGGTGCGCGCGTCGTGATCGATTGCGCCGGGCCGCTACGCGAGTGCGCGGAACCGGTGCTCGAGGCGGCGCTCACCGCGGGGGCGCACTACGTCGATGTCGGCGGCGAACAAGCGGTGCTGCACGAGCTGCACGAGCGCCACGAGTCCACCGCACGCCGCGCGGGGCTGGTGGCCCTCCCCGGCGCGGGCGTCGATTGCATGCTGGGCGATCTGGCGGCCGCGTGGGCCGCGGAGCACGTGTGCGGGTTCGAGGTCGAACATGGCGCCGTGGTGCGCACCGAGCCCGGGCCGCGGATCGCGGAGGACCGCCCGCTCGACGAGGTGGCGGTCAGCTACGTGTTCGATGATCTCGCACTCTCCGCGGGAAGTCAGCGCGCGCTGTTCGGTGGCATGCGCGACAAGGTGCTGGTGTGGCGGCGCGATCGGTGGGAGCCCGGGCGCGCGGGCGATCAGCGCCGGGTCAACGCAGGTCCCGCGCTCGGCGGCGAACGCAGCGCGGTCGCGTATGCGGGAGGCGACGTCGTCACCGTGCCGCGCCACATCGCGGCCGACCTGGTGACCAGCTATCTCTCGACGACACGTTCGGCGGGCGCAGCCGTGGCGCTGCGGTTCCTGTCGCGCGCGATGAAGATGGTGCCGCGGTCGGCGTCGTCGTTGCTCGCACCGTACGCCGCGCCGGATACCGACTACGGCAAGACCACGTTCGCGATCATCGCGCAGGTGAGACGAGGGTTTTCCGCAGCGCAGGTCACCGTGCGCGGACGCGACCTGTACCTCACCACCGCGGTACTCTCGGCATGGGCCGCGCGTCAGCTGGTCGCGCGCGCACACGGTCCGATCGGAATGCGCGCGCCCGCAGAGCTGTTTCGTGCGCGGCCGGCACTGCTCGAGCTCGCGGGCGAAGCCGGCCTGACGATCGAGCCGAGCTTCGGCAGCGTCTGAGCTCGACGAACCACCGCCCGAACTCCTCCGCGCACAAGCGTGGTATCAACGGTCAATGTCGATGTTGTCCGGAGGCGGAGCGGCCAGTCGATGGCAGCTCGAGGCCGAAGCGCCCACGGGCCGTGGCACCACCGCGCGGCGCTATCGCCTCGCGAACGGCCTCCGCCTGATCGCTGCACTCGACAAGCGAGCACCGATCGTCGCACTCCAGACCTGGTTCCGGGTCGGCTCGCGTCACGAGCGCCCCGGCGCCACCGGCATGGCGCACCTGTTCGAGCACCTGATGTTCGGGCAGACCGAGAGCCTGCCTCCCGGCGAGTTCGATCGGCTGGTCGAGCGCACCGGCGGCGAGTCGAATGCGGCGACCTGGGTCGACTGGACGTACTACCGGCTCTCGCTGCCCGCGCGCGATCTTCCGCTCGGCATCCGGCTCGAGGCCGAGCGCATGCAGCACCTCGTGCTCGAAACCGGGCCCGTCGAATCGGAGCGCGATGTCGTGACCAACGAGCGCCGCGAACGCGTCGAGGACGATGTCGATGGCTGGCTCGACGAGCAGCTGATGGCGCACGCGTTCACGCTGCATCCGTACCGCTGGCCGACGATCGGCTGGATGGAGGACATCCGCGCGCTCTCGCTGACCGATATCCGCGCGTTCTACCGGACCTGGTACGCGCCGAACAACGCGGTGATCGTCTGCGTCGGCGACTTCGACGAGCCGGCGCTGCTCGATCTGATCGCGAGCCACTACGGTTCGATCCCTTCGGCGGAGCTACCGGAGGCCCCGCACGTGGTGGAGCCGGAGCAGACGCGCGAGCGCGTGGTCCGCGCCCCGAAGCCGATCGCCACCGATCGGTTGCTCGTCGGCTACAAGGCGCCGGGCCAGGACGAGTCCGACTGGGCGGTGCTCGAGATCGTCTCGACGCTGCTCGCTGGCTGCCCGTCGGCGCGGCTGTATCGCAAGCTGGTGATCGAGCGCGAGGTCGCTTCGAGCGTCGATGCGCAGCTCACGCCGTTCCGCGATCCATCGCTGTTGCGGCTCTCTGTCACCGCCGCGCGCGGCCACACCGCCGACGAGATCCTCGGCTTGATCGATGGCGAGCTCGCGCTGATGGCCGATCAGCCCCCGAGCAAGGCCGAGGTCGAGAAGGCCAAGGCGATCGCGGAGACCGACTTCTGGACCTCGCTCGTCGATATCGATGGCAAGGCCGAGGCGCTCGGCCACTACGAGATCGCGCTCGGGGACTTCCGCAAGGTCAACCAGCTCGCCGAGCGGTTGGCACAGGTCACCGCGGAAGATGTCGCCCGCGTGGTCAGGTCGTACCTCAAACCCGAGCGCCGCACGATCGTGATCGCGGAGCCGGAGGTCGGAGACGCGGCGGATCCTGACGGCGAGGACGAGGTCGGCTCGTGAGCAAGCCACTGATCATCGTCGAGGCGTCCCCCGATACGCCGCTGGTCTGGTTCGATATCGCGATCCGCGGTGGCGCGTGTGCCGATCCACACGGTGTCGAAGGCCTCCATCGCCATGCAGCGCTGCTCGCCCGGCGTGGTGCGGGCCGGCGCGATCGGGCCGAGCTCGACGAGACGCTCGATTCGCTGGGCGCTGCCGTCGAGGTCGGAGTCTCCCGTGACGCGGTCTCGGTCTCCGGCCTCGCGCTGTCTCGCCACCTCGATGCCGTGATCGATCTCGCCGCCGAGATCCTCGCAGAGCCAACGTTTAGCGAGGACGAACACGCTCGCTTGTTGCGCGAGACGCCTCAGGTGCTCGACGAGATTCGCGATGACGACAGCGCACTCGCAACCCGCTGGTTCGATTGGTTGTGCTCGCCCGGTCATCCGTATGGCCGCACCTCGCTCGGCACCGAGACCTCGCTGACCCGGATCGATCGCGCGAGCGCCACGGCGCTGTGGAAGCGCGAGGTCGTCGCCGACAACCTGGTGATCGGCCTCGCCGGCGATATCGATGCTGCCGCCGCCGAGCGCGTGGTCACCCGGTTGACCGAGCGGTTGCCCACGGGTCCGCGGCCGGTGCTCTCGAGCCAGCTCCCTGCACGGGAAACCCGCGGTCGCCGGGTGATCCTCGTCGACAAGCCGGATCGCACACAGGCTCAGCTGCGGATCGGTCAGCTCTCGGTCGGTTACGGCCACGCCGACACCGCGGCGCTCGCCATCGCCGAGGCCGTGTTCGGCGGGATGTTCTCGAGCCGGCTGATGCAGGAGATCCGGGTCAAACGCGGCTGGAGCTACGGTGCCGGCTGCGCCCTCCGGCGATCGCGGCTGCCTCACTGGTTCGAGATCTGGATGGCGGCCGGCATCGACGTCGCCGGTCCCGCTGTCGCGCTGACGCTCGAGCTGTTCGCAGACTATGCGGCCAAGGGTCCGACCGACGACGAGGTCGAGTTCGCACGCAGCTACCTGGTCGGCGCGATGCCGTTCCATGTGGCCACCGCGCGGCAGCGGATGCAGCTCGCGGTGCGCGATGCGGTGTTCGATCTGCCGAGCGGCTTCACGGCCCGCCTCCCCGAAGCCTTCGCCGCGTTGTCGGCCTCCGACGTCCGGGCGGCCTGCCTCGCGCACCTCCGTCCGGATGACGCGGTCACCGTAGCCGTGACCACCGCCGCGCAGGCCCAGGCGCCGCTGGAGGCCGCTGGTGCCGGCACACTGACGGTCGTCGACCACGACGAATACTGATCCCTGGTATCGTCCGTTCATGCCGAGCGCCCGCCTTCGCTTCGATCCGAGCCCCGAGATCGCGACGGTCACTGCCCTCGAAATGGCGCTGCGGCCGTTCGTCGAGCGGTTCGTCAAGGAGGACAAGCGCGAGCGAGCGTTCGCGCACTTCCTTCCGAAGCGCGACGTCTCGAGCTATCACGAGCTGATCACGTCGCTCGATACCACCCGCGCGCGGCCGTGCCCCGCCGGCGCACTCGAGCCGTGGAATGACGTCCGCGGCGTGTTCCTCGTCGACCACGAGGCGTACTCCGTCACCGCGAAGACCGCGCTCGGGCTCTACGTCGCGGGATCTGATTCGCTGTTCGTCGCGTACTCGGGCACGTTCTGCGTGGTCCGCTACCAGACCGGCTCCCCGCTGTTGCTCACGTAGCTGGGCGGCGGCGGTGATACGCTGGGAGGCTCGAAGAATCCTCTCGCGACCACCCTGCTCCTGCTCCTGCTCCTGCTCCTGCTCCTGCTCCTGCTCCTGCTCCTGCTCCTGCTCCTGCTCCTGCTCCTGCTCTCGCTCGTCGGCTGCGGCAAGAAGGACGGCGACAAGGCCGCTCCGGCGGCCGATAAGCCCGCAACCACCGAGCCGGCAACGGCCACCGCACCCGCGCCCGCGAACCCTGTGCCCGGCGGTGTCGCTGCCGCCGCGGCGAACCTCCCGCCCGAGTGCAAGGAGTTCACCGCCACGATGGAGCAGCTCATGGCGTGCGACAAGCTCCCGATCGATGCACGCACGCAGATGGGCGACGGCTATCAGAAGATGCTGGACGCAATGATCAAGCTCGACGACAAGAAGGCTTCGATCGATGGCTGCAAGCAGGGACAGGATGGCCTGAAGCAGGCGCTCGCCAGCTCCGGCTGCTAGTCACGCAGCGATCGCGTCGACTGCGCGACCTGTGCGATCTGTGCGCGCTGACGCTCGAGCTCCTCCGGATCCTTGACCGGGAGGAACCGGCAATCCGGTCCACTGCGCTCCACTTGCACGAACTTCGACGGGATCTGCGCGGTGAGCTCGCCGGCGAGCCGCTCGAACTGGATCACGGTGGCGCCGTCGACCTGCTTCTCGACCCGGTAATAGGGCAGCGCGAAGTCGCGATCGATCGCGGCGGCATCGAACACGAACGTGTTGGTGTTGAACACGTCGATCGAGTCCTGATCGAAGCTCGACGGGAACCGAAACCCCTCGATGATCTGCGGGGTGCCATCGAGCAGCGCCGGCGCACCGCCCTTGTCACCCGGCTGCTTCTTCACGACCTCGACGGTGGCCGCACCTCCGAGCTCGGTGTGCAGCGCGATCAGCGCTGGATCCAGCGTGGCGCCGAGGTTATCGACGTTGGACATCAGCAGCGTGGTTCCACCCGCGGCGCGGAACCGCTGGAGCACGCCGCTTCGGCGCAGCGCGAACGTCAGATCGCCGTGGCCGGTCGCATACGCGGACAGCTCGCCGTGCGCATCGCGGAACGGCGAGCCCTGGGGAGTGAGCCGGAGCGCGACCAGCTGCGGAAACACCTCGATGGGACCCGCGAGCTGCTGCTGCGCGATGTGCTCGCGGATCTTGTCGTGCGTCGCGAAGCTCGACATCACCAGGATCGGCACCAGCGGACCGAGCGCCCGTGCATCGGCGTACTTGACCTCCAGGAAGCTCGCGTCGCCGTGAGCCGGAACCACCGCCTTGACCACACCTCCGAACCGCGTGGCCATGCCACCGGCGAGGATCACGACCCCGACCTTGCCGGAACGGATGAGCTCCAGGCCGCGAGCACGAAGCCGCGCTCGCTCGGGGGTTCCGAGCGCGGGCAACGTGGCGATCACACCCGGTGGGAGCGGTGACAGCACACCGGTGACCGCGTTGCTGGAGGCCTGCTTCGCGCGAGCGGCGAACTGCGCCTGGACCGCCTCGTCGAACCCGTAGGGAGCCAGCTCCTCGATCTTCATGCGCCTACCTTAGCGCTCCAGGGACCGCTCCTTGGTGCGCCGCCCGTGGCGTCTGCCTTTCATCTCACGGGCCTCACGGGGCGCAGTTGATCACACTGTTCGTTCCGCCGAAGCCGTCGCCGATCGTGTTCGGGTTCGTCGGATCGGCCATCCACACGGCGTCGACGATGTACTTGTACTGGTGCATGCCGGCGGCGAACGCGTAGCTCCCGGTCCATGCGCCATCGATCCCCTTGGTGAACGGGATCGCCGGCGGCGCGGTGCCCGACCAGCTCACGAAGCTACCGGTCAGCGACACTGCCGCGGCGAGGCCGTGCCCGTCGATCCGGAACATCTTTGTGCAGGTCGCTGCAGCGTCCGCAGCGGCATCGGCGGCCCCGCGGGCCGCATCGATCGGGACGCCATCATCGCCACCGCCGCCCTTGCCGTACCCGGGTGGCCGGCACGCGGCGAGGGTCGGCACGAGGACGACGAGGAGCGCGAGACGCATCCGCGTCCGTTGTTTCAAGCCACATGCCATGGCGGGCCGGGCCCGCGCCGCGAGGTTCCGGGCCCTCGGTTGCGAAACGAAACGTCCAGGCGCTCCCGAGGCGATGTCATTCGCGACGTCGGTCCGGCCAGGTGCGCGGAATCGCGGGTGACCGGCGAGCTCCGAGGCGGCTTCGATCGGGCACGGATCGTGGAAAACGCGACGCGGTGTCCAGGCACTCGATCCCAGCCCTCGCCATCGCGGTCCTGACGCTCGCGCGGCCGGCGCAGGCCGTGGAGCCGGTCGCGTCGTTCCGCTACCTGGTCACCGGCAACGGCTTCGGCTTCTCCGTGTTCGACACCAGTGCGAACGCGATCAAACACTTCCTCGAGCGCCCCTACCGGTTCCTGCGCGCGAACCCGCAGAACCCGGATGGCGAGGGCATCGTCCGCAGAAACCTCGCCTTCGATACCTACTTCGGGATCAAAGCGGGCGGGTCCGCGGGCTGGCTCGGCGGTCGCGCTCCGAGCGAGGTCGGATACGTCGCTCAGTCGAACATGATTCGTTCCGCGGTCGCGTTCGGCGGGGTCACCACCGAGACCTTCGCGGTGTCCCCGTTTGGATTCTCCGGTAATAGCCTCGTCCTGCTACTGAAGGTCACCAACACGGCAGCCACCGCGCAAGCTGTCACCGCGTACGCGATCCACAACTTCAAGCTCGGCTCCGCGCCGAACCCCGACGAGCCCGGCTCGAATGGCGAGTCGATCACGTGGAATGGAACGGTGGCCACCGAGACCGGTCCCGGCGGCGGCACGATGGTCTACGCACCGATCGGTGGCGCCGACATCGCGAGCTGCGCCGACAACGCGTACACCAGCGTGACCGCGGGTGCCGGGCTCACCGCCGCGGCGAGCTGCAGCGGCGCCGACAAGAAGCAGGCGTTCCAGAAGGACCTCGGCACGATCGCGCCGGGCGCGAGCAAGTGGTGGGGCGTGGCGCTGGTGTTCGATGCCGACGGCAACGGTGCTGCGGCCGCCACCGCGTGGTCGACGTTCCTCGCCGGCCGCACCGCCGACGTGCTGTACACCGTCGTGCTCGCGGAGGTCGAAGCGTGGCGCAAGCCGCCGGTCGCCGGCCTCGACGCGAACGAGACCGCGATCTGGCGGCAGTCCGAGATCGTGCTGCGGATGGCGCAGATCCGCGAGCCGTATCAGGACAGCCCGCGCCGCAAGAATCACGGCATGGTGCTCGCGAGCCTGCCGCCCGGCGGCTGGCACACCGGATGGGTTCGCGATGGGACCTATGCGCTGACCGCGATGGCGCGCACGGGCCACGTCGACATGGCGAAGGCGGGCCTACAGTTCTTCCTTGACGCCGATGCCGGCAAGTTCCCGTCGTACGTCAACAACGCGGCGGGCTACCGGATCTCGACGGTGCGCTACTTTGGCGACGGCGAGGAGGAGGCGGACTACTCCGGATCGCCCACGCGCAACATCGAGATCGATGGCTGGGGCCTCTACCTGTGGGCTGCGCGCCAGTACCTCGATGCGAGCAGTGACTTCGCGTGGCTCACCGAGACCACGAAGAAGGGCGACACCGTGTACGACGCGATGCGAGAAGGCATCGCCGAGCCGCTCGCACAGAACATGGAGTCGGCCGGGATGGCGATGGCGGACTCCTCGATCTGGGAGGTCCACCACGGCAACCGCCAGCACTTCCTCTACACCACCGCCACCGCAGCACGCGGATTCTGCGACATGGCCACGATCGCGCGGCGCGCGAACCGGATGGCCGACGTCGAGAGGTATCGCGGCCTCGCCGAGAAGGCGCGCGCCACGATCGCGACGTCGTTCATCGATTCCTCGCGCGTCCTCGCCGGGTCGCTCGAGCGCCTCGCCCAGGGCAATAACTATCGCGATGGCTCCACGGTCGAGGCGATCACCTGGGACCTCCTGCCGGCGAACGATCCGGTTGCGCGCGCCACGCTCGATGCGATGTCGTTCCTGCAGACGCCGGCGGGCGGCTACAAGCGGCTCGAGGGATCGAACGACCAGTACGACACCGACGAATGGATCCTGATCGACCTCCGCGCATCGGCGGCGTTTCGCCGGGCCGATCGGACGGAGAAGGCAGATCAGCTGCTCGGCTGGGTCACCGCGCAGGCCACGGTCAACAACGACCTGCTGCCAGAGCTGTACAACACGCGCACCTCGAGCGGCCAGATCGGCGCGTACTCGGGGAGCATCCCGATGGTCGGCTACGGGGCCGGCGCGTACCAGATGACGTTGCTCGATCGCGCGCTCGCGTTCGAGCACTCCGATTGCGGCGCGTTCGATCCCGGCCAGTATCCAGATGGCGGAACCGGTCCGGGTGGCGGTGGTGGCGGCGCGGCAGATCCACGCACGGGCGTGGCGTGTGCGTGCCAGGGCGGCCCCGGCGCCGCAGGTACCGCGGTGATGTTCGCGGTCGCCGGCCTGTGGATGCTGCGCCGGCGGAGGACCGCGTGATCGAGCTGCGATCGATCGGCAAGCAGTTCCCGGGCGTGCGCGCGCTGCACGACGTCTCGCTCGCGATCGAGCGCGGCGAGGTGCTCGGCCTGGTCGGCGAGAATGGCGCCGGCAAGTCGACGCTGATCAAGATCCTCGGTGGGGTCTACGCCGCGGGCAGCTTCAGCGGCGAGGTCCGCGTCGGCGGTGCCGTGCAGGCGTTCCGGTCGCCCCGTGATGCGCGGCGGGCCGGGATCGCGGTCGTCCACCAGGAGCTCGCGCTGATCCCGGAGCTGACGGTCGCCGAGAATCTGGTGCTGGGTCGCGAGCCGACGCGGTTCGGAATCGTGGACCGGGCGCGCGCGGAGGCGATGGCGCGAGACATGCTCCGCGCGGTGCTGGGCGACGACGCCGCGGCGATCGATCTCGCCACGCCGGCAGGTCTGCTCGGCGTCGGCCTCCAGCAGATTCTCGAGATCGCCCGCGCGCTCGCCGACGCTGCGCAGCTGATCGTCCTCGACGAGCCCACGGCGGCGCTGACCGGCCACGAGATCGAACAGCTGTTCGCGTTGATCCGCACGCGCAAGGCAGCCGGCACCGCGTTCATCTACATCTCGCATCGCCTCGAGGAGGTCGCCGCGCTCTGCGATCGCGTCGCCGTGATGCGCGATGGCGAGCTCGCGGGCATTCGCGATGGCTCGTCCGACGAGCTCGTGGCGTTGATGACCGGCAAGGAGCTCGGCGACGTCCATGCGCGCAAGGCCAGCGGCGCCCAGCTCGGCGCGGCGATGCTCGAGGTCTCGGGCCTGAGCGTCGCGCACCCCGCCCTGCCCGGCCGCAGCGTCGTGGAGGATCTGTCGTTCACGGTCCATGCCGGCGAGGTCGTCGCGCTCGCGGGTGCGATGGGCTCGGGCCGCACCGCCACGCTCTCGGCGCTGTTCGGCATCGCACGCAGCGCGGTCACCGGCGCGATCAAGGTCGGCGGCCAGCCTGCGCTGATGAGCACGCCTGCCCAGGCGATCGCGTGCGGGCTCGCGCTGGTCCCCGAGGATCGCAAGGGCTGTGGCCTCGTCCTCGGCGCATCGGTCGCCGACAACCTCTCGCTGTGCACGCTGACCGAGCTCTCGACGTTCGGCGTGATCGACGCCGCGCGTGCCGAGTACCAGGCGCGCTCTCGTGCTCGCGACCTCTCGATCAAGGTTCCTGGTCTGGGAGCCGAGGTTGCGACCCTCTCCGGCGGCAATCAGCAGAAGGTGGTGATCGGCAAGTGGCTCGAGCGCGCACCGCGCGTGCTCCTGCTCGACGAGCCAACCCGCGGTGTCGACGTCGGCGCCAAGGCAGAGATCTACCGGCTGATCGAGGAGCTGACTGCGCGCGGTCATGCCGTCCTGCTCGCCTCCTCGGATCTCCCCGAGGTGGTGCGGCTCGCCGATCGCGTGCTCGTGCTGCGCGACGGCCGGCTCGCCGGATCGCTCGCGCGCACCGAGGTGACCCAGCTCGCGATCATGCAGCTCGCGATGGGCACCGGGTCCGAGGCCGTCGTTGATCCTCCGATCGGCTGGAAGGCGTCTGGCGACGGGACCGTACGCGAAGGAGCCGTGTCGTGACCGAGAAGCTCGAGTCCGCGATCCCCGCCGTCCCGCTGCCGCCGGCTCGCAAAGCAGATCTCAATGCCTGGGTGATGGCCGGCGTGCTCGCCGCGATGTGGGCCGTGCTCGCCATCCTCCCGGCGACCCGCGCGGTGTTCCTCACCGAGGGCAACATCGCGACGCTGTTCACGCAGAGCGCGGTGCTGCTGGTCGTGGCGGTGGGCATGACCATGGTGATCGTGGTGCGCGGCATCGACCTCTCGGTCGGCGCCGGCGTCGCCCTGACCGGTGTGGTCGCCGCCCTCGCCCAGATCAAGCTCGGGCTGCCCGCCCCCGTTGCGATCGCCGCTGCGATCGGCGTCGGCGCGGCGATCGGCGCGTGGCACGGCTTCTGGGTCGGCTGGCTCGGCGTCCCCGCGTTCGTGGTCACGCTCGCGGGCTTCAAAGCGTTCCGGGGCGGCGCGCTCGTGCTGTCGAATGCCAAGGGCCTGTCGCCGATGAACGATGACTTCGCGGTACTCGCGAGCCACGTCCCGTCAGGCGCGACCTGGATCGCGGTGCTGCTCGCACTCGCCGTCGGCGTGGCCTGGACGCTCCGCGATGCGCAGCGGCGCAAGGCATTCCAGCTGTCGCCGATCGGCACGCGGACCCTCGCGCAGCGGATCGCCGGTCAGGCGCTGCTCGCGGGCCTGCTGCTCGCGGTGTTCGGGCGCCGCGGTGTCCCGGTCGCGGTGCTGGTCGCTGCCGCCGTCGCACTGTGGGGGGTGTTTGTCACCAAGCGCACCCGGTTCGGCCGGCACATCTACGCGATCGGCGGCAACCCCGAGGCCGCGCGGCTCTCCGGCATCGACGTCAGGCAAACGACGATGTGGGTCTACATCATCCTCGGCGTGCTCACCGCGATCGCCGGCGTGCTGCTCGCCGCTCGCGTCAACGGCGTGACCCCGGGCAGCCAGGGCCAGCTGCTCGAGCTCGATGCGGTCACTGCGGTCGTGATCGGCGGCACCTCACTCGCGGGCGGCCGCGGCTCCGTGGTTGGCACCGTGCTCGGAACCCTCGTGTTCGCGACGCTCGCGAACGGCATGAACCATCTCCGCATCGACTCCAACTGGCAGCTGATCTGTACCGGCTTGATCCTCCTGATGGCCGTGCTGATCGATGTTCTCTCGAAAGGCAGGCGCTCGTGATTCGCGCTCTTAACCCGCTGACACCGTCGCTCGTGTTGCTCGTCTCGCTGTTCGGCTGCAAGGCCAAGGAAGGTCCGCAGGTCGCGTTTCTGCTCTCGACGTTGCAGGAGGAGCGTTACCAGAAGGACCAGAAGTACTTCGAGGCGCGCGCCAAGGAGCTCGATCTCCGTACCGTCACGCTCGCCGCCGACAACGACAACGCGAAGCAGATCGCCCAGGTCGAGGATGTGCTCACCCAGGGCGCGAAGGTCCTCGTGATCCAGCCGACCGATAGCCAGGCGGCCTCCGCGTACGTCCGGCTCGCGCACGAGCACGGCGCCAAGGTGATCGCGTATGACCGCGCGATCGTGTCGCCGGACCTCGACTACTACGTGTCGCATGACAGCTACAAGGTCGGCGTCCTCCAGGCCGAGGCCGCGCTCGCCGCGACCCATGGCAAGGGCAAGTACGTGCTGCTCTCGGGACAGGCCGGCCACTCGGTCGCCGCCGAGATCACCCGCGGCTACGAGCACACGCTCGCGCCGTACGTGGCGCGCGGCGATGTCGAGATCGTGCTGCAGCAGAATCACAGCGCGTGGTCGCCGGAACAGGCGCTGCGCACCGTCGAGGACGCCCTCACGCGCTCGGGTGGGAAGATCGACGCGATCCTCGCGAACAACTCCGGCATGGCGCGCGGCGCGGTCCAGGCCGTGCAGAACGCCGGGCTCACCAACGTGTTCATTGCCGGGGCCGACGCCGACGCCGCGAACGTCAACTTCGTGTGCCAGGGCAAGCAGTCGATCGAGGTCCTGAAGGACATCGCTCCGCTCGCGCGCACCGCTGCCGAGGTCGCGGCGCAGCTGCTCACAGGCGATGCGGCCAAGGGCTCGGCCACGATCCCGATGGGTGGCCGCGACGTGCCGATCGCCGCGGTCCGCGTCGAGGTGGTCACTCCGCAGAACGTCAAGCTGTTGCTGGTCGACACCGGGTTCTTCGCCGCGAGCGAGCTCCCCGCGTGCGCAGGCAAGCTCGCGCAGGTTCGATGATGCGCGAGAGCTCTCGCCCACGTGCCGTGACGTGTCGCGCGCTCGCGCTCGTCGTCGTGTTCGGCGCCGCTCCGGCGTTCGCCGAGGACGTTCCCGTGAGCGATCCGTCGGCGAGCGAGCCCGCACCTGCACCGGGCGAGACTCCAACGCCCGCGGCGCGGAAGCAGGCGGCGGCGATCGAGCCGATCTCCACGTCCGACACTATCGGCGTCACCAAGACGGACGCCGCGAAGAGGCTCGAGGCCGGCGGCGTGTCGTTCGAGCTGCACGGCTATGCGCGGATGCCGCTGTCCGCGAACTCGACGCCGCGCGAGCCCTACCTCGTCGATAACGACTACTACCTGTCGGGCTTCGCGTATACCCGGCTCTACGAGCCCGACTGGTCGGAGCTGTTCCTCAGCGCCAAGAAGGGCAACTACAAGGCAGAGTTCGGGCTGTTCGCTTCGCTGTACTCCGACTACGCGTCGGCGCGACTCGAGAACCAGCTCGGCATCGCGCAGGCCAGCGTCACCGCCGAGAGCTTCCTCGACCAGAAGGGACTCTCCGTTCAGCTCGGCGTGTTCTGGGATCGGTTCGGCTACGTCGAGCCGTACGACACCTACGTGTTCGGCCGTACCCACCAGGGCGGCGTCAAGGTCGCGTACGAGCTGCCGTTCGGCGGGCACGTGCAGGCCGGCATCGGCATCCATCAGGCGCAGCTGCAGCAGAACCTCGGTCTGACGCCGATCGCGCACGTCGCCGGCAGCTTTCCCGTGGCGAACCGCCTGACCCTCGGCGCATACGCGCTGCGCACGTGGACCCGCGATCGCCGCCAACTCTCGCCGATCCAGGACGGCACGATGTACGTCGCGGGCACCGACGCGCGCTACAAGCTGCCCTCGGATCGCGGGTCGATCTACGCGGCGTTGTCCTACTACCACATGGACAAGGTCCTCTATCTCGCGCCCGCGCTCGAGGTCATGCACTCGACCGGTGGCCGCGGCTTGACCGAGAATTTTCTCGGCACCGCGGCGTCGGACGATGGCACCGGCCACATGTATTCGCTGGCCGTCGATGCGCCGATCAAGGTCACCGATCAGATCGGCGTGCGCGCGTTCGGCATCGCCACCTGGGTTCGCTCGCCGCAGCGCGACGAGATGGATCCGCTGATCAATCGAGACCGGCGGATGTACCTCAAGTGGGGCGTGGAACCGAGCTACCGGATCGTGCCGAAGCTCGCCGTCTCGGTGCGGTTCGATCGCGTGGTGCTCGATCTCTACGACGCCGAGAACAGCTTCCGCGTGCTGTCGCCCAAGGTCTCGTTCCCCCTCGATACCTGGGGCGAGATCTTCTTCCAGTACTCGCACTACTGGTACGGCGACAAGGTCCATCTGAGGTCCGGTCAGGTGCCACTGGAGACCATGCCGGACTCGAACGTGTTCAAGCTGCAGGCCCAAGTCCGCTGGTAGACTGGACTAATCGGTTTGGCCCCGGATGCTAAGAGTTCGGCCTACCGCACATGTTGCACCGCGTTATTTCGGATCTATGGTGCTGGCATATGTCGTTCGCGACTTCTGTACTGTCGTGGATCTCGATCCTAGCCCTGACCATCCCATTCGCGATTCTGATGCTGATCGCGATGCCCACCGGCTCGGTGGCCCAGCTGACCGCGCATGCCGGCCTGCTGGCGTGCGGAGGCGCGATCGCCCTCGCGCTCAAGCCGCGCGATGACGAACACGAGGACTGAAGCGGCACGGCATCAACTTGCTACCCGGGCGTACGAGCGCCGTCGCGTTCCCGTTACGCGATGACGTCATCGTGACGTGTGGCCATCTACGATCGCCTCCGCGGCCCGGCCTCTCTCCTCGCACTGGCGACGTGGTACGTGGCCGGGCGTCCTCGCGCGGCACTGCCGGGCGCGCGGGTCGCGCTCGAGGTCGGGTGGCGTGTGCGGCGCGCTCCGATCCTGAGGAGCCGCCCGTCCCTGCTCGTCGATCCCGATCAGCTCACCGAGGTGTGCAGCCTGGTCTCCGACACGCACGTGGTCGGTGCTCACAAGACGCTCGCCGAGCTCGTGCTGGATCCCGGTCAGTGGCCGTGGACGGAGCTGCCGAGCAGCGCGGAGATCTCCGGCGGGCTCGCGCGTGTGCTCGCCCATGTGGCACGCCACGCTCCGCGTACGGTGATCTGGTGCGGCGACGAGGTCGATACCGGGACCGACGCCGAGTGGGCGCAGCTGCGCTCGATCGCCTCGGGCGTGCCGCACCTGGTTCACCACATGGTGCCGGGCAATCACGACATCAACTTCAACCGGCCGTTCGTTGCCGACCACGACCTCACGCTGCGAGCGGCTCGGGTCGGAGCCTTCGAGACCCACGGCAACGAGCTCGCCGCGTTTCCGCGGATCGATACGATCGTCGGAGACGCAGGTCCCGCGACGATCATCCTCCTCGACTCGTGTCGTCATCCGTCGACGCACCTGCTCTCGAATGCGATCGGCCGGTTCGGCGATGACCAGCTCGCTCGCCTGGATCACCAGCTCTCGACGGTGCGCGGCCCGATCCTCGTGGTCGCGCATCATCACGTCTGGAGGGACGCTCGGTTCCGCCAACCCGATGCCTGGTTCAACACCGCCGTGGATGCCGACCGGCTCACCGCGTTGCTGGTCGCGTATCGGCGGCGCGGTCCTGCGAACCACGTGATGGTGTGCCACGGGCACCGCCACGCGCTCACCGCGGGCGAGATCGGCGATCACGATGCGCCGATTGGTGTCGTTGGGCTGCCGTCGACGACGCTCGGGGACAAGGCCGCGACCGGTCGGCTCGATGGCATCCTACGCTACGCGATCGCCGGCCTCGCCCGCGATGGCAGCGGCTGGCGCGTCGCGATGCGCGACGTCGGTTCCCTCGTCACCGAGAGCCGAACCCCGACACGTACATCTCCCTCGATCCCGCCCGACGCGTCGTTGCGGGCGTACGCGCTTCGACGGTGACGGTCTGGTGTCCGCGGTGACGCGAGCGTGACATCTCTCGCCGCGGCCTTGGCGAGTCCCGCCTCTCGGCGAATCCTTGCGGATGTCGATCACGATCCGCACCGCCACGCTCGCCGACGTCGACGCGCTGGCCGCTCTCAACCGCGCTGCCTATCCGGACCTCGTTCAAAACGGCGTGGTGTTCGACGCGCAGCAGATGCGCGGGCACCAGCAACGGTTCCCCCAGGGGCAGCTGGTCGCCGAGCTCGACGGTGAGATCGTGGGTGCGCTCGCGACGATGATCCCGCCGCGCGCGCTCGATCCGCTCGGTCCTCACACCTGGATGGGGATCACGGACGCGGGATCGTTCTCACGTCACGACCCCGGCGGAGACACGCTCTACCTCGTGGACGTCTACGTACATCAACGCGCGTGGGGAATCGGCGTGGGCCGGATCCTCTATGCGGCGCTGTTCGCGCTGTGCCGGAAGCTCGCGCTCGCAAACGTGGTCGGCGGCGGCCGGCTCTACGACTACATCGATGCACCGGCGACAATCGCGCCCGCAGAGTATGTCGCCGAGGTCGTTCGCGGCGTGCGTCGCGATCGCGTGCTGTGCTCGCAGCTGCGCGCCGGCTTCCAGGTCCGCGGCCTGTTGCCCGACTATCTGCACGACGGGCGCAGTCGCCACGTCGCGACGTTGATCGTCTGGGACAACCCCGATCGTGCGCAGCCGACGACGCGGCTGGATCAGCGCGCTGACTTCTTGCGCGGCGCCTTGTGACGCGGTCGCCTTGCCTCGGCGACCGGGTTCGCGAGCATGCCCCCCACCAGAGATCCCAGCGTGACCTCGACGAGCTTGCTGCTGGAGCGCCAGTGAAATTCCTCGTGCTCGCCCATCACGATCAGAAGAGATACCAGGCCGTGCACCGCTGACCAGATCGCCTGCGCGACGACGTGCGCATCCTTCAAGTCCGCGCGAAACCGACCGGTGTCGATGCACTCGGTCACCGTCTGCACGAGAAGCCGATAGCCTTCGATCCCGGCGGGCCGGGACGCACCATCAGCGGAGTCGTGCGCGTGCTTTGCGGGCGTCAGAAACAGCAGCTGATAGTGACGCGGCAAGCTGAGCGCGAAGCCGACATACTCGTCGCCGAGTCGCGCGACCGGATCCTCGCTGACGATCACCCCGGGCCTCTCATGTTCGCTCGCAAAACCGATGCCGTGCTCTCCGTGGAGTCTCCGGTTTCCGACCATGACTACCGCTGGTTCTCGTCGGTCGGCGACCTGGTCGGCTACACGCGCGCGCAGGCCACGCTTACGCCGAGCGACGTCGATGCGGGCAGCATCGTGGTCGTCGAGCGCGATCAGGCAGACGGTACCTCGTGGGCGACAGCCAGCGCAGAGGTGATTCCATGACCCGCGAGCGTCGCCGGCTCTACGCACTCTACGGTCCATGGGCGATCATCACTGGTGCGTCGGATGGCATCGGTCGTGAGCTCGCGTCCTGCCTCGCCGGCGCGGGATTCAGCCTGGTGCTCGTCGCCCGCCGAACCGAGCGACTCAACGAGGTCGCCAACTCTCTGCGCGCATGTCACTTGATCGAGACGCGGGTCATCACCGCGGATCTCGCGGCACCCGATGCGAGCGCGCAGCTCGCCGCGCAGACCTCGGACCTTCACATCGGCCTGCTGGTCGCGGCGGCCGGATTCGGAACCTCCGGATCGTTCCTCGAAAACGAGCTCGCGAACGAGCTCGCGATGATCGATGTCAACTGCCGCGCGGTGGCCGCGACGTGCCACCATTTCGGCCGGATGTTCGCCGATCAGCGACGCGGCGGGATCGTGTTGCTCAGCTCGCTCCTCGCGTTCCAGGGAATTCCGCGCGCCGCCAACTACGCGGCGACCAAGGCGTACGTGCACTCGCTCGCTGACGGACTCGGCCGGGAGCTGGCACCGTTCGGCGTTGATGTCGTCGCATCGACACCGGGCCCCATCCACAGCGGTTTCGCGGCGCGCGCGGGCATGCACATGGCGATGGGCGCGGGACCCGAGGTCGTCGCCGCGGCGACGCTGCGGGCCCTCGGGCGGCGTCGTGTGGTTCGCCCCGGCCTGCTCTCGAAGATCCTGGAGCTGTCCCTGATGCTGCTCCCTCGCTGGGGGCGGGTGCGGGTCATGGGCATGGTGATGCGCGGCATGACGAGACATCGAGTCACGCTCGCGAGCGGCAAAGGTGTCGAGCTCGCACACCGCGAGTGAGTGCTCATCACCCTGCACGTCACCAACTCGCCACGCGAGTGAGCAAGATCACATCCTGAACTGTCTCCCGTGCGTCACCAGTTCGCGCTCGAAGTCGCGGAACCGAATGAGGATGCCTGTGAGTGAGTACGCGAACGGGGCAACTCCTCCGCTGGGCGTTCTGGATCACGGGCCTCGTCGCCTTCATCTGGGTGCTGCGCGCTGCCGAGCCCAGCAACGCGATTCCTCTGCTCCTCACGAGCGGCCCCTGGCTCGCGCTCGCCTTGGTTCCTTACCTGGGACAGATCGCACTCGACGCCCTCGCCGGGCGCACGTTGCTAGTGGCGACCGATCGGCGCGTCCCGTGGGGGCGGTTGATCGCCATCCGCCTCGCGGCGTGCTGAACGTGCGGATGCCGAAGCCGCTCGATCAGCCACCCGTGCTCGCTGCGGTCCTGGAAACGCGACTGCTGGTGACGGTCGAGGATCATCTTCTCGCGGGTGGCCGGCCTGTCTACGTCATCGCGGAGATCGGGATCAACCACAAGGGTTCGATCGAGCTGGCCAAGCGTTTGATCGACGGAGCGGAGCTCGCGGGCGCGGACGCCGTCAAGTTTTAGAAGCGAACGCCCGAGCTGTGTGTTCCTTGCGATCAGTGGCTCATCGAGCGGCATACGCCATGGGGCCGGATGACTTATATCGACTACCGCCACCGGGTGGAGTTCGGCGTCGGCGAGTACGCCGCGATCGATGCGTACTGTCGAGATCGCGGGATCCAGTGGTTCGCGTCATGCTGCTTGAAGCAGTTCGATCCTCCTTGCTACAAAGCGGCGTCAGCGGCGTTGACCGATCACGCGCTCCTTCACGCGATGAAGCAGACTGGGCGACCGCTCATGATCTCGACCGGGATGTCGACCATGGAGGAGATCGTCGCTGCCGTCGACGCCATCGGCCGCGACAGCCTGCGGGTCGCACATTCGACATCGAGCTACCCATGCCCGGTCGACGCGATCAACTTGAGAATGATCCATACGCTGCGAGCGCGCTATCCCGACCGGCCGATCGGGTACTCCGTAGCTCTCGCCGAACACGGCTACTACCACCAGCCGTCGAGCTTCAGCAGCAGCTCCCAGCCGTCGGGCTTGAACAGCTGCTCGAGCGCCGCGCGATCGAGGTGCGAAGCGAACGGCTCGGTCGTCGCCGCGAGCGCGTAGGTCGTGACCGCCACCACCGCGGTGCCGCTCGCCAGCGAGTGCTCGTCGATCTTGTCGATGGTGTCACCCGGCTTGTGGTGCGCGGCATCGTAGTTGCCTTCCTCGACCTTCAGATCGAGCGCCGGCACACCGGCGGCGAGAAACGAGAAGTGATCGGTGTCCGCGGTGAGCGTGCGATCGAGCGTCGCGCCGCCGAGCGATGACAGCAGGCCGCGGGCGATCGGCTCGAGTGCCGCCTCGACGTCCTTGCGACCCTAGACCTTCCAGCCGACGACGTGCGCGGCGCCGTTGTCGGTGTTGAGCGCAGCGATGCAGCTCGCCAGCTCGCCGGCGTGCGCCACGGCGTAGGCATGCGAACCGATCAGCCCCTGTTCCTCACCACCCCACAGCGCGAACCGCACGGTGCGCTCGAGCGGTCCCGCGGCCGCGAGCAGCCGGGCCGTCTGGATGACCTGGACCGCACCGGCTCCATTGTCCTGCGCACCGGTCGCGAAGTCCCACGAGTCGAGGTGGCCACCGACGATCAGCCAGTCGCCGGCGCGCGACTTCCCCGGCAGCTCACCGATCACGTTCGCGACCTGGGTAGGCCCGGTGATCGTGTTCGTGATCTCGACCTCGGCGGTGACCGCGCCGGTCTCGAGCTGACGCGCCAGTGCCTTGCCATCCTCCAGACCGATCACCCCTCCGGGCAGCGGAAGCAGGTTGCCTGCCCCCGACGGTGCCCCCGTCGAGATCACGTTGTTCGTCATGGTGGGAGCCATCTGCACGAGAACCGCGCGCGCACCCGCGGCAGGCGCGCGGTTCCGCGCTGCCACCCATGCGGGATCGTGAAGTTCTCGACGTGAACATTCTGCGCACCCGCCGCCTTGAGCTGCGCTTGCGCCCAGATCACCGCCTGGCCGTACGCCTTGGTGCCGGTGACGCGGCCGCCGACCTTCTCGGTCAGCTCGGTGAGCTGGACGAGCGCGGCGCCGTCGTACGCACCACCGACGATCCGGGCGATCGGTCCGCGCAGCGCGACATACGGATCTTTCGACGGGGCCGCGATCGCGGCGGTCCCGAGCGCGACGAGCATCAAGGCAGGACGAAACATCGCGGCACTGTAGCCGCGTTCGGGCCGGTCAGGACTACTCGGAGGCGTCGAGCTCGGCCGGCGCGACTTCGTCGGTGTTCGGGCGCGCGACGATCTCGATCGCCTTGATATGCGCCGGCGCTGTAGCCAGCTCTTCCTTGGACATCATCGCGACCTCAAGCTGCCCGAGGCGAACGACCTCGGCGAGCGCGTTGAAGCCGCCTATAAAGCTGCCGCGCAGGTACACGTACGGGACCGTGTTCTGCTTGGTCTCGAGTGCGAGGCCGAGCGCCTTCGACTCGTGCTCCGGCTCCTCGAGATCGACGAAGTCGTAGTCGACCTTGTCCTTCTCGAGCAGCGTGATCGCGCGACCCGACCACGGGCAGCTCTTCTTGCCGAAGATCTGCGCCTTGATCGATGGATCGCCGAAGCCCTTGGCTTCCTTCTTCACCGGCGTGACAGCAGCAACCGCGGCCACGGCCTGCGCCTTCTGGTCGGCCTTCACGGTGGCCTCGGTCTTCGAGACGTAGGTCTTGCCGAGCAGCTTCGCGAAGCGCTTGCGTGCGTTGACGTAGCGCGGATCGGTGGCGACCTTGTCCTGCAGGTAGTCGCGGATCTCGCCACCGATCTCGTCGGCGCGATTGAACGCGGCCGCCAGCTTCTCGGTCGCTTTCGCGGTCAGCTTCTTCGCAGTGCTCTCGGTCTCGGCCATAGAGCGCTCCATACCACGCCCGAGCCGGCCTAGAATGCGGAATGCGCGCCCGCCCGATGCTCCTGTTCGTCGTCCTCGCCGCGTGCTCCGGCGCACGCACGCCCGCCTCGCTCCCTGCCCCGCGCGTCGAGGCCTCGATGGTCACCAGCGGCGTGCTGAAGCTCGCGTTCCACGTGATTCCCGGCGGCGAGCCCTCGCTGCTGCTCGAGGCCGGCGGCGGGGCTGATTCGTCGTCGTGGGGCACGCTGGCCGACCAGCTTGCCGCGGCCACCGGCCGGCGGGTGATCAGCTACGACCGCGCCGGCTTCGGCAAGTCGCCGTTTCCCGCCGAGGCGTTCACGATCGCCGACGAGGTGACCGCGCTACACGTCGGCGTGCATCAGCTCGGCGCGACGAAGGTCATTCCGATCGCCGCGTCGTACGGCGCGCTGATCGACGTCGCGTACGCGAAGGCATATTCCGCGGAGGTCGCCGCACTCGTGTTGCTCGACCCGATGAACGCCGATTTCGTCGAGGCTGTCGGCCTGCCGCGCGTGCTCGCCACCGTGCCGGCGATCGAGGCGCCGGCCTCCGATCACGATCGGGCCGTGCAGCGCATGGTGACCAGCTTCCCATCGCTCGTCACCGAGCTCCACGGCGTGCGCTGGGCCAACGCGCTGCCCGTGGTGATCGTCTCCGCCGCGACCCCACCGTATGCCGAGCCGGACCTGCAGGCCGCCTGGCGCGCGAGCCACGAGGCCCTCGCGAAGACGCCGGGGGCCACCCGCGTGATCGCCGAGCACAGCGAGCACGACATCGCGGAGGCCGAGCCCGCCGTCGTGATCAGCGCGGTGAAGCGCGTGCTCTTGGCGCGCTAGGCGCCGAAGACTTTCTTCTTTAGCTCGCCGCTCGAGATCAGGGTCGACAGCTCGGCGCGTCCACCGATCGGCTCGCCCGCAATAAACACCACCGGCAGTCGGTGCCCGTTGCTGTCGCGCCGCACCGCCATCTGCGCCGCGGGGTCCTCCTGGATGTTCGACGTCTTGTACGGAATCTTCTCCGCGTCGAGCATGTCGGTCAGCTTGGCCGAATCACGCCGTGTCTTGTCCATGTAGTAGACGATGACGGGCGCGACGTCGCTCGAAGCGGCGACCACGACCTTGCTGCCGGCCGTGACCACCGCCGAGTCCTCGCGCGTCGCGAATGCGCGCCGGTCCTCGAGCTCGTGCTCGTCCGCGAGTGGCCTGCCGAGCACCTCGTTGGCCTTCTTGGCGAGCTCGCCGACCTTGCCTGGCAGCCTGTCGATCGCCGCGTGGGCCTTCGCGCGCAGACGGTCTGCGATGCTCATCGTCTAGTTGACGACGCGCAGGCTCTTGCGGCCGGCCGGGATCGGAGGTGCTGCCTGATCCTCGGGATCCACCTCGGGAGCGATCGAGACGACCGCCGAGGTCTTCTTGCTGGTCCGCGCCGCCGCCTTGCGAGCGATGTCGAGAAGCCTGGTGTGCGCGATCGCGTGCGCCTTCTCGTCGCGACCGGTCACCGCGTTGATGACCCGGTTCTTCAGGTACGACAGCCGGTTCTTCTTCGCGCCCACCTCGTAGATCAGGTCGGCCGCGGTGCAGCCCGCCATGTGCGGCGCGCGGTGGAACGCGCTCGCCATGCTCGGGTGCTTGACGAGGTACGCGCGGACCTCCTCGATCGTCATGCCGACGTCGGCGAGCGCCTTGTCGACTTCCTTCTGCGCGAGCTGCTTGGCCTTGAACAGCTGCATCTGCACGCGGCTGTAGACGTTGACCGCGCCGTCACCGTTGGTCTCGATCGGCAGGAAGATTCCCTGCGGATAGAGCTCGGTGATCATCGACTGGATGCCATCGGAGACCGACGAGCTCGGCATGCATCCGAACGGCTTCACCGACAGGGTCATGTTGACCTTCGAGTACGCGACGTTCGAGATCAGCTTGCCGACCTCCATGTGGCCTTCGCCGCCACGAAGGTTGTTGTCGTAGAACGCGTGGCTGATGTCCGCGATCTTGTCCATGTCGGCGAGGTGGTAGTCGTTCAAGCCCATCGCCTTGGCGAACGTCTGGAACAGGCCGCGGAGGACCTTCTCGCCGGCCCACAGCGACGCCTTGCGCTTGCGCACGTCCACGCCCTGGAGGCTGAACTTGCTGCCGCCCTGCTCGCCCATCTTCTTGTCGGTGCCGCGCAGCGACGAGCGCTGGTCGGTATCGAACCGGCCCTGCCAGATCATGTAGAGGAGCCACGCGGTGACGAGCTGGATGTCGGGCTCGGCGCCCTCGGCCTCGAGGAACCGCTGCAGGCCGTAGTTGCCGTCACCTTCCGTGGTCATCGCCCAGAACTCGCCGATGATGCCAACGCGCGGCTTGGCGCGGAGGCGATCGACCTTCACGGCGCCCATGATCTTGCGGGTCTTGTAGAGCGCCAGCGCGAGCGAGGTGTTGTTCTCGAACGCGAGCGAGATCGTGCGCTTCGAGGTCTCGACGGCGCGGTCGGTGGCGCCCGGCTCGATCTCGTAGGGACGGATTCGATACGCGAGTGCGTTGAGGCAGTCGCCGATCAGGATGCCGCGGATGACGCCCCAGAAGAACGTCGGGTTCATCTCCAGGCCAACCCCGTCACCGGTTGCCTGCTTGAGGCCGCCGGTCTGCTGGAACAGGAGGACGCGGAAGCCGTCGAAGCCGGAGTCGCGGAGCGCCTTGCGGTACTCGGTGACGTACGTGCCGAACCGACACGGGCCACAGGCGCCGGCGGTGATGAACACGTGGTTCTTGACGATCTCTTCCTTGGTCTTGCCCTGCTCGCGAAGACCATCGAGGTACTTCACGAGATTCCCGACGGTGAAGTACGTCGGGTTGCACTGACCGCGGTTGCCGTACTCGCGGCCGAACTGCAGCGCGTCGTTGTCGGGGGTGTCGAGCGCCATCACCTTGTAGCCGATCCCGCGAAGCGCCGCCTGGATGAACAGGTCGTGCGCCATCGTCAGCCCGGACACGAGGATCGTGGTGTGCTCGCGCTGCTCGCGGGTGAACTCGCGCGGAACCGCGTCGAACCAGTGCTTCGCATTCTCGGTCGGGAGGCCGAGTCGCTTGCGCTCCTCGAGCTCGAACTCCTTGAGCTGCGCCTCGATGGCATCGAGAGACATCGCGTCGATGTTGCTGCCGCTATTGTCGTTGGTGGTGCTCATGTTCGTTCCCTTCCGGTCCTTAGGTCCGCATCACGTTGAGTGCCGCAGCGCGCTTCGCTTTCGGCTTGTTCGCTTCGTCAGCCGCACGCCACACGGCGACTTGCTCGGCCAGGTTCTTGATCTCGCGATCCAGCTTGTCGTCGATCTTGCCCATGCCGACCAGCTTCTGCTGGAGGCCGGCCATCAGCTCGAGCTTCTTCTCGACGAGCGAGCGATCGAGCTCGACCTTCTTGATGCCCTGATCCTCGAGCTTCTCCTTGAGCAGCATGAGGGTATAGGCGTAGGTCTTGACGCGGATCTTGATCGATCCGCTCGGCTTGTTCGCGTCGATGTCGTGGAGCGCCGAGTACGCCTTGCCGGCCGAGGCGATGATCGAGTCGATCAGGCCGTAGGTCGGTGCATCGTGGCCGCACTTGAAGCTCGAGAGATCGAGGCACGCCATGTTCGGGTGGCGAGAGGCGTACTTCGCCGCCCACACCTTCTGCACGGAGTTCGTCGAGTAGTTCTCCGGCCACACATCGGTGATGTCGAGGCCGTTCACGATCACGCCCTTTGCGATGTCCTCGGCGAACAACGCGTCCATCCGCTCCTTGTCACGCGGCAGTGAACGCATCGACAGGATCGGATAGCCGAGCGCCTGGAACTCCTCGAGGACCGAGTGGTTCATGCCTGGATCGTTGTGGTACGGGCGGCCGAGCATCACGAGCGCCACGCGGTTCTCGCGGGTGGCCTCGTCGAGGATCTCGCGACCCTTGCGCTCCATCTCGTCCTCGAACGCCTGGACGGCCTTGAACGCCTCGTCGATCGCGTGATCGCTCTCGTCCTGAGTCAGGCCGAGCAGCGGGCCCCACTCGTCGAACATCTGCTTCTTGCACATCAGGTTCTCGTTGAGCGTCACCGCCGTGTCGAGGTAACTGATGCCGCGCTCGGCGAAGAAATCGGTTTCCTTCGTGAACGCTGCGCGGATGACCTTCGGCGTGCCCGAGACGACCGGGCAGCTCGCCGTATCCATCTGGTTCACGATGAACGTGGGGATGTGCGTGATCGCGGGGAAGAAGATGTAGTTGAGCGGCTTCTTCTCGTGGTGCTTGAACAGCAAGTTGTGGATGTGCGCCTGGACGACCTTGCTCGGGTAGCAAGGATCGACCGAGCCGTACTTGCAGCCCGCGGCCCACATCTCCTCGCCGGTCTCGTCGCTGAACACGACGTTGCGCGAGTCGACGCCGACGGACTGGAAGAACGTGCGCCAGAACGGGCCCGTCGAGTACAGGTTCAGCACGCGCGGGATGCCGATCCGGACGTCCCGGCGCTTCGCCCAGATTTCCGCGCTCGCGCGCTGGAACGGTCGCTTGATCGGCTTGTGGCGGATCGCGCCGAGCAGGGTCTTCTTGACCACCACGTCGTCGACCGGCTCGCCGTGCGCCGGCATCGCCTTGTGCTCGTAGAAGTCCTTGAACGCGAGCTTGGCCTCGTAGTCGACCAGGTTCGGGTACTTCTTCATGCGCGACTGCCGCTCCTTGTTGAGCTTCTTCAGCGCGTCCATGTTCTCGACCGTGCCCTTCTCGCAGGAGAACCCGGAGATGTAGCGAGCGGTCTTGCCGTCGAGCGTCTTGGTGTCGATGAACGTGCGCGAGCAGTTGTTCGGGCAGAAGTTGCAGCGCGTCTCCTCGTTGTTGAGCGAGACGTACTCGATGTCGACGGCCTGATCGAGACCGACGAACGTCGTGGTGCCACGGCGGCGGGTCACGCGAAGGGCCTCGAACGCGGCACCGATCGCACCGGCCTCGCCGGCGTGCGGGTGGAGGTAGACCTCGGCGTTCGGGACGCGCTTCTCGATGTAATCGACCTGCGCCTTGAGCGCGGCGAGGTTCTTCTGCGTGCCGCCCTGGAG
>JAYUVX010000343.1:0-3782 GCA_043753855.1 Myxococcales bacterium | reverse complement strand
CTGCGCGATCACCCGACGCGGCCTTCAGCGCGGCGCGCTCGCACAGCGCCCAGGTCGCGAACAACGGCACGTGATACGCCGCGTAGAAGTCGAGCGGCGCTGCGTAGGCGCGCTCGAGCTCCGGATCCGCCGCCTCCGGGCCGGGCGGAACCACACATCCGCCGCCGAAGAACCTGGCGCGCGCACGCACCAGGGCGGCGAGTGACATCGGCGCACCGTAGGCCGGTTTGAGCGGTGTGGCCTCGGCGGCCAGCGCATCGAGCTGCGAGGCGATCTCGATGGCGCGTCCCGGCTCGAGCACGCCGGCGATGAACAGGCAGGCGCCGCGCTCGCGCGCCTGTGCATCGCCGCCGGTCAGGCACGGAGCGACGGTGGCCTTCGCTGCGTCGAGCTCGCCATCCATCCACTGGAGCAGCGCGAGCGCGGCGCGCCGGACCGGGCGACGCGTGGCGCCCGCGCGCTCGAGCGAGCGCTGATAGAGCTCCTTGGCGCGCGCGCGATCACCGGAGAGCGCGAGCACCTTGGCGAGGCCGGCGAGCGTGTCCTCGCCCTCGGCGAGCCGCAGGGCCTCCTCGGCAGCGGTGATCGCCTCGGCGGATTGGCCTGCGGCGGCGAGCGTGGTGGCGTAGACGCCGACGGCATCGGCCTCGCCGGGGAACGCGTCGCGATACATCTTCCCGATCCGCAGCGCCTCGGTGGGATCGTCGAGGTACAGCAGCACCGACGAGTAGTGGTCGTAGATCCGGCCGCGCAGCGATGGCGCGGGCTCCGCGAGCAGCGCCTTGTACTCCGCGCCGGCCGCATCGTAGTTGCCGGAGCGATACGACAGCTCGGCGGCCCAGAACGCGAGCTCGCGATCGCTCGGGGCACCAGCGCCGGTCAGCGCCGCGCGGGCTGCGGGGGCACCCTGCTGCGTGTAGGCGATCGCCGCAGCGACGAGCGCGCGATCCTTGCTGTGATCGTCGGTCGCGGGCAACGCGCGTTTCGCACCGGCGACGGCGGCATCGCGATCGGCCTGCCGCGCACCTCCGAACAGGAGCATGTAGGCATTTGCGCGCGGATGTTCGGGCGCCACGGCGAGCGCGGCTCGCAACGAGGACAGCGACTTGTCGTTGTAGAACACGTCGTACTCGTCGAGGGCGCGCTGCACGAGCTCGTCTCCCGGCTTCACCGGCGCCGGGCGATGCGCGCGCCAGATCCACAGGCCGACCGCCGCACCGAGGGCAAGCAGGACCGCGGCGACGACGAGCGGCCAGCGCCGGGCCGGAGGGGCGAACCTCCGCGCGCGTTCGGCGGCCACCGCGGCGCGCAGGGCATCCATCGTCTGGTAGCGCTGGTCCGGATCCTTCGCGATCGCCCGGTCGATGATCGCCGCGATCGCGTCGGGCACGTTATCGAGCGGCGGCGCCGGGACCGACTTGATCTGCCGGAACAGCTCCGCCATCGAGGTGGCGGTGTACGGCGGCTTGCCGGTGAGGATCTCGTGCGCGAGCACGCCGACCGAGAACACCTCGCTGCGCTCGTCGGGGGAGGCGCCATCGATCTGCTCGGGTGCCATGTACAGCGGCGTGCCGAGCAGCTGACCCGCGTGGGTGCGATAGCTGTCGACATCGAGACGTGCCGCCTCGGTGTCCTCGAGACCTTGCGATCGTGCGCGCATCGGCGTCGATGCGCTCGGCATCGTCTCGTCGAGGGCGATCTTCGAGGCCGGCAGCGACGGGGAGCGATTCGCGGTGATCACCCCGGCGTCGTCGTCGAGCAGCTTCGCCAGGCCGAAGTCGAGGACCTTGACGCCATCGGGCGCCACCATGATGTTCGCGGCCTTGATGTCGCGGTGGAGGATGCCGCGCTCGTGGGCCGCGACCAGTGCGTCGGCCACGCCCTCGATCCAGCGCAGGCCGACCTCGAGCGATGGCGGGCCGTCCTTGCGCAGCGTCTCGGAGAGCGTTCGGCCCTCGACGAGCTCCATCACCAGGATGTCGTCGCCGTGATGGCTGACGATGTCGAACAGCGTGACCACGTTGCGATGGCGGATCGCGGCGGCGGCGCGGGCCTCGCGGAGCATGCGGGCGCGGCGCTCGACATCGCCCGCCGCATCGGCAGGCAGGACCTTCAGCGCGACATACCGATCGAGGCGCTCGTCACGAGCGCGCCACACCTCCCCCATCGCCCCCTTGCCGAGCTGGGACACGAGCCGGTACGGCCCGACCAGGTCTCCCGCCTCAGGCATCGAGCAAGCTTACTGCATCACTTGCTGGCGGTCAGGAACGCGACGAGCGCCTTGTTGAAGCTCTCGGGGTCCTGCCACATCACGAAGTGACTGGCGTCCTTGAACACGGTCGCCTGGCCGTTCGGGATCAGCAGCGCCATCTCCTTGATCTGGTCGAGGACGATGATCTCGTCGTGATCGCCCAGGGCGATCATGCTCGGCGCCTGGATGGCTTTCAGCTGAGCCTTGGTGAAGCCGGCCGGGTTGCGCCACACCGGGAGCAGCGCATCGATCACCGCGTCGAACGACCTCGGCTTGCCCGAGAGCTTCTGATGATCGGCCTTGCACTTCGCCGCATACGCCTCGAACGTCGGGGACGACGGGCCGCGACGCGGCTTGCTGCCGGCGGCATCGTAGTTCGCACCGACGACGAAGATCTTCGAGACCCGCGCCGGCTCGTGGATCGCGAGATCGAGCGCGATCTCGCCGCCATCGGACCAGCCGACGATCGCCGCCTGCTTGACCTCCAGCTTGTCGAGGACGGCGATCACGTCGCTCGCCATCGCGTGATAGCTGAGCTTGGCCTTCGACAGCGTGCTGCGCCCTTGCCCCCGCGAATCGATCACGATGACCCGGAACTTGTCGATCAGCGCGGGCATCTGGAACGCGAAGTGATCTGCGTTGCCGAGCCCGCCGTGGAGCAGGACCACCGGATCCGTCGGGCCAAGGGCCTTGCCGTAGATCGCGTAATAGATCTGGGCGCCCTGGACGTCGACCTTGCCGGTGGTCGTCGCCTTCGGCATCTCCGGAGGCAGCGGCAGGGTCTCCCAGCGCGGCCGCGGCTTCGGCGCTGCTACGGCGACGCCCGCGACGAGCATCATCACCGCCAGCGCGCGCAGGACCATCGCTTCGATGATGCCGCTAGCTGGGCTGCAGCGCCAGGGCGAGCTTGAACGACGCATCGGTGGCGTCGCCCTCCTTGTCGCGCGGGATCGCGAACCGCCAGCTTCCCATGAAGCTCGAGATGCAGGCGTCGACCTCGCCGCTCACCCCGCGCGCGCTCGCATCCTCGAGCGCACCGCGGTCGCTGACCGTGAACGACATCGACACCTTGCCGCTCAGCTTGCTGTCGTCGAGCAGGCCCTTCTTGTAGCAGCGCTGCAGACCCGACATGTAGACGCCCTGGATCTTGTCGAGCACCGCCTGGACGGTGAGCGTGGTGCCCGGGCCCTCGGGCGGCAGTGGCTTGATCTGGATCCGGCCGCCGGGCTCGCGCTCGGGATGCTTCGGCTGCTGGTTCGCCACCTGTGTCGGGTTGTCGAGGTTCGGTCCGTCGCCGGTCCCGATGTGCTCGGGCGGCTGGTTGCGGAAGCCACCGTTCTCGTTGCCAACGACGACCGTGCGATCGCCGACCGCATCGAGCTGCTTCTGCAGATCCGTCCCGGGCTGACGCGAGGTCAGATCGTTGGCGCCGGTGCGACCGACCTCGGTGCCGGTCAAGATCGACGCGAACCGCTGCGCATCGTCGTCGGTCATCGCCGGCGTCCGCGTGCCGATCTGCGGGCGCTTGACG
>JAYUVX010000342.1:0-3783 GCA_043753855.1 Myxococcales bacterium | reverse complement strand
AGCACGCGGCGCTCGGTCGTGGCGGGTACCGCGTCGGTATCCACGCTTGGACCCCATCGTCATCTCGGAGTCCAGGTGATCGGGCGAGACCTGCCGCCGAGAACGTCTCGGACCTTCTTCGGCAGCAGGTGGGACAGGATCGGCTTGAGGAGGAACTCGATGCCGGCATCGAGGACGCCGTGATGAACGATCTCCTCGATGTCCGCCTTGAGAGGATCCGCGGCAGGAAGGTCTTCGATCATCATCTCCGTGTAGCTGAGGATGACGGAGAGCAGATTGTTGAAGTCGTGCGCGATGCCGCCGACGAGGCTTCCGATTGCCTCCATCTTCTGCGCCTGACGTAGCCGCTCATCGGATCGGCGCAGCGCCTCGCGCGCGTGGTGTTGCTCGGTGATGTCGCGTTGGATCGCGACAAAGTGCGTGAGCTCCCCGGCGTCGTTGTGGACCGGCGCCACGTTGGGCTCGAGCCAGAATGGGGCTCCGGCCTTCGTGTAGTTGACGATCACCTTGAGGATCGCATCGCGCCCATCGACCTTCAATCGATCGCTGGTGACCTGGACGTGGCGGCGCTCGCCGCTCTTGGTTCGGTGTTGACGATCGTGCACGGTGACCGTTCCCGTGCCTTCCGCCAGCTGGGAGAACGCGCTGCGCAGAGCGTGGCGTTGCTCTTCCACCACGATGTCATCGAGGGTCAGCGAGAGCAGCTCGTCCCGGACATATTCGTAGGCACGGACCGATACGTCGTTGGCATCGAACAGGCGCAACGTCTGTGCGTCCACGAGCAACATCGGCAGCGGGCTCGCCGCGAACAGCAGGCGGGCGCGCTCGGCCGTCGCACGCTCGTCGGTCACGTCATGTGCGCACGCGTAGATCAGGCCGTCCGACGTCGGGATGCATGCCCACTCGAGCCACCGGTAGCTGCCGTCCTTGCATCGGTAGCGGTTCTCGTACCGGATCACCACGCGACCCTCGGCGAGCTTCGCACCTTGCTGCAGGGTAGCCTCGTAGTCGTCGGGGTGAACGAAGTCGAGCCACGGCCGCGTGCAGAGCTCGTCGAGCGACCACCCGAGCGTCGTCTCCCACGCGGGATTCAGCGTCCGGAACTGGCCGTCGATTCCCGCGATACAGAGGAGGTCGAGGGATAGCCGGAAGAAGCCGTCACGCTCCTCCTCGAGCGCCTTCCGCTGGGTGATGTCGCGGAAGTTCGAGACGATCGCGCCGATGTTGGGATCATCGAGCCAGTTGGTCGCCGTCAGCTCGAGCCAGCAGCGCGAGCCGTCTCGCCGGCGGATGCGAAACTCGAGAGCGGCCGTGGAGCCTCGCCCTTCCATGAGCTTCGCGAGCGCGCTCGCCAGCTTGGGTCGTTCCTTCTCGTCCACGAAGTCCTGCCAGGACATCTGCTTCGCTTCGTCGAGCCCGTAGCCGAGCAGTCGCTCGACCGCGGGGCTCTGGTACAGCGTCCTGGCATCCGCGCTGAGCAGCATGATCCCATCCTGGCCCTTCTCGATCATCGCCCGGAATCGCACCTCGCTACGGCGCACCGCGTCCTCGGCCCCGACGTGGTCGGTGATGTCGCGTAGCGTCGCGAGGTGAAGGCTCGGCGACACGTTGGCGACCGCACTGAGCTCGAGGAGCCGCGTCGTTCCGCGAGGCAGACGCACGGGAAACTCCCGCGGATTCGTCCTGTCGCCAGGAGGGAAGCGAACTGCGCGCGGGCGTCGTCCTCGCTCGCAGCGAAGTCGCTGATCCGTTTACCGACAAGCTGGTCGCGCGGAAGGCCTGAACAGCTCGCAGGCGACCGAGCTCGCGTCGACGTACACGCCATCGTCATTGGCCAGCAGCATGGCCTCGAGCGAGCCATCGAAGACAGCGCGCAGGACAGCGCGGTCATTGTGGTGCGAGTCGGCGGGCTGCAGGCGAAGCGCCGCGATGTCACGCCGCAGCTCGGCTGCCACCTCGTCCTCTGTGCGTCCGCCGTCGTCACCCATGCGCGCGACACTATCAGACGGGCATGGTCACGATCGGAATTCCGCGCGGACGTCGGGCCGCCTCGTTCCTATCCGGGCCTGACCGATGCGGTTCGAACCGTCAGCTCTTCCGCAGGTTCCACAAGATCTGGCCCAGGGACGCAGACGCACTCGCGTCGCTCGACGTCCACATCGCCGCCAGCAGGCCCGGCTTCGCGGTCGGACCCACGACGCGCACGATCCTCGCATCGATCGAGAACGCAGGAGTCAGCTCGGGCGCATCGATCGTGATGCGGATCCGCTCGCCCACGACGCGCTGGACGTTGCGGTCGTTCAGCAGCAGAATCCCGCCCGCCGAGATGTTGATGACGACGAAGGTCTCGACCAGCTCGCCGAGACTCAGCTGGACGTTCGCAAGCAACTCGAACCGCTCGTGCTCGCGTCGTTCCGGCATCCCGGGATCATGAGCGAATTACGTCCGCCGGTCAGCCGAAACGGAACGTTCTCGTAGGGTCTCCGTCCTGGGTCGTGTGGTGCGTCATCAGCGGTGTCTGTCAGCGGGTCGCCGCGCGTGCCGGTACACTCTATCAATGCCCAGGACCGCGTTCGTCACCGGCGGCAATCGTGGGATCGGACAGCAGGTCACGCGCGTCCTCGCCAGCGATGGATGGGACGTGCTGATCGGTGCGCGCGACAAGCACAAGGGGACCGCGGCGGCGACCCGGCTGCGCAAGGACACCGGCGGACGCGTGCGGGCGATCGAGCTCGACGTGACCAGCGACGATTCGGTGGCCACGGCCGTACGCGTGCTCCGCGATGGCGCGATCCGGATCGATGCGCTCGTCAACAATGCCGGTGTGTATGGCGAGGCGCGCGGGCCCGAAGGCACCCAGCGCACGATCGAGACCAACTTATTCGGGCCGCTGCGCGTGACGCTCGGCTTGCTACCTCTGCTGCGCGATGGCGCGACCATCACTAACGTCACCAGCGGCCTCGGCGCACTCGACAACCTCGACGCCGCGCGCGTCCGGCTGCTCGCAGATCCGGAGCTCGACCGCGAGGCGTTGGTCGCCGAGCTTCGCGCGTTCGCCGATGGCAATAGCAAGGGCTGGGGCACGGATGCGTACGGCGTTTCGAAGGCTGCGCTCAACGCATTGACCCGGGTGCTTGCCCGCGAGCTCGCCCCGCGCGCAATCCGGGTCAACGCGACGTGCCCGGGCTGGGTGCGCACCGACATGGGCGGCCGGGGCGCGCCGCGCTCGGTCGAGGAGGGCGCCGCGAGCGTGCTGTTCGGCGTGACCGCGACGGCGACCGGCGGCGTGTTCCGCGATGGTCGGCCGATCGCGCCGTGACCGCGTTGCGAAATTCTCTGAGAGATCTCGTGACGGATGGCCGAGGCGCAGCGCGGCTGCCAGAATGAGAACGCGCCATGGAAATCCGCGAGAAGCTGTCGATTCTTGCGGATGCGGCCAAGTACGACGCGTCGTGCGCGTCGAGCGGGGCGAAGCGAGCGCGGCCGGTGGCCGGCATCGGGAACGCCACCGGCGAGGGGATCTGTCACAGCTACACGCCGGATGGCCGCTGCGTGTCGCTCCTCAAGATCCTCCTCACGAACTACTGCATCTACGATTGCGCGTATTGCATCAACCGCCGGTCGAGTGGCGTGCAGCGTGCGCGATTCACTCCTGAAGAGGTCGTTCGGCTCACCCTCGACTTTTACCGGCGCAATTACATAGAAGGGCTCTTCCTCAGCTCGGGCATCATCCGCGACGCCGATTACACAATGGAGCAGCTCATCGCGGTGGCCAAATCGCTC
>JAYUVX010000341.1:0-3791 GCA_043753855.1 Myxococcales bacterium | reverse complement strand
ACGTCGACGAGGGTCTTGCACGTCGCTTCGGTGTTGCCGCTGCCGATTGGCAAGCCCGCGGCGCGGAGGGCGGCGTAGTTCATCTTGTCGTGGTGGTTCGCGAGGTGGATGGCCCAGATCGCGGCGGTCTACTCGATCGCGCGCTGGCGGCGAACCAGCGCGGATGTACTCCACGGCCTCCGCGAGCCGCGGGTTGGCATGCGGCCTTGGCCGACGAACAAGCGCGTCTGGGCGAGCGCCGCGCGCTCCGCACAAGCGGTGTCGAGGATGCCTTCGACGAGGCGCTGCGCCGCGATCCGGATCTGCGGCGTCGGTGGGTCGTCCTTGTCGACGATCAGCGCGACCAGATCAAGCGCGTCGAGCGTGCGGCACGCAAGGTCGGTGTCGAGATCACGATCGTCCTCGACATCGTCCACGCGCTCGAATACCTGTGACGCGCGGGCTACGCGTTTCACGCGGACGGCACACCCGCGGCCGAGGCGTGGGTCGAGCACCAGCTTGTCAAGTTGCTGAGCGGGCGTAGCGGCGGCGAGATTGCCAAGTGCATGCGCCTGATGGCCAAGAGCCACGACCTCGACGCAGCAGCGGCGCGCCCCGTCGAGAAGGCCGCGAGCTACTTGGTGAAGCACACGCGCCTCCTGCACTATGACCGCGCCCTCGTCGATGGACTGCCGATCGCGACGGGCGTGATCGAGGGTGCGTGCCGCTACCTCGTACAAGATCGGATGAGGCGCACCGGCGCGCGTTGGTCGCTCACGGGCGCGGAGGCGATCCTCCGCCTCCGCGCGATGCGCACGAGCGGTGACTTCGATGACTACTGGCTGTTTCATCTCGCGAAGCAGAACGAGCGCACCCATCAGTCACGCTATGCCGACGGCGAGATCCCCACATAAAACTCCGGGATGTCGCCGTATGCCGACGAAGCCATCTTTTCCAAGACCGCCACGTAGTCCTGGTTGAGTTGCCCATCAGACGTCGGTGATCGCGGAGCCGTCGCCCTGGGCGATGAACACCGGATCGACCCCGACGGCGCGGCACGCACGGACCCGCGAGTTGAAGCCTCCGGGAATGACGGCCTTGGCGCGCTCGAAGATCGACTGATTCTTCTCGATAAAGACGGCCGGCATGGTAAGCGTTGCCGGACAATGCGCGCTTGCCATGTCGCTTTCCTGATCACGTCCACCGCCAGCCTCGTGCTCGCCGATGCGCCGCCCAAACCCGCGACCGTCGTCCCGACGCGCGCGATCCCGTGTGCCCCATCGAACGCGCACCTCGGGGTGAGCGGCACCGATCCGCTGGTGTGCTGGGACGCCGGCTGCATGAAGCTCTCGATCGATGACGGCACCGCGACGCTTGAGCGCGGCAAGCCGGTCGCGCCGCCGCGCTGGCTGACGCCGCTCGGCGAGATCCGCCAGGACGCCGGCAAGCTGTCGGCCTGCGTCGGTCCCCGGTGCAAGCCGCTCGGCAAGAAGCTGGTCGCCGCGATCGAGGCTGCGAAGAAAGACGCGACGCCGGACAGCCCGCTGACGCTCGAGGCGACGACCGACCTCAAGGCGGTCGTGGTCGGCTACACGGCGTGGAACGTCGCGGCCGACAAGGTCCTCACCCCGCGCGCGCCGTACGCGGGCAAGAACCAGGACGCCTTCGCCGGCGTCGGCGTGCAGGTCGCCGGCGACCTCCTCGTGTTCCATTGGTCGAACAGCGATTACCCGCCCACCATGGCGACGGTCAACGACTCGTCGGGTGGCGCGAAGAGCAAGCTCGTCGAGAGCGGCGGCGGCGTGATCCAGCTCGACGCCAAGCGCTTCGCGGTGGTCTCCGAGTCCGCCACGGTCAACGTGTTCGCCGTCGGCACCGGGATCGCGAAGGGCAACCTCGACCTGCAGACCGGTGATGCGGAGGCGTCCGCGATCCGCGTCGGCGACAAGCTCGTCCTCATGCACCACACGATGCAGGGCACGTACATCACGAAAGTCGAGATCGAGGCCTACGTCCACGAGGGCCAGCGGATGTTCCTGCCGGCTTGCAAGCCGTAGCGATCAGCTCTTCACGAACGTCACGCGGACGCCGAGCCGGCGCAGTGCGCGAGCAACGTTGGTCGCGTGCGCTCCGCGATCTTCGCGGTCTTCACCTCGCGCAGCGTCGCCCACGCCGGGTGCTCCTGCAGGGCGCGGATGGCGCGCTCGCGTGGCTCGCTGGTGTCGTCGGCGTTGTCGGCGTTGTCGCCCCACATTGCGCAGACGTGGCAGGTCGCGAGGAAGCCGCGCTCGTAGGTCAACGACTTGTGCTCGAGGATCGCCGGCTCGAGCGGTCCGAACCAGCGGTTCCGGTGCTGCTTGAACAACGCGCGCAGGCGCTTGCGACCGTCGACGTCGAGGGTCTTCGCGCACTGCAGCGTGATGAACTCGCCGCGCGGATCGCTCGCCTGCTGCAGCATGTCCGCGAGGACGAGCCGCGGCCCGTCGTCGTCGGGGGTCGCATAGACTGCCTCGAGAAGGGCGCCCTCGTCCGGGGTCGCTCGGAGCTGTGCAGCTTTCGAGCGATTGCTCGACTGAGATGCCCATTCTTTGGCCTCAAGATCGTGCATTTGGATTTCGCACTTTCTTTTTTGTCGTTGCCGACGCGAGTGACCCGCGCGAGCTTGCGGCGCGATCAACGTCGGACTCCGTGGAGATGTCGGCACGCAGTGCATCTTTGTCATCGCGGCGACCTCGCGTTCGAGCACAGGGAACTCACACTCGAACGCGTCGGCGAGTCAATCGAGAAGTGCCTCAAGGACATCCGAGGGACCAGAGCCCGACGAGCGAAGAACCGTCGGGCAGTCAACGCCTCTCGCGACTCGACCGGCGCCAAGCGCGTGGTCTAGCTGGTAATGTCGCGGGAATGCCGTCGATCGTCGTCACCACGGATCGGAGTGCGAACGTCGTACTGCGCAAGCCGCTCCACCTCGATCAGCTCGCGAACGCGATTGAGCGACGGCTTGTGGAACCATGACGGAACGCGCGGGACGCAGACGCACCACGAAGACGAAGAGTACGGCTCAATCCGCTGAAGCGCGGGCGACGACGGACGATGCCGCGGACGAACGAGACGAGCTGGGCAGCGGCGCGTTGTTTCCGATCGTTGGCATCGGTGCCTCGGCCGGGGGGCTCGAGGCGTTCACCCAGTTGCTCGCGGCTTTACCGCGGAACACCGGCATGGGGTTCGTGCTGGTGCAGCATCTCGATCCAGACCATGAAAGCGCGCTGACGCAGATTCTCGCTCGCGCCACCTCACTTCCGGTGCGCGAGATAACGAACGATGAGTGGGTCCGAGTCGATCACGTCTACGTCATTCCCCCCGACACCATCTTGACCATCGCCGATGGTGTTCTGAAGATTCAACGGCGTCAGCGGACGGGCGCGCCCCATCGGTTCATTGATACATTCTTCGAGTCGCTGGCGCAGGATCAGCGGGAGCGGGCCGTGGGCGTGGTGCTGTCTGGCACGGCGAATGACGGCACGATGGGACTGGAGGCTATCAAGGCCGAGGGCGGGATCACCTTCGCACAGGACGATTCGGCTAAACACAACTCGATGCCACGCAGCGCGGTGGCAGCCGGGTGCGTGGATCTCATTCTTTCACCGGCAGACATAGCGAAGGAGCTCGTCCGAATCGCGAGCCATCCTTATGTCTCTGGGCAATCACTACTCACAACCGCGACAACGCCCGCGCAAGCGGATCAGGTGGATGCCGCCGAGGCTGACGGCGGTCGTGAGGAGGAGGCGGCGTCCGCACAAATCGGTTACAAG
>JAYUVX010000340.1:0-11435 GCA_043753855.1 Myxococcales bacterium | reverse complement strand
TCCGGCTGCGCTCGAGCGTTCCGCGCAGCGGGATGTCATCGAGCCGGCTGTCGAAGTAGCGCTTGTGCGCGAGGTCGAGCGCGACCGCGCCGGAGCCGGATTTGTCGTCGGGATCGAAGCTCTGCAGCACGACGCGCGCGGTGCGCACGCCATATCGATCGAGGAAGCTTCCGTCGGCATCGATCGACGTGAGGCACGGCTGCAGCCACCCGCGGACCGCGAACAGATCGACGTTCCACTGCGCGGCGAGCGGCGCGTGGCTCGCCGCGCCCGCGAACCCCTCGGGGCCGGGCAGGCTCGCCGCTGCGACCCTGGAGGCAGTCGCGCCGAGATCGAGCGTCAGCGCGCCGGCGATGTGCTTGCCGTCGGTGTCGACCGCGATCGCGACTCGATGGATCGGCTCGAGCAGCTTCGCGCAGGCGACCGCATCGGGCACCTTGCCGACGAACGCCGCGAGCAGATCGTGGGCATCGAGAAACCCGATCAGCGAGGGCTTCGCGCGACCGGCCGCCTGGCTCGCCCACTGCCAGTCCTTCGACCAGGTCTGGCCGCCCGGATGGCGGCTGCTCGCGAACCAGGCCTGGCCATCGTCGTGGCCAAACGGCAGCGTGAAGTGGACCCACAACCAATCGTTGGCGACCGCCCAGCTGACCTTGACGCTGCCGAGCAGCTGCGCGGTGAAGATCTCGGTGCCGTCGACGACCACCGACTGGGTCACCAGGCCGCGCTCGCGCTGGCGATCGAAGAACGCCGCGGCGGCCTCGGGCGCGGTCAGGTGAACGACGAACGTGGGTGCGACATCCTCGGAGAACATCGCGATCCCGCCCTCGAGATCGATCCCCATCCCCGCGAGCGCATCAGGGCTCAGCGGATCGACGGCCAGCATGCTCGACAGCTCGCGCGAGACCTCGGAGAGCTCGACACCGGCCATCCCGCCGAGCGAATCGATCGCGTCCCGGAACGAGCCCTGGGCGTCCCTCACGGTGGGTGATGCCAGCACGTACGTCGGATGGGCCGGGACCCAGCGGGTGGCCGGAAACGCCTTGGCGACCGCAGGTGGAGCGGAGTGCGATGCGGTGGAGGCGCCACGGCAGGCCGTGAGGGCTCCGAGCGCCAGGGACGCGACCGTGAGTGCGAGCCGCATGGTTGGGAAGTCTTGCACGCAACCGCAGAAGCCGCCGGCCGATACGGGAGCTACCCCATGCAGACCTTCATGCCCGCGGACTTTGCTATCGTCGCCCGGAGCCCCCCATGAGCCCGATCGGTGGACCCTCTGGTATCGGCGGACCCTCTGGCCCTTCTGGACCGGACGGCCCGGACAAGCCCGAAGAAAGCGACGACGTAGCGGGCGCCGAGGCGGCCGCGGACGCACAGCGGACGAGCGACATCGATGCGCTCGCGGCCGAGGTCGCGGCCGGACGGCTGACCCCGCGCGAGGCGATCGATCAGATGGTCGAGGCGACCGCGACCCCGGATCTGTCGGCCGCCGAGCGCGCCGAGCTGCGCGAGCTGCTGGCGGATCTGGTCGCCAACGATCCGTATTTCAACGGCCTCGCCAACCGCGTCTGAGCGCGCGACTCCGACGCGCGGCGGCCGCTAGTAGATCACGTCGCCGACGTAGATCGTGCCGGTCTTCGAGCCCTGCGGGCCGACGAACTGCACCGGCCGCGTCTGCCGCGCGTCGAGCTCGATCATCTGGAACGGCCGCGTCATCGGCCGCCCATCGACATCGTGGAACGCGGCGATCACCATGATCTGGCCCATGCGCTCGGCATCGTTGACCAGGTTGGCCTGGACCACGGTCTTGCCGTAGTCGTCGAACGTATGGAGCTCGGTGATCCGCACCTTCGGTGGCTCGTCCGGAACCAGCGCACCGCGGACGATGATCCGCGCGGAGGTCGACGCCGGACGCGGCCGCCGCTCGGTATCGACCAGCGCGAACGTCCTGCGCTCGCCGGCCGGGATCCACAGCGACTGCGGCTTCAGGTGACCGAGCACGTCGCCGCCGGTCGCCGTGAGATCGCCGCCGAGCGTGACATAGGCACCCTCGTTCGCGGTGTTCGCGGCATCGATCAGGACGAACGTCGCGGTCGACGCGAACCGACCATCGCCCACGGTATCGGTGCGCAGCCGGGCATCACCGGTGACCCGGATCGCGTCGAGATCCAGCTGGCGAGCCGGTTTACTCTTCGCACACGCACCCGAGAGGGCGCCGGCGATCGAGAGCAGGAGGAGTGCGCGCACGCGCACAACATAGCTCCTGGGGAGAGATCACGCCGCCGTGCGGCGATGCTTTACGGAACCCTCGTGCAGCTTGAGGACATGCCGGACCTTCGGGGACAGCTCGAGCTCGGTCGTGTCGAACGTGGCCAGCGCGGTGGCAAGCGTCGTCACCCGCTCCTCCGAGGTCGCCCGCTTGTCGACGATGACGCGGTACGTCCCCTTCACCCGACACAGGCCACCGTGGACGACGCTCGTCTGCAGCGGCTCGTAGCTCACCTTGATCCCGAGCTGGTCGGCAACGGCCTCCAGCAGCTCGAGCAGTACTTCTGGCTTCATCGTAGACTCACAGTACCCATTTGGATCCAGGGCGCAACCTTTCTGTCCGATTCGCGGACGGTAGAGATCTTCAATGGATCGGCAGGATCACGCGAAACGCGGCACCGCCGAGATCGGATCGACTGACGGTGATCTCCCCGCGGTGCTGATCGACGATATTCCGCACGATCGGGAGCCCGAGCCCGGTTCCCTTTCCGTCGGGCTTGGTGGTGAAGAACGGCTCGAAGATCTTCGTGCGATCCGCGTCCGGGACGCCGGGCCCGGTGTCGCCGACCTCGAGCAGCACGGACTCCTGCCCTTCCCGCTGCGCGCGGACGACGACCTTGCCGCCGTTTTCCACCGCATGCACCGCGTTCGTGATCAGGTTGATCAGCACCTGCTCGAGCTGACCGGTGATCGCCTGGATCTGCGGCAGCTCGGGATCGACATCGAGCTCGAGCTCGATGCCACCACGCTCGACCAGGTGCTCGCAGATCGACACCGACTGCCGCACCACGCTGGAGACATCGACGGTCTCCAAATCGCGCCCACTCGGCCGCGCGTACTGCACGAGGTCGCGCGAGAACCGCAAGATCCGCTGCGCGCTCGCCCCGATCCGCCGCAGCTTCTCGAGATCCGCGGCCTCGCTGCCGGCGGCCTCAAGCTTGCGCACCAGGTACTCGGCGTAGACCGTGATCGACGTCAGCGGATTGTTGAGCTCGTGGACCACCCCGGCCGCGAGCTCACCCAGCGTGGCGAGCCGCTCCGCGCGCACCACCTGCTGCTGGAGCGCGTCGATCTTCGACTGATCCTGACCGATCGCGACGACCGCCTCGATCGGCCCCCCCGTCGCACCCAAGCGGCCGACCGGCGCGATGCTCCACACCGTACGTACGAACCCGTTGGCGCGCGTGGGCAGCACCACCGTGACCGCGGCGTGATGCTGGCCGCTCAGCGCGGCCGCGAACGCCGAGGTCAGGTACTGCCGCTGGTCCGCGGTGATGAAGTCGCGCACGTCCCGGCCGAGCACCTCGTCGCGCGGAAAGCCGGTGAGCTCGAGCATCGCGCGGTTGCACACGGTGATCCGCCAGCTTCGATCGATGCCGAGGATCAGCGCGTTCGCGCTCTCGATGAGCCGCGCCTGGTAGTCGCGAAGGCCGAGGGCATCGTCCTGCAGCCGGATCGTGCGCAGCGCGAGCGCGAGCTGACTGCCGAGCGGCTGCACGATCGGCTCGTCGGCGTGCACCGAGTCGAGGCCGGGCGCATAGCCGACGTCCAGCACGCCGAACAGCTCGCCGCCGGCCGCGAGCGGCACCGCGAAGCCGGTGGCCATCCCGGTGAACGGCGAGTCCCAGCGCGGTGCGACCCGGAGCCGCGCGCTGGCGGCGACCGCGCTCTTCAGCTTCGCGCGCGACATCGCCTGCTCGGTGATCGTCACGCCATCGCCTGCGGCCGATTCGCGCACCGAGGCATTCCGCGGATAGGTACGCGCGGGATCGCGGGTGCGGATGTCGAGCACGCGCACGCACAGCGCGCGGCCGGGCAGTAGCGTCGAGAGGATCGACAGGGCGCGATCGACCAGCTCGGGCTCCATCGTGACGAGCGGCAGCTCGCTGGCGAGTGCGCGGAAGGCCACGAGCTGGGCCTCAGTGCCCGGAGCAGCGAGCGTCACGACCGGTCCTTCCCCGGGCGCGCATCGAGCTCGCCGAGGTCTCCGAGATCGGTCATCGTGGGTTGCATGTTGATCTCGGAACGCCGCTGCACTGCGTGAAACTCTCCGGTGAGGCTGTCATCCGCGCCGGCGACTGGAGTGGCGTGATCGCCATGGTCACTGCCTTCGGGTGCCGAGCGATCGAGATCGAGCATGCGCGCGGTGCCTACGTAGTCGGTGGTCTCGTACCGGGTGATCCGGCCGATCTTCTTGACGATGCCGGCCATCCGCTCGGCCTCCGAGAGGATCACGCCGACGGCGCGCAGGTGCTGCGCTCCCTTGTCGCTCTGCCGCTGGATCAGCTGCGCGTAGCCCATGATCGAGGTCAGCGGCTGATTGAGCTCGTGCGCAGCGGCGCCGGCGAGCTCGGCGACCAGCGCCTGCTTCTCGGACAGCTGGAGCTTCTGCTGGGCATCGAGGAGGCGCTGCTCCATGCGGATTCGCTCACGGAGGTCCGTCAGGATACCCACGGTGGCCGCCTCGCGCTCGCCTTCGTACACCACGGAGGACGTCATGCTGACCGGGACGATCTCCCCGTTCGCGATCCGGACCTCGCGCCGGGTCTGCTCGAGCCGCCCCACCCCGCCATACGACGTCGAGCGCAGCATCTTCATGATCTGGTTCGCGCCGCCCTCCTCGTAGAGCTCCCAGACCGGCAGCTTTCCGATCACATCTGCGGCGCGATACCCGAACAGCCGCTCGGCGCCCTGGTTGAACAGGATGATCGATCCACGCATGTCGGCGGCGATGATCGCGTCCACCGTCGAGTCGATCAGGCGCTCGAGGAACTCCTTGGTCGAGCGCAGCTCGTGCTCGAGCGCGCGCTCCGCCGTGACATCGCGGAACGCCAGGATGACCGCGCCGGTCCCGGCGAGCACCGTCGACGTCGACACCGACACCCAGATCGGCGAGCCCGACGTGGTCGAGATCTGGAGATCGAACGAATCGACGTTCGCGCCCGCGAGCACCTTCGACACCGCGTCGCCGATCTGCCCCCGCTGAGCGGGCGCGACCAGATCGACGAGCTCCGAGCCGAGCAGGCCATCGCGCGCGAACCCCGTGATCCGCTCGGCCGCGCGGTTGACGAACAGGATCCGGCCGGCGTCATCGAGCACCACGGTGCCGTCCGCACCCGCCTCGAAGTGCTCCTTGAGCGAGTCGATGCCGCGCAGCCGGCGCTCTGCTTCGTAGCGAGCGCGCGAGATCCGGTGGGTCTGATCGCGCAGGCTCTCGAGCACCGCACCATGGCGGAGGTGCGCGGCGGTGATGCTCGAGATCAGCTTCCCGAGCTCGAGCCCGCGCGGGCCGACGTGGCCGGTGCCGGGCTGGCGCTTGCGCAGCAGGATCACTCCGAGGGCACGCCCCCGCCACTGCACCGGGAACACACCGATGCCCCGCACGCGCCGTGACGACAGCATGTCCGAGATCCGCGCGGTCAGCGGATGGAACAGGACGTCATCGATCAGCACCGGAGCCAGCGTGCGGATCGCCTCGACGACCTCGGGATACTCGGCGATCGCGAGCGTGAACCGCTGCAGCGGCTCGGCATCGGTGGCCGCGATCACGAACGCGTGATCCGAACCCTCGATGTGCGCGACCAGCGACGCGCGCTCGAAGCCGAGCACCGTTGCGGTGATCATGAGCACTTGCACCAGCGCCTCGGCGTCGTCACCACTTGCGGTCAGCACGTCGTTGACCCGCGCGATCGCCTGGGCACCGACGATGTCGCGTCTCGCGAGCTTGCTGAGGTTCCGGCAGCGCGCCGCGAGCATCGCGGGCGGCAGCGGATGGCGCGCGACATCCGTGGCGCCCGCCGCGAGCGCCTCGGTCACCGCGGTCGGTGGGATGGCTGCGACCACGGCGAGGATCGGGACCTCGGCGAGCGCGACCACATCTCGCGCCTCGGCGACCAGGTGCGCGGCATCGGAGCCGGTGATGATGATCAGCTGCGGCAGGCCATCCGCGAGCGTCAACGACGTCTCCGCACGTGCCGTCAGACCGCTGTCAGCGAGCGAGGACACCAGCGCTGCACGCTCCGGCTCGCTGCCGCCGAGCACGACGATGGTTGCGACCTCCACGCTCAAGAACCGTACCACGCAGCACGTGCGCGGGGCGTCGTCCTCGTCGGCCATCGTCGGCGTCACCGAGGAGAATACGTTCACAGGCCGCGACGACGCTGCCGGCCACAACGGCGGCGCGGCTGCCACCACGCGAGCGCGCTGCGCGTTCTAGAGGGCCGGCTTCGGCGGGAGGACCACGTTCACGATGGCGGTCCCGACCGCCGAGAGTGCGTTCCGGCTGGTCGCCAGACCCTGTGCATACCCCGTCCCAAAGTTTTTCACGCCTTCGACAATCGGGGTGCTCGTGCGGCGCTGCTCATTCACGCGGCGCTGTGCCTGAGCTTCAGCGGAGTGCCCTTGGGGGTCCTTGCCGCCGGTGACATCGTGCAGGTCGACGAGGGAGATTTCGGTCAGGTTCGAGGTCATCTGATGGTCCTTGGTTTGAGGTGACCGGTACAGGAGCAAGCGCCGTACCGCGTGCGGCTCTCGGGCTTTCAGGCGGTTGCAACGTCGGACGTGTACCTCTTGATAGGCACCTGTCTACCGGGCAACGGAGACACTCCACCCCAGCCGAAGCTCGGATCGCTTGCGTGCGAGCTCGTCGACATCGGAACTACAGGATGCGGTCGCGCGATGGCGACACGAGCGACAACTCCTCTGCAACGAGCGCATCGTGCGCGCGCTGGAGCTGGCGATCGCGCGCACGCAGCTCGAGCACGCATGACACCACGTACGACGAGAGGTGATCGATCTCGGCGGTGACGTCGTCGACCGAATCATTCACAAACATGTCCCGCGCGATCAATGACACCAACCCAGGCAACGGCGGGAGCTCGATGTCGTCGAGCGGGATCCCGTGTGCGACGTCGCGGCACTCGCGCTGGAACTGGAGCATCGCCTGCTGGGCACTCGCGAGCGGCGCGCGCATGCCATCGTGCGCGATCCCGATGGGGACGAGCCCTAAACCGATGTGATTGCTGACCTGCATGGCTGCGATCGCACCACGCTGGACGGACCGCGTGGTAGCCGCAGCCGACTGTACGGCTACGAACGCCTGCTGCGTCTGCTCGCCCGCACGGATGGCCTCCTGGGTGTCGCGACGCTGGAGCGCGACCCGCTCGTCGAGCGCGCCGAGCTCGATCAGCCGCGCTCGGGTCTCTTCATTCGCATGGGCGCGAGCATGCTCGACCCGGTGCGCGAGCGCCGTCGCCAACGCGTACTCGGCGCCCGCAAGCGCGGTCGCTCGTTGCTCGAGCCTGTCGATGGTTTCATCGATCGCCCGAAGCTCACCTCGCAACACCTGCGCTTGCAGGCTGGCTGCCTCGCGGTTCTGCTCGGCGCGCGTCAAGTCGTCGCGCTTGGAGAACAAACGCCGCATCAGCCCGCTCACACCGCTGCCATCAGCGTCGTCAATTGCGATCAGCTGCTCGGTGACCTCGAGCTGGGCCGCGCGGCGTTCGCGATCCGCGCGTGCGTGGTCCACACGCTGTGCGACCGAGCCGCGTTCGGCGACCGCAGCTTGCGCAGACCTGACCGCATGGTCGAGCCGAGCGACTTCATCAAGTTCCTCATGCACCATGTCCCCCCGATGCTTGACGTCGCCGATTGTCGCATCGGCGAGGACGTCCAAACGCTGTTTTGGGTGGGCGGGTCTGAGGTAGCAGCGGCGGCGGGTGCCAGTGTCGACTTGCGACCCGCGTGGTTCTGAGCCGCCCGCGTCTGCCATTGCGTTCGCTCCCCCGGGTTCGCTAGCGAATGGCATCATCGATTCATGCAGCGCCGCCTCGTTGTAATCCCCCTCGCGGTGGCGATCGGAGCCGCGATCCTCACCGCGCCGCTTGTGTTCGCGCAGCTTGGCCTCGACTCGACCACCCGGTTCGTCCCGGGTCCGATCCGCCTCGTCCACGTGTTCGAGCTGATCGCTCTAGGTGCGCCGATCATTCACGCGATCCTGCTCGCGACCGCCGGGCGTCGGGCGCTTGGATCGCTGAGCTCCCGCAGTCGCTGGAGCTACCTCGTGGGGACGATGGTGTTGCAGGTCGGGGTCGCCCTGGCGTCGTTGGCGGCGACGTTCAACACGGATCCTCACGGATTCGGTGGCGAGCTCATCGGCTCCGCGCCATCGCCCGAACACGGCCGCACCGGATATCTCTACACCGCCGGCGTGATCTGCGGCTTGGAGGTGTATGTGGCCCGGGACGGCGACCCGATCATGCGACAGGTCGGCTTCGCGGATATCGAATGCGACGATCAGCGAGCTGCCTATCTGCGTTGGTCTGACAACGATACTCTCGACGTCCGGGACCATAACGGCCAGGTAAAGTCTGGGATCCCCGCGAGCGTAGCCAGGTAGTCCTCCGGTCCAGCAGCCGCCGCGACCCACGTGATCGTCGATTGCTACCAGTCGGCGGGGAGCCCTGGTTCGTCGATGTCGCGACGCTGCATGCCTCATCACAACCGGCGACCGGCTTTACCGAGCCCCGACGTCGCCGCCGTAAGAAGCTTCGTTGACCAACCCCTGCAGCTCGGCGCCAAGAAGGATGTCATCGTGCACTCCGAACAGGTGCCTGCGAAGGCGGCCACGCGCGTCGATCAAGACCGTCGTGGGCGTGCCGCGCATCGCGTACGCGCGAATCGTCTGCGGAATCGCTAACTTAGGACTCCTAACATGTCAACGGAGGCCGCAATATCCTCGGCTGACATGCCCTTGCCGGACAACCGCACGAGACGGCGGGCTGCTCGTAGGTCACCGCGATCGAGACCCGTTGCCACACCGTCAGGACATCGTCATTACGTTGTTGTCACCAACTCGCGATCGCGGACTCCGCGAGGTCCACCAGCTGTCCCGCGCCGGACCGAACGGAGGCAACTCGGCCCCGCCTGTTCCTCCCGGTCCTCGCACTGACGCAGCGCGCTCAGCGCGGCGGCGTCGCGTAATCTCGCCGGGCCGATCATCCGACATTGCGATCGCCCGAGCTGGTGCGCCGTGTACGAGCCGGCGACCGCGCCGAACCGGAAACGCGGCCACGGCTTCATCCGAGGTGCAGAAGCGCACGTCCCACGGAGCATGTACCCGACGGCTAGCGCCCGGCGTCATAGGCGGCGAGCGCCGCCGCGAACACCTGCTTCACCGGTACGCCGTGGCTCTTGCCGGCCGCGGCACACGCCTCGTACTCGGGAGCAGCGTTGACGACCTCGCCGCCCAGCGAGGCGAGCTTGATCGGGATGACGCCGTAGCGCGTGGTGACCTCGACGAAGCTGCGCGCCAGCAGCGTGCGCTCGCGCGGCGCGTATCGCACACCGATCGTGGTCGTCTCGCGCAGGATCGCGCAGATCACCGCCTCGCGCGTGGCGGTCTCGACCAGCGCGGACAACGTCAGCGCCGGGCGTCCCTTCTTCATCGTGATCGGCGTCCACCACACATCCAGCGCACCGGCCGCGAACACGGCCTCGGCCGCCGGGCCGCACAGCTCGGGGCTCATGTCGTCGAGGTTCGCGTCGATCTGCCAGAACACGTCCGCGGTCGCGCTCACCGGCGCGATCACCACCACGCGCAGCACGTTCGCGCGGTCGGCGAGCTCGGCATCTCCTGCACCCCAGCCGATCGCGAGCGGAGCTCCGGCAGGCGACGCGGTCCACTGGGTGACGGTCGCCGCGAGGATCGCCGCACCGGTGGGCGTGCACAGCTCGCGGGCCACGCCGCCGTCGGTCATGACGCCGTGCGCCTCGCGCAGCACCTCGAGCGCGGCAGGTGCGGGCACCGGCAGCACGCCGTGCGCGCAGGTGATCGTGCCGTGGCCCATCGCGACGCCCGTGCAGCTGACGCTCGCGGGCTCGAGCCAGTCGAGGGCCGCCGCGGTGCCGACGATGTCGACGACCGAGTCGATCGCGCCGACCTCGTGAAACGCGACCTCGTCGACGCTGGTCCCGTGGATCGTCGCCTCGGCTCTCGCGATGCGATCGAAGATGTCGAGCGCGCGCCGCCGGGTCCCGGCGGTGAGCGCGGCCCCCTCGATGCGCGCGCGAATGTCCGCGTAGTGATAGTGGGCGTGGGCCGGGGAGTGCGAGTGGGTCTGCGTGTGCCCGTCGTGCCCGTGCCCCCGCCCCTGCCCCTGCCCGACGTGACTCTGCGTTCCCGCGCCGTGGGAGTGTGCGATCACGTTGTGCGCGCCGTGAGGGCCGACGGTGTGCGCCGCTCCAGTAGCACCAGCATCAGCCGCGTGCGAGTGCCGGCGCGCTCCGGCGAGCTCTCCGCGGGTGTCGACCTTGAGGTCGGTCGCGGAGATGCCGTGCTTCAGCACCTTCGCCACGCGCAACCGCGCCCTGCCCGCTCCGATCGCATCGAGCGCATCGCCGACCACGTCCACCGGCACGCCGAGATCGATCAGCGCACCGAGCATCATGTCTCCCGCTGCGCCGCTCGCGCAGTCGACGTGCAGATGCTTGCCCTTCATCGCCGCACCGCCAGCCGCGCGACCTTGACGGCGGCGATCGCGGCGCCCACCCCGTTGTCGATGTTGACCACCGTGATCCCCGGCGCGCACGACGACAGCATCGACGCGAGCGCGACCAGCCCGTCGATCGACACGCCGTAGCCGACGCTGGTCGGCACCGCGATCAGCGGCCGCTCGACCAAACCGCCGAGCACCGAGGGCAGCGCGCCCTCCATGCCGGCGATCACGATCACGACCTCGGCGCTGCGAATGTCATCGAGTCGCGCGAGCAGCCGGTGGAGCCCCGCAACACCGACATCGGAGATCCGCAGCACCGGCGCACCGAGGAACTCGGCGGTCAGCGCCGCTTCCTCGGCCACGGCGAGGTCACTGGTTCCCGCGCAGACGATCGCGATCGTGCCCGCAGCAGGCCGCTCGCCCGGGCTGCCGGACGCGCACACCCCCGCGAGCTCGTGGAACCTCACCTCGGGCGCCAGTGCCACCACCGCGGCCGCCTTCACCGGATCGACGCGCGTCGCGAGCGCACAACCGGCGCGTCGCGCGAGCTCGCGCATCGCGGCGGCGATCTGCTCGGCCGTCTTGCTCGCGCCGTAGACGATCTCCGGAACACCCGTACGCAGCTCGCGGTGATGATCGATCATCGTCGAGCCCACCGCATGCGCCACCTCCGCA
>JAYUVX010000339.1:0-33291 GCA_043753855.1 Myxococcales bacterium | reverse complement strand
TGCTGCGGCGCAGCGCTCGTAGCGGGCGCTGCTCCCTCGGGCGCCGGCGTCTTCACCGCATCCTGCTCGGGCGGAATGGCGCCCGGGTAGCCGGGCATTTTCTGCACCATCCGACCGAGCAGCACACCGCCGACGCTGTAGCGGCGACTTCGTGCACGTAGTGCGGATCTTGGGGAACGTGATCAGCCCCCATCCCGCCGCCCATTCCCGGGCTCGAGAGGTGGCCGCCACGATACCTGCCACCGACGGCCAGCGGAGGAAACTGACGCATGGTGTGAACGATCCCGAGCACCACCGAGTCCGAGTCGCCGTGGCGCCGCGCGCGGAGCGTGAACTCGTCCTGAAGCAACTTGATCTTGCGTGAACCGATCGCCTCTCGGTCTCCCTCGGGCCGGCCCTCCCCGTCGCCGGTCGCGAAGGTGGACCTCGAACCAGGCGGGGTCCATCGGAAAACCGTTGATCGCCACGCTATCCGGTGCGTACGGCGATCGAACTTGGCGATCTGCTCGGGGTCGCAGTTGTCGCGGACCACGAGCAGCTCGATGCCGTCGCCGAACAGATCGAACGTCAACGTATTGCTCGAGCGCGCCATCAGCTTGGTGACGTAAGGGAGGTTCTTGCGATCCTCGGGCGGAGTACGACGCCGCGTCTTGACCCGCTGCATCCGCGTCGGATCCGCCTTGCTCGGCATCTGGTAGCTATCGACCGGGTATGTCCCCAGATACGTGATGTCGGTAACCAGCTCGTCGCCGATCCGATGGAGACGTACCTCGAAGCTGTCGCCGATCACGGACCAGGTCACGGGGCCACTGAACTGATCCGCTGGCGTCGCCTTCTTCGCGAGGTCGTTGCTCGTGATGAGCACGTCGCACCCGACCGCGTCCCCCAGAGACTCGACCAGCGGCGGAGGCTTCCCACCACCCACGATGGCTTCCGCGAAGTCACGCGCCTCGTTCTCTCCGGCATCGTTTGGAGACGTCATGCCGGTGCCGGCCGCCGCGTCCCCCGTCCCGCCTCCCGACTTCCTGTTCTGAACCGTATGCGCGACCTCGTGCGCGACGAGCTCCTCGCCGGCGGCACCGTTGATCGATTCACCGTCGCGGAAGTAGATGTCCTGCCCGATCGTGATGGCGCGAGCGCCGTGCGCTTCCGCCTTTGCGTGCGCGGCGGGCCCGGTGTGGAGACGCACGTCCCCGAGCTTCGCGCCTGTCGCGGCTTCGATTCGCGATCGCAGCGCGCTCGGCACGGGCTGGGTGCGCTGACCCTCGCGCTGCACGAGCGTCGTGGCGCCGGGTCGCTCCGCGGCCGCACCATGTGCTGGCGGCACATCGGTCAACGACGCGCCCCCCGGCTTCACCTCACGCCCGCTCACGATGCGTATCCTGAAGGAAACTTAGGTCACACGCCTGGTCGTTCTACGGGGCCTCCTGCAAAAGCTCCCAGTGAATCGGGGTCACCAGCGAGCCGCTGTCGCGAAACTGGGTCTGCTCGTAGGAATCCCGGGGGGGCGACCGCGGCTGCCGGCTACTCGAGGTGTTCGGGTGTGACTTATGAATCGCGTTGCGCTGGATGTCTCCGAAATCGTGCTGGCTAGCGAGGCGAGCGTCCGACTCGAGGGTTGGCGCGGTGTGTGCCTACACCCGGAGCCGTGGCCGAGCTTTCCTTCGTTGCGGAGTCGCGCTCGATCGTGCGACGTCGCGGGCGGTCACTGTATCCCCCGCTGCGCGTCTCGATGATCGTTCTCGCGGCCGCGATCTCGGGGTGCGCCGTCGACGATCCCGCCGAGCTCGTGATCACGACGGACCCGCTCGCGATCACCCCTGGAACCGAGAGCGTGCCGTGCTTCAGCCACGAGGTCGGCAATGACCGTTTGCTCGAGTTCGCGAGCGCGGCCCTGCGGCGTGATCTGACCTGGCACCACTCGACGTGGTTCGTCGTCGATGCCGATGCGTATCCCGGCACCGATGGCTACTGGGAGTGCGACTCCCGCAAGTTCTTTCCCGACGCGAGCGATGCCGTGCGCCTGTTCGAACAGACGACGACCACGATCGACCGGGTCGCGCCTCTCGCGCTGCCCGCGCACGCCAAGATCGTCGCCGTCCTCCACCTCGTGAACCTCAGCGATGTCGAGCTGACGGCGCACGCCACGTTGACGCTCTCCACCACCCCTCCGCGCTCCTGACTCTTCGCAAAGGACGACCCGGTGTCATTGCTATCCCCACGCGTGTTTGGTCTCGCTCTGCTCGCCGCGACGAGCTTCCCCCTTGGATGCACCACGAACAGTGATCTCGATGACGACGCCGAGCTCGCGGAGCTCGCGGGGCTCGACGAGAAGGCCGACGGGTTCCAGGCGCTCGTAAAGCTCGAGTCGCCACTCGACTACGGCGCTGCGGGCGTCGTTGTCCACTACACCGCAGCACCGCGCTACCGCGGCCTCAAGTTCCAGGCGACCGGTGGCGACCATGTCGAGCTCGTCGTGCATGCCTCTACTGACGTGACTCCCGTGGCGTCGATCCTCGACGAGAACTTCCAGATCGTCTCGCAGAGCCAGGAGACCGAGGCGCGGGCCGATGGGCATGTCGGCCACGTCCGGCTGGTGATCGCGGACGGCACCGACCGCACCTACTACGCGCTCGTGCGAACCGAGCAGCTCGTCGCCGCCGACCTGACGATCGATCTCGTGGGGACGTTGCCCACGCCGGGTTGCGACGAGGACAACCCGGTCAAGCGCGACGTCGCGTCGACCGATCGCGCGCTGCCACGCGCGGCGCTGTCGTATATGCGCGCGCATGGCTGGGGCTGCATGCACCGCAAGTGGCACGACGTCCGCCAGCTCGACTTCCTCGTCGGTCTCGAGAACGTGTACATCTCGACCTACCACCCGGACTGGGTGCGCGTGGATCCGCAAGAGGGCGCGGAAGGCAACGGCCTCGACTTCTTCGCCATGCATCGCGTGATGCTGTCCGCGTTGCGGGCCGAGCTGCCGAGCTGGGCGACCGCGGACACCTACGCGGACCTGCGCGGGTTTGCATTCGACCAGCTGCCAACCGCCCCCGATGATGCGACCTGGCCGGTGCCGGTGGGCAATCCACGGGCGTTCGCGCCACGCGCCGCGCAGACGCTCGCGAACCTGCGAGCGGCGAGCTTCAGCTCGGAAAATCACGCGGTCGACACCGACGATCGGTTCGGCCGTTACCTCGAGACCCGGCATCGTCCGATCCCGGGCACGCCCTGGAACCTCTCCACCGACCTGACGACGGGATTCCACAACTACATGCACGGACGGTTCAACGAGCCGAACAGCCCGGTGAGAATGGGGAACTTCGCCCGCAACATCGAGGGTCGGGTGTTCTGGCGCCTGCACGGCTGGCTCGACGAGGCGTGGACCCGGTTCCGGAAAGCAGTACATCCCGGCGTGCGCGACGCGGACGACCCGACCTACATGGGCGCGATGAACCGCGCGTGCGTGATGATGCATGCCGATATGGGGCACGCCGGCACCTCGCAATGGGATCCGACCACGGCGCGTTGCACGAGCATGCACTGAGCTCGCGCACGCGATGCGGCGCACGTTCACCCTGCTCGTCTTCGTGGCCTGCAACGCTCCAGATCCCGCGACGCCGATCACGCGGCAGGCGACCGTCGACGAGCTCTAGTTGGTTTGGCGCACGCGCATCGAGCTGCGCGGCCGCTTCGTCCCGGCGCTCGCGTGCTCGCGGCGCGCGTTGAACTCGGCCGCGAGCGTCGCCATCTCCGACGCGGCGTCCGTGCCGTCGAGCATTTCGCCGGGATTGCTACCGTAGTTGATCTGCTCGTACAGTCGGGTCGCGGCGACGCACTCGCGGCCGCCGTAGCCGAAGTAGCCGAAGCCGTAGGACACGCTGCCGGCAGCGAGCCCACCGTAGCCGAGGACGAGGCCGATCGATCCGAGCTTGTTGCTCGCGCCCAGCGCGATCAGGCCGCCGAGCACGAGGCCCATGCCGAGGTAGCGCGGCATGTTCGCGCGCTTGCAGTGGTGGCTGAGCTCGGCGAGCTCCGCGATCTTGGCGTCGTACATCGCGTCGGTCAGCACGCGGAACTGCGCGATCGACACCGGCGAGCCGTCGAGCGATGCGGTCGAGTGCGTGCGCGTCACCGGCTCGGCCACCGTGTACGTCGTCACGACGCATGCCGGGTCGCCCTCGGCGTGGCCCTGTGGACAGGTGCTGCTGTGGTGCGCGACGTTCTCCACCACGGTCTTCGATTCGGTATGCACGTCGAGCAGCTCGCCGCCGCTCATCGGCGGCAGCGGCACCACGACGGGATGAGGAGGTGCCGCGCCGTAACACGCAGCCAGGCCAACGAGCAGGACACAGGCGATCCGTGGAGTCATGCTCGAACGAGCCGCGCGGCGCGCCGCGGTCGCACGAAATCGACAACAAACCGGCAAGTCGGCGTGGAGGCTGACTAATCGACGAGCTCGGCGAACGTCATCGCAGCCACGCCGCGCAGCACGCGGTGGCCGCCCACGTCCTCGGGCTGATCGACGATCAACCAGATCGTGCGGCCGACCGCGAGTCGATCCGCGTGCTGCATCGTCGCCGGATCGAGCATCCAGCCGCCCATGTCCCAGCGGCCATCGACCTGCGCACGCGGCGTGGTCACCACGAGGATCGCGCGATCGGTGGGCAGCCCCTTGTTCGTCATCTGGCCGGGCTGGAGCGCGAGGGGAGCCTGGCCCGCGAATCGCGGCGCGTGCGCGATCGGCGTGACGGTCCCGGCATGGCGCAGCGGGCTCCACGCCGGCGGCATCTTGTAGATGTCGATCTCCTCCTCGCCTCGCATCGTGTCGGGGCACCGCAGCGCGAGCTGGCCGACCGCGAGATCGAAGTACGCGTCGCGTGGCCACGGCGCGAGCCGCCCCTCGAAGCGATAGGTCCCGCGCGCGCCCTCGAGCTCGTACATCAGGATCGGCACGCGGTTCTCGCCCAACTGGGCCTCGATGATCTCGCGGCGCGTGATGCGGCCCCAGTCAGCCGGGTTGCGCTCGCGCGGATCGGGGCGCCCCGGATCGGCCGGCAGCGTGCACGACTCGAGCAGACCGGCGAGATCGGCGCGGGTCACGACGTTCAGCTTGCCGCCGAGCAGCACCTGACCGACGAGATCCTGCGCGGTGCCCGCGTCGCGCCGGAGCGCGGTATCGTGCGGCACCGACGCTTCGATCGGGGGCGCAGCATCGGTGATCGGCGGCACGGCTTCGGGCGCGATCACGGCGAGCTCCACGGGCGCGTCAGCAGCGATCACCGGCACGACCACCGGCGGCGGCGGGCGCGAGCCGGCCAGCAGCCACGCGATGAAGCCGGCAATCCCGGCGATCCCGACCACCGCCGCGACGGCGATCGGGACACGTCGCGACGGTGGCGGCGCGTCGATCGCGTCGACCAGCGCGGTCATCGACGCGAATCGATCCGCGGGCGACAGCGCGAGCGCGCGGACGATCGCGGCGCCGAGCTGCGGCGCGAGCGACGTCGGGCGCGCGAGGCGGTCCCGGATCGCGGCAAGCCGGGCGCGTGGCTCGACGGGGAACGGCCGCATGCCGGTGAGCAGCTCCCACGCCATCGTCGCCCACGCGAACTGATCGGTGCGCGCGTCGAGCGCGCCTCCGGTGATCTGCTCGGGCGCGAGATAGGCCGGCGTGCCCGCGATCGCGCCGGTCGCGGTCACCACGCCGGGCGCGAGCGCGTCGCCGGTGCCATCGTTCATCATCGCGGTCGCGTCGATCCGCGCGAGCCCGAAATCGGTTACCACCGCGCGCCCGCCGGCCTCGACCAGCACGTTCTCGGGCTTGACGTCGCGATGCACGAGGCCGACCCGGTGCGCCGCCGCGAGCCCGATCGCGACATCGCGCAGCGCACGCACGATCTCGCGCGCCGGCCGGTCGTCGGCCCACGCGCGCAGCGTGACGCCGTTGACCAGCTCCATCGCGAGCCAGACCTCGTCGCCCTCGGTGCCGACGTCGTAAACGTGACACACATTCGCGTGCGACAGCCGCGCGAGGCTCTGCGCTTCGCGGACCAGCCGGGCACGGTGCTGCGCGTCGCTGGCGCGGCGCACGATCTTGATCGCGACGGCGCGCGCGAGCTCGGGATCCCACGCGCGATACACGATGCCCATGCCGCCGGTGCCGAGCACGGTCTGCAGCTGGTAGCGACCGAACCGCGGCGCGATGCCCTCGCCCCGAACGAGCGCCGAGGTGCTCGTTCGACACGCGCTGCACGTGTCGAGGTGCGCCTCGATCACGACCGCGTCGGCCTCGGCCAGTCCCCCGATCGCGAACTGGACCAGTGCATCCGCGCGTGGACACGCCTCAGGCTGCATGCAGGAGCCGCGAGATCGAGAGCTCGATGTCGCTGTCGAGGAACCGCAACAGGCTCGCGAGCTCGTCGCCGCGGACGCCGAGCGATTCCGTGAGCCGCCGGCGCGTGTGGCGACCGAGCTCTTCGCGCGCGTCGACCAGCCAGCGCGCACAGGTCGCGCGGTGCACGCGGTACAGCCGCGCGAGCTCGTCGATCGTGAGCTCGTCGAGCAGGTGCTGGCGCAAGAGGTTACGCTGCCGGACGGCGAGCAGCGCGAATGCCGCGCCGACTGCGCGCTTGAGCTCCGCGGTGTACGACACGCGGAGGTGGGCGCGCTGCGGATCGCTCCGCCCCGGCGCGGCGTCGGGCCAGTCGTCGAGCAGGAGATCGTCGAGCGGCTCCTCGCGCCGGGTCGCGCGCAGGAGCTTCAGCGCCTTGCGCGTCGCGATGACCCGGAGCCACGCGCCGAGCGAGCCGCGCCCGGCGTACTCGCGGATCCGCGGCTCGCCGTCGGGCCCGACCAGCAGCTCGACCCGCAGTGCCTGCTTGACCTCGTCGACCGTCGCCTCGGGCAGCCGCATCCGGCGCAGCGCCTGCACGATCTCCGGGACGCAGCGGGTCTCGAACGCGGAGATCGCCGCGGCGTCGTGCTCACCGAGCGCCTGCGCGAACTGCAGGTCGTCTGCATGCTCGGGGGCAACGTCGCTCACGGCCGCATGCTAGCGCGATATGCGCTCCGCGCTCTGTCGGCGCAGAGGGTCACGCGTGCTCCACAACCAGGAGAGCGTCGTATACTCGCCGGCGATCGCGGGACTCTCCGCCGACGTAGCTACGGGGGCAGCGATCGGGTGCGGCATGGTCGGGACCTCGGGTGTGCTGGCGATGTGGTCCAGCGTGAGCCCGGCGCTGATTCGGAGGAGCCGTCGTGTCGCCTCGGTCCAGCTTGCGCGCATCTGCGCACGGCGGTAACGCTGGTTGGTGACAATAACCGAGGCCGGGCAAACGCATGCACGCAGTAGGAGGTTGCCATGGTCCGCTCGTTTCATCGCAGTGACCGTCGTCATCGCCGCGTTGCCGGGCTGCGGGCGGTTGCGCTTCGACGGCGTCACATCGAACAGCGGCCCAGATGGTGGCAGTGTGGACAGTGCCGGTTCCGACGGCCTCGATGTGGGAGGCACGGTCGCGTTGAACGGCGGGGCGTCGTGGGAGGGTTGGACGCGGATCGCCAACTCGGAGACCACAGGGTTCTGGGTCCGTGGCGATCTTGGAAGGACCTACGACTTCTACCGGGCTCGGTTCATCCTCGATGCCGCGCAGACGGTAACTGCGTCCTCGCTGGTAGGGGGTGTAGGAGACGGAACCAGCATCGTCGGCGATCTTGATCATCTGTTCACGAACGGTTGGCAGGTTGGTGATCGCATCGTCGGGATCGGCTTGTCCGACACGGGTTCCACGACCTTCACGCAAATGTTCGTTCATGTCGACTATGACGGAGACACGCTGATCCCGGCGTCGAGCTTCGGCGCGCTCGACGGTGTTGCTTCCTGGAACGCGGGAGATAGCTCGTCCTTCTTCACCTCCGAGTTCGGGGACCCGTTCCGCGAGTGGAGTTATGCGGTGTTCTACGGCTTCACCGCTTCCGGGGGCGAAAACTACACGGTCAGCTACGGCGCGCCACCCCCAGCGTCGCCGGCCGGGCCGAGTCGCAGCTTCGCGATCCTTGCCAAGGACAGTACAACGCAGGCCACGAGCGGTCAGTTCCTGTTGAACCTCGATGCGCTGAAACGGATCGGTGGTGGCACGGGGGCGGCCGAGGGGACCTGCAGCGCCAATACTCGCCTGGGCTTCTTCGAGGGTACAACCGTCACCAAGGCTGTTTCCACGCAGCAGGTGTTTCCGTTTGGCAAGTGCTTCTAGTTATGGAACACGGCCACCGGGACCGTCGCCCATCCGCTGCCGCCGAGCAGCGCGATGTCGCGGCGCAAGTCGTTGGCGAGCATTGCGACCACTCTGGGTCCGTCGATCGGCACTTGATCACTGGAATAGTTTACGAACCACCGCAGGGATAGGTCTGCAAGCGGGACGGCCGGACCCGATGTTCCGGCCGTCAATTTCGACGAGCGTGCGTCGAGCCCCCGTGATCTCGCCCGGCCGATACGGGCATTCGAGCGATCCTTATCCTGCTGGCGGTCTAGCGAGGAGCTTGCTCGGAACCACCGCCTCGTGAGGTCGTCAGGTTGGACTCGGGTTGACGCGGTCGAGTGCTTCGATCACCGCCGCCCGCGTGAACGGCTTGGTGATGAGTTGCAGCACCTGGAGGTCCTCCGCGCGGCGCAAGAGGACCTCGTCAGCGCGACCGGTGACGAGGATGCACCTCACGGAGGCGTGCATGCGACGGAGCTCGGCGATCAACGCCGTGCCCGTCATGGCGGGCATCGTCTCGTCCGTGAGGATCACGTCGAACGCGCCAGGATCCCGCGTGAACGTTTGTAGCGCTGCCTGGGCGGAGTTGACCGCGGTCACGACGTGGCCGACGCTGCTCAGAATCCTGCTCAGCACGCTCACGATCATGGGCTCATCGTCGACGACCAGGACCCGCAAGCGTCGGCTGGTCGCCGCCACCGAGGTGGCCGCCGGCGGCACTGCCGGATCCGAGACGGTCGGCAATTGAACCAAGAACATGGCGCCCTCGCCGGGCGCGCTCCGGACCTCGATCTGCCCACCATGCTCGCGGACCACGCTGTGGACGATCGACAACCCCAGCCCGGTGCCAGCGCCGACCGGCTTGGTCGTGAAGAACGGTTCGAAGGCGCGCTGTCGGATCCCCTCGTCCATGCCAGTTCCCATGTCGGTCACGGACAGCACCGCGTGGTCCCTCGCCGGCACCAGCGCGATCGTCAGCTTCCCTCCCACCTGCTGCATCGCCTGCAGCGCATTGGTCACGAGGTTGGCGAGCATCTGACCCAATTGAGCGCGATCCCCCAGGACATGGACCGATTGGTCAGGGACATCGATCACGAGCTCGATCGTCGCCGGCGACGACGCCCGGATCAGCGTGGTGTGCTCGCGCACGAGGTCACGCAGATCGAACGTGGTCTTGACCGGTTCTTGCTGGCGGCTGAACAGGAGAATTCGCTCGACCAGCTCGCCGGCCCGCTGACTCGCGACCAGGATCGCCTGGAGGTACTCCTGAACCTGGTGTTCGGCGGGCAGCTCCCGCTGCGCGAGGTCAGCGTACGCCAGGATCGGGGTCAACATGTTGTTGATGTCGTGCGCGATCCCTCCCGCGAGCGTGCCCAGGGTCTCGATCTTGTGAGACTCGCGTAGGCGTTGCTCGGAGCGCTGGAGCACCTGCTCCGCGCGCTTCTGCACGGTGATCTCCCGCGTCAGGATCGACAGGCCGGTGACCTGGCCACGTTCGACCACGGGGCCCACGATGCTCGCGTACCAGGTGTCGAGCTTCGGCACGTGAACGTCGTAGGCGGTGGCACGTCCCGTCTTGAAGGTCGTCTCGAACGCCGCGCGCATCGTGTCGTGATGCTTGGGGTCGACGAAGTCGAACGGGGAGGCGCGGCCGATTAACGCGTCCCGGGAGATGCCGGGGGCGGTGTGATTGACGTACGTGTAGCGATAGTCGCGATCGATCAACACCACGAAGTCGAATGGGTTCTCCGCGATCGAGCGCCAGCGCTCCTGGGACTCGATCAGCGACCGCGCCAGCCGCTTGTGCTCGCTGATGTCCTTGATCGTCGCGTAACGTGCGAGCACGGTCCCCTGCTCGTCCGACAGCGTGACCGGAGCGACCATCACCTCGCACCGCGAGCCATCCTTACGCTGGAACTCCAGCTCCAGGTTCTCCGATTGCCCCGCCACGAACCACTCGAACGCTGCCTCGATCACCGGCAGCTGATCGTTCGGCCAGTACGGATACGGCGCCCGCTTTCCGAGCAACTCCTCGCGACTGAACCCGAGCATCGTGCACATCGCCTCGTTGACGTGGATCTGCTCGCCGGTCGGATCGATGACCGACAACCCATCGAGCATCCCCTCCAACATCAACAACAACTCAGCGCGACCGAATCTCAGCAACAGCCCTCTTCGCCACGAATCCGTCTGCGGATCTGTTCGAAAGTATAGCGCCTTTTGGCCGCGACCACGACCACGACCACGACCAGGAAGGGGATCAGCAGCCAATCGCGCGTCGGACGAGGACTCGTGTACCGCACGCCGCCCCCGATCGCGATCCCGTGGCGCGCGAGCGAGCAGCGACCAGCTATGGCGTGAATCGTACGAGTAGCGATGTGCGGCCAAAACCGCCGTTCGTGAAGGTCTGCTCCGACGGCTTGCCCACGTTGATGGTCACGGTCTGCGAGAACGTCACGAAGGCGACGATCGACCCATCATGGGCGAGCGGTGCCGCGCAGCGGGTCCGCTGCATCGATGCTGTACCCGGCCGGGCGGCGAGGGTCGGTCTCCATGTCGGGTCGAGAATATGTTACGGACTCGACTATGAACATGCCGTTGCGACATCTCTGTCGGCTCGACAGCCTCGTACTCGCCAGTTGTCTGCTGATAGCCTGCCTCGGAGCTGGGAAAGGACTGCCATCCGTGAAAACGCAGCCGGACCGCCGGACGTACGTGAAATCAAAGATCGAGGAGAGCCTCGCCAACGTGTTGAAGTGCCATGCGGCCACGCTCACATTCGTGCGAACCGAGGACAAAGGCGGCGAGTTTTACGACTACTACATGGCCGAGGGCTGTGGTCTGTCTACCGAATACATGACGCTCGTGAAGGTCATGGGAAACGACGACAGCTGGTCCACGATCACGATGGCGGGCCCCGTACCGACAACGCAGGACTATCGCGAGCAATCCCGCGCGCAACTCGTCAAGACGGCAGAGTTCGACCTCGAGTGCCAGCATCTCCAGTTTGTAGAGCTCAACGAGCTGATCGCACCGATGCGCAACGCATACGAGGCCTCGATCGGTGCAACCGGCTGCAACAATAAGAGTACGTATCTGAGCAAGTGCAACCAGACAGGGTTTGTGGCCGGGAAGTTCGAGTTGTCGTGCTCGAGCACGAACACTTCCTCGAAGAAGCCTTGAGACCGGTGCAGGGTCGGCGGCGCTACCCGGTCACCCACCTCCCAGGCTGGCCGAACGCAGACCGGCGGACTGAAATCCCTGGTTGTTCTTCCCCATGTGCGATCGCGCGCGCGGCGTACGTGATATCGACGGCCTCGTCGCCCGCAGGACACTCAAGCTCTGGCAGCTGATCCTCGCCGGGCCGTTCCTGATCTGGGCGGGCATCTCCGAGTACGGCAAGCTCGACGATCTCGAGCAGCTCGGCGGTCGGATCTACGTCGGCCGGACTACGAAGCTGCTGTACTCGCTCGGCGGCAAGCATCTCGCGAAGCCGGGGGCGCATCGCGAGCCGCCGCCCCGACTCAACGACGATCCGTTCCGCAGCCCGCCGGTGGCCCCGCCGATCGTCGCGACGCCGACCTACCGCCCCGTCGCGACGCCGATCGTAGTGACCGACACGCCCGAAGACGGACCGAAGCTGCTCTAGGCTCGCGTCGGTACCCGTTCGCGGGGCGGAGTCCGGAACTCCTCGCGGCATGACTGGGGGGGCGACAGCCTGGCGAGCCGCATGCGGTCGTCGACGGATCGCTTTCCGTCGACGAGCCGCCACGTCGATCGAGCATGCGTGGAACGGGGCCTCCCTCGAGGTCGATGGCAGCTCGCCCCAAAGGCTGACCTCGTCATGGCGCAGCATAGGTTGTGCTTGCCCGCATAAACGACCCGATATAGCGTTCACCCACATTCTTTCGGGGGTTCCGCCGTGGCTAGATTGAGCTTGGCAGTTGCAGCGATCTGGCTGATTTCGTGCGCGGAGGCGACCGCGCCGAGCGCAGGCCCCCCGGGGCCCGAAGGTCCGCCGGGTCCGCCTGGCATGCCTGACCTGACCCAGGTGATCGCGAACGGTGTGCTGCCGCAGAGCGCGAACTTCAACATCAATGGCCAGGCGACGATCGGATCGTCACTGACGTTGCGCGGTCCGCTGGTCGCGACCTCTTCATGGGGACTCAACGCGCGCATGCAAGGCATGATGGTCATCCCGGAGGGGCCGGTCTACGATCGCGGGGGCGGCTCGCTCGAATTTACCGGCACGGTGATCGTCATCACCCCAGCCAGCGGCTCGTGGATCCGGATCGCGCCTGGCACCTACCAGCTGGGCCCGTGGGGCTTTCTCTATATCGACTTGCCGCCAACCTCGACAGCGCGGGCGACAGTTACCCCCCAGCTCGGTGCATGGGTCGACGCAGATCGCCCATTCGACCATCCCGATCGCCTCGTCCTCGCACAGCGTCAGGCCGCCGGCGCGATCTACCTGAACTTCAGCGTGCCCGCACCCGCGGTGAACAACGCGCGGTCGCTCGTCACGATGATCGGGCCAAACCTCGGTGACGTCCGCGTCAACTCCACCGTCGTCCCGGCCGCCACGTGGTACAGCGTGCCGAATCGCGGGCTCGCGTTTCCGAAGCGCTACGCTGATAGCCGGCTTCGCATCACGTATCAGGACACGCTCGGCGGCTACGGCCGGTTCTACGGTGGATGCGAGTGGCAAATCCTTCTCGATGGCGCCGAGATCGCGTTCTTCAGCGATGCCGACAGCGATCGGCCGAACGACGCCTGGAACATGTCGAACGCCAGCCACGTCGTGTGGGCCAACGGCACAGCGGGCGATCACGTCTTGCAGGTGCAGAATCGCGGCGGTCGTGGCGCTTGGGGTAGCGGAACCAACGAGTGCCTGCAAGGCTGGAACACGACCAGCAACTTCCTCAGCGTCGAGGAGATTCCGTGAATCGGTGGACGGCGGTCGCAGCGCCGGTCGCCGAGGTGTGTCATCCCGGGGGCCCTGCCCCCACGTGGTTTGCCGTCTCCACCAAGTGCCCGTTGCCTCCGACAGCTTGCGCTGCTTGCGCAGCCCGAAACCTACGAAAGGTATCAAGCGCAGTCAGCGGCACCTCCGTTGCACCATTGCTGGATGGATGCCGCCAGCTCGCAACCAAGGCCGTACGACGGCGCAACGCTGGTTTCCCGCCCAGACCGAGGTGTCGTCCATGTCGTGGGTACTCGCGGGCGATGCGCGCTCCTCGGAGACGACGCGTACGACCAGCAGATCCGTCGCAGTGGACCACGCCACGGCCAAGGCAATCGAGGAGCGCACGCTGCCATTCCGGCAGATCAACGTCCGACAAGTTCACGACAGCCCGCCCCGCCGGCGTACCCATACCTCCGCTCCGCTCGAGGGCAGAGAGCGCTACGAGCTCGGCGCCTTGATCGGGCGCGGAGGAATGGGCGAGGTGTTCGCGGCCTACGATGCGCAGCTCGATCGTGAGGTCGCGGTCAAGCGCCTCCATCCCGACAAGATCACACCCAGCTCGCTCGCGCGGTTTCTGCGCGAGGCCCGGATCCAGGGGTGGCTAGACCATCCCGCGATCCCTTCGGTCTACGACCTGGGTCGCGACGACGAGGGTCGTCCGTTCTTCGCGATGAAGAGGCTCTCGGGGATCACGCTCGACGAGATCCTGGCGGCTCGCGAGGCCGAGGCCCGCGCGGATCACGATGCGCATCGCGCGGCGCTGCCGCGATTCACCGAGCAGCAGCTGTTGCGTGCGTTCGTCGAGATCTGCCTCGCGATCGAGTTCGCGCACACGCGTGGCGTGTTGCATCGCGATCTCAAGCCCGCGAACATGCTGCTCGGCGAGTTCGGCGAGGTCTACGTGTTCGACTGGGGAGTCGCCTGCGTCCTCGACGAGCTCGCCCCTGCCAGCGATACGACGCGCCCTACGCTCGAGCAGGTCGCGAACACCGCCGGCGTACTTGGCACACCCGGCTACATGTCGCCCGAGCAAGTGTGCGGCGAGGACCTCGACGGTCGCGCCGACGTCTACGCGCTCGGCTGCGTGCTCTTCGAGATCCTCGTCGGGCGCCGCGTGCACCCGAGTGGCCTCGCCGGGATGACCAGCGCGCTCGCCGGCGTCACGGCTGCACCGGCGACCTATCGCGACAACCTGGCACCCGAGCTCGACGAGCTGTGTCGGCGCGCCACGGCCGTCGACCGCACCGAGCGGATCGCCTCGGCGCGCGCGCTCGGCGAAGCGGTCCAGCGCTACCTCGACGGGGACCGAGATCTGGCGCTGCGCCGCAAGCTCGCGCAAACCCATCTCGAGGCAGCTCGCCGCGCGAGCGAGGAGGCCGCGCGCGCCACGCGGATCGGCAGCTTGCTGCCATCCTCCAGCGAGGGCGTGAACACCGGCGAGGCGAAGCTCGGCTTCGCGGCAACCTCGGTCGCGATGCGCGCGGCAGGCCGCGCGCTCGCGCTCGATCCGTCACTGCCCGGCGCTGCCGAGCTCGTGGCTTTCGAGGTCCCGGAGCAGCTGAGGATGGCGAAGGCGTCGATCGCGACCTATGCCGGGTATGCCTGCGTGGCGCCGCTGTTGTTCGCGTTCGGGTTCCGTGACGCGCCCTACCTGTGCGCGCTGGTCGCGATCGCGGCCGGCAACATCGCGATCGCGAGCATCACCCTGGTCCAACGCAGGGCCGCACCCAGGATCGCCGTCGCGCTCGGCCACGCCGCGATGCTGGGCTTGATCGCGCGCATGTTCACCCCGCTGTTCATCGCGCCGGGGGTCACCGCTCTGATGCTGATGGCGTACGCGCAGCACCCGACGACCCGACGACGTGATCTCCTTGGCGGCGGCGTGCTGGCGGTCGCGACGGTGCTCGGCGTGTGGAGCGCCGAGGCCTTCGGGTGGATCAGCTCCACGACCATCGTTGACGGTGCCGTGATCCAGCTGGTGCCTCCGCTCGACGGGATCGCCCAGTTCCCGATCGTCCCGGGGCTGTGCTGCTATGCGATCCTGCTCGTTTCCGTCGCGGCGGAGTTCGCATACTCGGTGGCGCGGCCGCGACGCGCGGCGCGCACTGCACGTCCAGGCCTGGCACCTCCGGCAGCTGGTGTTTCTCGATGAGCCGCCGCGCCGTGACGAGCCGGCCCGCGGCGGATTCGACAGGCGAGGCTGGTGACTCGAGCTACGTCGATCCGCCGGATGAGCGTGGGAATCAGTGGTTCGCCGAAGTTTGCGAGAAGTCGAACGAGTCCTCTGCGCGCGGGACGGGCTCCGCCAGCCTCTCGTCATCGTGGTCGGCCGGCGATTCGTTGCGGGGCCTGCAGGAGGTCTCTCCCTGGTGGCGGCTGTTCCGCTCGACGGTGCGCTCGTTCCGCGATGGTCGCGACGGTCGCCGCGATCCGACCGCGAGCGGGGTGCTGCCGCCGGCGTAAATCACCGCTGGTGGACGACGGCCTTCGGCAGGTTCGCCCGAGCCTGCGCCGCGGCCGCGAGCATCTGGATCGTCGGGTGCGGGAGGAAGACCTCCTCGGACATGTCGACCTTGATGCTGCGGTCGATCAGACGATCGAACAGGATCACCGGGTTGTCGATCCGGCCCATCGCGATCGATGCCCACGCGAGGCGCTTGCCGACCTTGCGGATCGAGACGATGCCGTTCGAGCTGATGCTGACGCTGTCGAGCTCTGCGATCGAGAGCTCGCCCTTCTTGACGTGGCGCAGGACGTTGCCGTCGAACGACAGCTCGCCGAAGCTCGCGCTGCCGGCGAGCCGCGGGTGCAGCTGCGCGAACGCGACATCGAGCGCCGCATCGGAGCCCTTGAACCGCGAGCTGATGACCACCTTGTGGCCCGCCTCGCCGACCAGCGTCATCGTGCCTGCCTTGAACCGGCGGTTGCCGCCCTTAGCCTGCATCGCCTTGATCGCGACCACGGCGAGCACGCCGACGAGGCCACCACCTGCGGCGTGCGCGTTCCTCGTCGAGGAACAGCACGCCGCCCTCGGCACTCCGGACCAGGCCCGCGCGCGCCTGAAACGCACCGGTGAACGAGCCTTTTGCGTGGCCGAACAGCTCGGCCCACGCGGATCCGGCCGCTCCACATCGCGAGCCTGACCAGCGTCGCTTATCGAAGTCCGGGCCGGCGAGCATGCTTGGACCCCGGCTACGTACGTAGTCCGCCAGAGTTGCCGTGGTGCTGCCACGATCGCGGCGTCAGGACGTCACTGGCATAAGTTTGCCGCCCTGGGCGTGCGATCGGTACGTGAAAGCGCGAAGCGGCTCTGCTATCACCCGCGCCCCAAATGCGACATGCCCTAACGTGGTTTCTGGTCCTCGTCGGTAGCTCGGTGGTGGTCGGTTGCGCTGACGACGGCGCGAATCGAACGCCGCCGGAGACTGCACTCGATAACGTCCCGACTGCGCTATCGCGCGACAAGCACATCTCGATCACGTTCCATGCGAACGGCAACGCCAACGGATTCGTGTGCCAGCTCGATAGCGGAGCGCCGAGCCAGTGCGTTCCGCCGTTCGAGGCCGACGTCAGCGACGGTCCACACACCTTCGCGGTCGCCGCCGCGATCGGAACGGCGGTCGACGAGACGCCCGCCATGTACAGCTGGAAGGTCGACGCGACCGCGCCGGATACGCAGCTCGTGATGGGACCGCCGTCACTCGACAACACGATCGATCCCGAGCTGACGTTCACCGGCAGCGATCCTGGGGACGGTCCAGTCACCTTCGAGTGCAAGCTCGACGGCGGCAGCTTCGCGGCGTGCGCATCTCCCGATCGAATCGCGGTGACCGCCGGCACGCATGCGTTCGAGGTTCGCGCCGTCGATGCTGCGGGCAACGTCGACCCGACGCCGGCGACCCACAACTGGGCGCTCGATACCTCGACGCCCGACACCGCGATCACCTCGGGCCCCCCCGCCGCGAGCACCGTGCTGCCGAACGTCTCGTTCGTGTTCGGCTCTCCCGACCCAGCCGCCACGTTCGAGTGTCAGCTCGACGGTGGCGCATTCACCGCGTGCAGCTCACCGAAATCCTATCCCGCGCTCGCCGACGGCCCACACACATTCGTCGCGCGCGCCAAGAATGCGGCGGGCACCGTCGACCCGACCCCGGCGACCCGGATGTTCATCGTCGATGGCACCGCACCGGCGGTCTCGATCACCGCGAAACCCACGGACCCATCCAACGATGCGACGCCGTCGTTCACGTTCAGCTCGACCGACTCGACCGCGACGTTCGAGTGCCAGATCGACGCCGGCGCATTCGCCACCTGTAGCCCCGCGTGGACCGCCGCCGCGCTCGCCGATGGCGCGCACACCCTTCACGTCCGTGCCAAGGACCCCGTGGGAAACCAGGGGGCGGCCGCCACCTACACCTGGGTGATCGACACCGTGGCACCGACCGTCACGATCACCGCCGGCCCGACCGGCACGGTCACCACTGCAGACGCATCGTTCACATTCACAACGGCAGGCGCGCCGGTCGCGATCGACTGCCAGCTCGACGCCGGAGCCTTCGCGGCCTGCATCTCGCCCAAGGCGTACGCCGCCGTCCCCGATGGCATGCATGCCTTCCATGTTCGCGTCACCGACGCCGTCGGAAACATCGGCATGGCCTCGCGGATGTGGCTGGTCGACACGATGGCGCCCGTCGTCACGATCACGTCGGGGCCGAACAACCCGACCGCCGACTCGACGCCGACGTTCACGTTCACGGTGACTGGCGCGACGACCACCGAGTGCGGCATCGATGGCGCGTTCGCCGCTTGCGCTACGACGTTCACCACCGCGACCTTGACCGATGGCCCGCACACCTTCGTGGTGCGCGCGGCGGACGCGGCTGGCAACCTGGCGAGCGCTACGCGGACGTTCACGGTCGACACCACGGGTCCCACCGTCGCGATCGTCACCAAGCCGGGGAATCCGATCAGCAGCGCGAACGCGAGCTTCACGTTCACCGTCAGCGAGGGCTCGCCACAGTGCAAGCTCGACGGCGCCGCATTCACAGCGTGCACGTCACCGAAGCCGTACACCGCGCTCGGCGATGGGAGCCACACGTTCACGGTGCAGTCGGCCGACGCACTCGGCAATCTCGGCTCGGCGACCTACACCTGGACGGTCGATACCACCGCTCCGACCGTCACGATCGTGACGCATCCGACCAACCCGACGACGGCCACCGCGGCGACCTTCACGTTCACGGTGAGCGAGGGCTCGCTGCAGTGCAAGCTCGACGGCGCCGCATTCGCGACCTGCGCATCGCCGAAGGCGTACACCGGCCTCGCCAACGACAGCCACACGTTCACCGTGCAGGCGAGCGACGCGCTCGGCAACCTCGGCACGGCTTCGTACACGTGGACGATCGACACCCTACCGCCAACGGTCACCATCCTCACCCACCCGACCGATCCGACGAATCTGACCGCCGCAACGTTCACGTTCAGCGTCAGCGAGGGCACGCCGATGTGCAAGCTCGACCTCGGTAGCTTCGCCGCCTGCGCAACGCCGAAGACCTACACCGGGCTCGCGGATGGCCTCCACACGTTCACCGTCCAGTCCGCCGATGCGCTCGGCAACACTGCCTCGGCCACGTTCAGCTGGACGATCGACGCGACAGCTCCCGTGGTGACGTTCGACTCGGTGCCGCCCGCGAGGTGGCCGGTGAATTACTTCGATGTCCAGTGGCACGCCAACGAGACCGCGACCTACGAGTGCTCCGAGAACGGGGCCACGTTCGCCGCGTGCACGCCGGGCATCTCGATCACCACGCCGTACAGCACCGCATCGACGTTCTCCGTGCGTGGCAAGGACGCGCTCGGAAACGTCGGCACGGCCGTGACGACGAGCTGGAACCCGACGCCCGGCCTCGTGTTGCACTACGCGTGGGAGCAGGGCTCGCGCCGCAACACCAGCTTGCTCGCTCAGGTCCCCGCGCTCAGCCCCGACGTCGCCGGGCAGCTCGCTGCGGTCGGCGGCTGGGCTGGCACCGCGCTGCGCGGTCCCGCGGCGACGGTCTATCCGCGCACGGCCCGCGCCCTGACTTCGAGCACCGACGGCACATACACCGTGTCGATGTGGGTACGTCCGTATGTCGACAACGCGTCGGGCCTGTTGTGGTCGAACGCGAATGGCACCGCCGCCGGGCATACCGTGCGCATGTCGAGCGGCACGATCACCATGCAGGTGTTCTCCAACGGCCAGACCCAGACGTTGAGCGGTCAGATTCCGTTCGGAGAGTGGTCGAATGTCGCGACGCGGACCACCGGAACGGGCAAGGGTCTCGAGCTGCTGGTCAACGGCGTCAGCTTCGGCAATGTGTCGAGCGCCAACGGCTTCGACCCGAATCAGGCGGCAAACCTCACCGTCGGCCCGGTCACGACAGCCGATGTCGACGACCTGCGGTTCTACAACACGGCTCTCCAGAGCTGCGACATCGTTCGTGGCGAGATGCCGCCGACGGGTGCTGCGTGCGTCGCGATGCGCCCCGCCGTGGAGCTCGACTTCGAGGGCGGACAGATCATGGACACCGGCACGATGTCACTCATCGTGTCGTCACCCGTGCCGGCGTTCACGACGTTCACGCACCGGCTGGGGGATGGCATCAGGATCGCGACCCAGACCGTGGCGCTCGCGCTGACCAACTTCGCACAGCAGAGCCAGCTGCCAGGTCACTCGATCACGCTCTGGGTCGCCGGATCGTCCCCTCCCGACGTGCTGTTCGACTACACGACCGCCTGCAATTTTGCCGCGAGCTTCGGCACCTGCGGCATCCAGATCGCGTGGACGGCGGGTCGTCAGTTCCAGGTGTTCACCGGAACCTTCGGCAACACGCCAGCGACCCAGATCACCACGGTGGTTCCAGGGACCGCGCTCGACACCGGCATGCACAGCTTCGTGCTCGCGGAGCAGCGAACCGCGAACGGCAGCACCGGCGTGAAGTTCTATGTCGACGGCCGGCCGGCCGGATCGGTCGCGATCGTCAGCGGCGATCTGTTCTCTCCGGTCAGCAACACGATCCAATCGGTCTCGCAGGCCGGCGCGGCGGTGGACGAGATCGAGCTGTGGCCGCGCGACCTGTCGGCCGACGCCGAGATGCTGTGTGAGAACGGCTTCGACGGTGAGTTCAACCCCGCCACCGGGAACTGCGCGCTGACGTCGAACTGAGCGGCGAGGAAGTTCGCCGCGATGGTACCGCCGTCGCCTTTGGCAGCGGCACGGGCCCCAGGGCGAAAGCGCGTTGCGAAAGGCAACGGCGGGGCGGTTCGACCCGGCGCAAGTAGTGGATCTCTCGACGGAGTTGCGGGCATGACCGGTGCTCCGCCCCGCCCATGCTCGTACGCCGACTGTTGCCGCTGCTCGTGCTCGTCGCTTGCGAGGCCCCGTCTGCCACGGGGCCCGGCGACGATGATCCGGGCGACACGTCGGCGGTCCCAGTGCGCGACTGCAAGACGCACTTCGAGCTGCGGCCGACCGGCAACGTATCGAGCGTCGCGCTCGCGGGCGCGTGGGACTGGACGGCAACGGAGCCGATGACGCACGGCGGCGACGGCGCCTGGACGCTCGACAAGGAGCTGCCCGCGGGGATCTACGCGTACAAGTTCGTCGTGGTGCGCGACGGCAGCGCGCAGTGGATCCTCGATCCGGTCAACCGGTACCGCGCGTACGACGTCGGCATCGAGAACTCCGGCGTGCGCGTCGACGACTGCAGGGCGCCGCTCTTGAAGATCGTCTCGCACGAGACCAGCGCGGATGGTGCGCTCACGAAGCTCGCGGTGTTTCGCGGTGCGGACGGCTCCGAGCTCGAGACGTTGCGCGCGGTGCGCCGGTTTGAAGGCACGGAGACGGCGATCGAGCTCGAGCGCAAGGATGGCGCGATCTCGATCGGGCTCGCCGGACTGCCGGCGGGCAAGCACACGATCGTGGTCGAGGCGTTCGACAAGGCAGGACAGCGCGCCGAGCGCGCCATCGTGCCGTTCTGGATCGAGGGCGAGAAGTACGACTGGCGAGACGCGTTGATCTACATGGTCATGAACGACCGGTTCCGGAACGGAAACCCCTCGAACGATCCGCCGCACAGCATCGGCGCCGATGCCGCGGCCGAGTTCTTCGGCGGCGACCTGCAGGGCGTCACCGACGCGATCGAAGACGGCACGATGGACCAGCTGGGCGTGACCGCGTTGTGGCTGTCGCCGTTCATCGAGAACACGCCGCGCTTTCACTACGACGGCACTCACGGCGTCACCGCGTTCCATGGCTACTGGCCGACCAACCCGCGTGGTGTCGATCCGCGGCTCGGCACCGAGGCCGACCTCGACGCGCTCGTGAAGGCCGCGCACCGCAAGGGCATCCGCGTGCTGATGGACTACGTGATCAATCACGTGCACGAAGATCATGCGTACTTCGCCGCACACCCCGACTGGTTCCGCACGGGCTGCACGTGCGGTACGCCCGGTTGCGATTGGACCGAGAAGCGCCTCGAGTGCTTGTTCAAGCCATACCTGCCCGACGTTAACTGGCAGATCACCGCGGCGAGCGAGCAGTTCATCGACGACGCGATGTGGTGGCTCGAGCGCTTCGACCTCGACGGGCTGCGCGTGGATGCGGTCAAGCACGTCGAGGACCTCGCGATCTTCAACCTGTCGACGCGCATCCACGATCGCTTCGAGCTCGGGGGCACCGAGTACTTCCTGCTCGGCGAGACCGCGATGGGCTGGGCCGGGGACAGCGTCGCGGCGAACGAAAACGAGTACAACACCATCTCGCGCTACGTCGGCGATCGCGCACTCAACGGTCAGTTCGACTTCGTGCTGCACCACGCGACTGCGTCTCGCGTATGGGCCGACGATCTCAACGGCATGCTTCACCTCGATTACTGGACGCGGCAGTCGCTCTCGCACTACCCCGCCGGCTCGATCATGACTCCGTTCATCGGCAGCCACGACACGAGCCGCATCATCTCGCGCGCCGACTACGGCTCCGGCTCGGACGTGCTGCGCCAGAAGTGGAGCGACCAGACCCGTGCCGCGCAACCGACGACCGACGCCCCGTACGACCGCGTCGCGATCGCGCTCACGTGGAACCTGCTCGTGCCCGGCGCGCCGCTGCTCTACTACGGCGACGAATACGGCGAGCACGGCGGCGACGACCCTGACAACCGGCACATGTGGGTCCCGCCGGCGCAACGCTCGTCGCGGCAGGCGGGGTTGTTCACGCGCATCTCGCGCGTCGGCCATCTGCGCAAGCAGCGCGTCGAGCTACGCCGCGGCGATTACACGCCGCTGACGGTCACCGAAGACGTGCTGTCGTTCGCGCGCTCTTATCAGAACGAGTCGTCGATCGTCGTGATCAACAAGGCAGCAGCGGCACGTCAGATCCAGATCACGGTACCGACGAATCTGACGGGCACGCTCGTCGATCGCCTCGATCCCGCGACGCGTTCGTTCGCGATCAGCGGCGGCAAGATCACCGTCGACATGGCGCCGCGCTCGAGCGCCGTCCTTACCCGCTAGCGGCGTAGCCGGCTACGGGAGCTTCGCTGGCCGGCGGAGCGTTCTGTATGCACACAGAATGATGTGTCATCGAACTGGCAGCGCCATTGCACATCCAGCGCACCATGATCCGCTCGCTGACTCCGTTGCTTTTCGCAACATCACTGCTCGCATCCTGCGTTACCACAGACGAGGACGACCTCGATCCGCGATGCCCTGGACCCGACTGCCCGGCGTCTCTCGATGGCAAAGCCGATGGCCACACGAACTTCGCGGCAGGCACGCAGGTGCTCTACGAAGTCCAGGTCCGCGCCGCGAACGCGTGTGACCCCGACGTCGGCGCGCCGTGGCAGCGCCAGCAGTGCCGCGACAAGCTCGCGCCGCACGTGACGTACCGCGCGGAGGGCATGAGCTGCGGGATGATCGATCAGCTCCACAAGATCAAGCTCGGCACGTTCGAGGACATGCTCGCGGACACCGCCGACTACCGCGCCGGCATCACGCTTCGCTACATCAAAGATCGTGTCGGCGCGTCGACCTTGTGGATCATGCCGATGTTCCCCAACAACGATCAGTGGAACATCCCCGATGCGTGCGACAACCTCGGCTCGCCGTACGCGGTGCGCGATTACCTGCACGCGCAGGGATCGCTCGCACAGGCCTGCATCACCGCCGGCCGCGACGAGCACTCCGCGGAGCCGTGCTTCGGGAACGCATCGCTCGAGGCCGTGATCGCCGACGCGCATCGCCGCGGCCTCAAGGTCATGCTCGACATGGCGTTCAACCACTTCGGCCACAACTACAACATGTACGACTACGCGGAGTACCAGCCGATCCGGCAGCGGGTTGCGGCCGGCGAGGACTTGAACAGGCTCTGGGACTTCGGCGCGACGTACGAGCAGAAGCTCGAGAGGCCGGTGCTCCTCGATCAGCCGTCGAAGCTCGATCCGAATGACGTCGATCTCAAGTCGCTGAAGCAAAGGTGCCCGTCCTTGACCGGCGACGCGCTCGTCCGCTCGTTCCACATGTGGCGCGCGGCGCTCGACAGCGAACGCGCCAGCTTCCCGTGCACCGGCGCCTCGCTCGAGCAGGCCGTTCCCGGCTTCTACCTCGGCACGAACTCGTGGGATCCGTCGTCCCGCGTCGGCGACAACTTCACGAACAACTGGCGCGACGTGAAGTTCCTCTATCACCACGAGACGAACAGCGCGCACTTCCACGAGTTCGTGCGCAACCGCGAGTATCTATTTCGCGTGATGAACTACTGGGTGTCTCGCGGCATCGACGGCTTCCGCCTGGATCACACGACCGAGCACGCGAACGGACTCGCGCCGAACGAGTGGAAGTACATCACGCAGAAGGTGAATTACTACGCGGCACGCCGCGGCCAGAAGCAGCCGACCTATCTCGCCGAGGAGTTCCACGATCAGTTCGGCATGGCGGAGGTCGTCGACACGCTGACCGAGGGCTACGTCGGCGACATGAACGGGCGCAGCATCACGAACAAGGACGCGAACCACGTCGAGCGCGTGCTGAACAACATGGGCCGCTTCAATGGCCAAGCGTACGTGATGACCGCGCTCGAGACTCACGACGAGCATCGCCTGACAGATGGCACTGGATTCAACATGTGGACCGGCGCGGGCTTCTGGGGCGTGGGCGCCGCACAGTGGTCGACGCCGATGCTGCTGATGGGACAGGAGTTCGGCGAAGCGTGGGGCCTCGGATTCCGCCGCTCGGACTACCTGCGGTCGCGCTTCGAAGGCTCGAGCAACTACCAGCCGCAAGGGGACGCGCTCGTCGATTTCTACGGGACGATGATCCGCGGCCGCGCGAACAACCGCGCGCTGTACGCGTCGAACAAGGCGTACCTGCGGACCCGCGAAGGGAACAGCGTCGATGGCCGCATCTTCGCCGAGACGAAGTGGTCGGGCGACGGCGACGTAGTGTTCGCATTCCACAACCTGTGGGAGCAGAACGTCGCGCAGAGCTACTACCTCGATCCCGGACTCGCCGATGCGTTGTGGATCCGCGACGACCGCAAGTACAAGCTCGTCGACGTGATCTCGAACCATCAGATGGGTGCGTGTCGGTCGGGCGCGGATCTGAAGTGGAACCTCTACGTCCAGATGGGCCGCGAGACGCGCATGCAGTGGCTGCGGCTCGAGGTCTGCAACTGACGGCGATGTAGCCCGAGCTGCGCTGGCGGGCGATCCGATTCGCCATGCACGGGTAAGCCAGCACATCTGTGCGGCATCGTCACGCTCGGCAGGCGTTCCCGGTCGCTACGGGCGGGGCGAACCCGGGCCCAGGAGCTTGTTGACCACCTCGGTCACCTTCGCAACGCCGTCATCGGTCGCCATGTCGCTCACCCGGAACACGATCCGGCCGTCGCGATCGAGCACGAACAGGTACGCCTTGCTGTTGTCGGTGATCTCGAGCGCCGCGAACACTGCGTCGAGAGAGCCGTAGTAGGTCGCGGTCCGGTCGTGCAGCCTCGGCGGGACGCCGCGGCGCATGCCCCCATCGATGAATGCCGCGGCCGATCGGTACGCGTCCTCCATCATTGGAAGCTCGTAGTACGAGACCTCCTTCGAGGACAGGTAGTTGGTGAGCAGGGGCATCCAGCTATTGATCTGGCGCTGGGCATCCTGCGCAAACGCGACAAACAGCAGCCCGACCGTGCCGCGGACCTCGGCCGGGAACTCGACCTCGCGGTCAGCCAGGGTGCGTGCGTGCACGGTGGGAAACATCGGAAGGAGCACAGCGGGCAATGTGTTCGGGGATCTGGGCCGGCCCGCAACCTCGACGATAGAGCTCGTTGGACGTACGGGGCTCGTCGGGCTCGTTGGTTGACAGCTCGCAAGCGCGAGTGCGACCCATACCAAGCTCAACCCTGAATCCTGCGCTGTCATCATAGACGGTCGTGTGTCACGAACCATGTGTTCCGGCAATCAGCACGTAGCCAACGCGTTCCCGCCCGCGCGGAGTGATCGGCGGCGCATCTGATGACGTGTAACGATCCGCGGTCGCCAGATCTCAAAAAGCTTCGCATCCGAGCTCACCGAAGTGGACGTATCCCCGGGCCGCACACGGAGCAGTGGCTGCTCAGCTCGTCGACGAAGCGCCCGAATCCGGGGTGTCGGGTTCAGCTCGCTCGCCATGAATGTGCACTCCGACGACGCGTGGGCGAGCCAGATGACCGCCTGTGAGCATCCCCCAGCAGTTTTCGACAGTTGCGGAACGCTGCACACACTCTCAGTGCTGCAGTATCGAACCAGTTGGACGCCATCGTGCTGCTATGATGGTCGCGGTGATGTCGTCCGACGGCGTAATGGCGCCAGAGCCCGACCGCGAGCGTGCGGTGGGTGTGGCATGGGAGGCAGGTCGAGTGGCGTGGCCGGCCATCACGCTCGAACGTGACCAGCTCGCGGCGTTCCTGACCAGCGCGACGGAGGTCAGTCGGTTTCCGTCCGATCTCTACCTGGCGGCAGCCTGCCTCGCCGGCGATCGCGAGGCGCTCGCCGTGTTCGAGCGCGACGTGCTGACCTCGGCTCGCGGTGCGGTCCGGTCGATCAACGGAAACGACGCGTTCATCGATGAAGCCCTCCAGCGCGTCAGAACCCGGCTCCTGGTCGGCGATGGCGTCCCACGGATCGGCGAGTACGCCGGCCGCGGGCCGCTGCGCGCATGGGTCGGGATCGCGGCGGTGCGGACGGCGCTGATGATGCTGCGGTCGACCAAGCGGGCCGGTGAGGTGTCGGTCGACGAGTGGACCGGCGCATTGACCTTGATCTCGACCAACAATCCAGAGCTCGAGTTGCTCAAGCGCCAGTATGCGGTGGCGTTCGCCGCGGCGCTTCGCGATGCGGTCGCCACACTATCGCCGCGACTCCTGGCAGCATTACGAATGAGCTTCGTCGACGCGCTGTCGATCGACGAGATCGGCGCGGTCTACGCGGTCCATCGCGCCACCGCGGCGCGCTGGATCCAGCGCGCCTGCGATGACGTATTCGCGCGCACTCGCGAGTTGCTCGCGGAACGACTTGCGCTGTCGGGCACCGAGCTCGATCGGATGACCGCGCTGGTCCAGAGCCAGCTCGACGTCAGCCTGTCCCAGCTGCTGCCCGCGCAACTCTGAGCGGAGCTGAACGTCGCGGCGACGGCCGATCGGAACACGAGTCGACCAAGAAATCGTCGCCGAAACCCCGGCGTTCAATGCGACACTTGAGCTGTTCCGGCATCGTTCGCTGGAACCCTCTTTTCCTTGAATCTGGAGATCTCGATGAAGCCTATTCTCGCCATGTTGTGTCTGGCCGCCTGCGGCGGCGCGGCTCCTTCCACGGGGACGACACCCACCGGGAGCACCGAGGGCGACCTCGGTACGCTGTCGCTGACGAATCATTCGGCCTACGACATCAACTCGATCCAGCTGTCACCGTTCGACCACACCGAATGGGGACCGAACCTGCTCGCCGCGAACGATCCGCTGATGCACGGCGACTCGGCCAAGCTCGCGGTGTTCGAGTGCAAGAAGTACGATCTCCGGTTGATCGACCACGAGGGTGACGAGTGCGTCATCCAGGACATCGACCTGTGCTTCGAGGACAAGGAGTGGACGCTCAACGACACCGTCCTCGCGGTCTGCCAGACCGGATTCTCGGCGCACTGAAACGACGCAGATCCCTTGGGAGGCGTCCTCCCAAGGGATCTGCGTCGCGACGATGGCCAGGAATCAGGCGAACGAGCGCTTGCGGTTCCGGCCCTCGCCCCTTCACATCATTGCGAGCTACAGATCGCTCGCGATGCACACGCCAGCGTCGAACTCGCCGAGGCTCACGGCGGGTGCGCCGTGCGTCTCGGTCGTGCTCGGCGTCGTGCGCGCGCTGGAGGCCGAGCACGACGAGGGCTCGGCGACGAGCGACGGGAACGGCAGGTTCGTGATGCCGCTGACCGCGATGTCATCGATGTTCCAGCCGACGAGCCCGATGCTGGCATCACTGCCGATCCGGAACCTCACCCGGACCTGCTGCCCGGCGAACTGAGCTCCGAAGTTCAGCGTCAACGCGGTGCGCGCCGGGAATCCGGGGCTCGTGCCGGTGAATGCGGGGCGCCCCTCGAGCGCGTTACCGCCGCCGACCTGTAGCGCAGCGCCATAGCCCGGGGTGACGCCGTACATCGAGACGTCTTGCCAGGTGCTGCCATCCGTCCACAGCTCGATCACGCCACCATCATACGTAGCTTCGAGGGCATACGCGTGCTGGATCGTGACGACGAGCGGGTCGGTCGCGGACACTTGCAGTACCGGCGACACCCACTGGGTATCGCTGGCAACTCCGGCATTGGTGCCGAGGAACGACTGGTTGCCGTCGGCGTCGAACTTCCGGCCCCACAGGGTCGCCGCATCGGTACCGGTCGCGGTCCACGGCGTGTACGCCGTCTCGACGCGGTCGATCGTGGACGTCTCGCGCGCATCGTCGGCTCCCGTCCGGACCGTCAGCGAGGTCGTCACGCCCGCGTCGTTGCAGGTGTAATCACCCTTGATCAGCAGGTTGATCGTGACGTTGGTGTTCCGCGGCGCGGAGGCGAGCAGCTTGACCGGAATCGACAGGGTGGACTGCGAGAACGGCTGCAGCGCGGAGATGCGGATCGGTGCGCCGATCTGCACACCCGCGGCCGACGTGGTGGCGGTGATCGTCACCTCCTCGGCAGCGAGGATGCCGTTGTTCGCGACGACAAGGCGCAGCTGACCGGACTCACCGGGATCGAGGTAGCCATCGTGGTCGCACGAGGCGCCATCGTCCGTGAGGCTCAGACCGCCGACGCTCAGCTTGCCAGCGAGCGTGCCACTCTCGACGACGCCCATGTTGCCAGCCGCGCCAGCCGCCGGCGACACCGCGCACGAGCCTGCACCGCGTCCCGCGAACGCTGCCGCCACGAGGATCATGTCCTCGGTGTCGAGCGCACTCGCAGCCGCGAGGATCGCATCTCGGCCCTCGGTGAACGACGCGTCCGGCGGCGTGAGCAGCAGACCGGCCACGACGTAGTCGGACATCCTGCGACGACCGATGGTGACGCCGTGCTGGTCGACGAGCGCATTGAGCGCCTCCCACATCATCGTCGTCCACACCTCACCCGCGTTGTGGACCTCGCTGTTCGGACCGCCCGGGAACCCAGGCGTCGCCGTCGGCAGCGGGTTCTCGTCGCCGATGTGACGGAAGCTGAGATCGTTCTTCGAGCGATCGCGGCTGTACGGGAACCGACGGAGCCCGAAGTACGCGGAGTTCGGCGTGCCATTGGCAAACGCGTACGGCGCGACGGCGTACACGCCGTCACGGTTGTCGCCTTCGCGGAGCATCATGAGGAGGGCGTTGAAGTCGCCCCAGCCCTCGCTCATGCCCGCGCACTGCTGCGCACTGCAGTCGGCGAGCCGGTGGTGAAGGTAGTGACCCCACTCGTGAGCGACGATCGTGTTGTCGAGGTCGCCGTCGCGCTCGGGACCGGAGATCGCGCTCTTCAGCGTGACCGTCACCGGACCCGCAGCGATCGCCAGTGCCAGCGCCTCGCCGGCGCTCTTGCCGATCGCGAGACCGGGGATGTTCGCGGCAGCGCTGCCGGCGAACGCCCTCGGCTTGTCGCTCGCGCCGTCCGCGAGGACCACGCCGATCGCGCCCGCGGCCTTCGCGTTGTTCATCGTCGCGGCCGAACCGCAGGTGCCCGAGTACGTGAGCAGCACGATCTTGCCGGCGACCGCGCTCGTGAGCGGCTGGCAACCATCGTTCGTCGGCGCCGTTGCGTCGGCGCCGGCGACAACGTCTCCGGTGAGCTCGAAGTTGTGAGGTCCGGTCGCGAAGCCCGAGCTCGTGACAGCACCACTGGGCGCCGTGAGCGACGTGACCGTGCCCGAGGTCCACAGGTACATGCGCATCCGCGGTCGCGCTCCGTCTGCCGGCGTCGACATGTTCGCGTTGTTCCGCGAGCCGCTGTTCGCGCCCGCCTGGGCCAGGATCAGCAGCGGATCATTCGCGGCGCCGCCGCGCGCGTAGTTATCGCGCTGCGCGTTGCCCGTCGCCTCGGTGAACCCCGAGTCGTAGAACCAATCGTGCATCCAGTTGACGAGGAAGAACGCGTTCACGGTCGCAGCCTTCGACTGCTCCGGTGTGGCGAGCGGCTCGAGCTCTGGACGGTACGTGTAATTCAGGATCCGGCCCGACTTGACCTCGGGGCGAACATCCGTGCCCCCGAACACGCCATTGCCGTCGAGGTCGGCGAAGGCCTCGGCGTTGTTGCCCGAGGTCGTGGTCGCGTTGGTTGCCAGCCAGCTGTCTTTCTTCTGGTTGAACGCGTCCATGACCACGAGTGGCGCCGTGACGACGCTCGGTGCCGAACCATCCGGCACGCCGGTCGGGTGTGGCGCGAAGCTCTGCAGCGGGCCGTCCAGCGGGCGACGAACGCCGTTGGTCTCGGCGTAGGCGCGGTAGACGAACGTATCGTTCTGGATGAGATCGATGTCACGCAGGATCTGGCCGCCCTTGTCGGAGACCAGGTAGCGGTGCTCCGTCGACGTCGGCATGCTCAGATCCATCGTCGGATCGAGCGCCGCGTCGGCAGCGACCTCGACCGCCCACGCCTCGACGAGCCGGTTGTTGATCTCGACGAGCTCGCGGCGTGCACGTGCGCTTGAAACTTGCAGCTCGGGCGTAGCGGCGACCTGGAACGTGTGCCAGCCGTCGACCTCACCCGCATCGCTGATCGCCAAGGCCGGCCGTGACGAGCCGAACTGCTTGTCGAGCGCCCGATCGAGCGCGTAACGCGACGACGAGACGAACGTCGGCTTCGCCATGGATGGCAGCAGCGTTCCCGAGACGGCCGCGAACGAGCCATCGGCATGCATCAGCACGCGCAGCTCGCCCCCGTTGACGACGACGCCGTCGACCTGTTGCGCGAGCTTGACGATGCTCGCGCCGTTGCGCAGCGTCTGCGTCCCGGTGTCGATCAGCGTCATCGGAGGCGCTTGCTTCACCCACAACGACGCGAGCGCAGCGACGTGATCGCGTGCGGCTGCGGCGGGCGACATCCCGGCGCGGCTCGCGCGCGGCACGATCGCACGGATCAGACGCGGTCGACCCTGCGCGTCGGCCGACTGAACGGACACGCCCATACCCGTGGCGCTCTGATCGGTGGACGGTACGGGCAAGGCCTGCCCGGGATCGCCCGGATCTGGATCCTGCGATGCGGGAGCCGCGCATGCGGCGGCGAACAACAGTGACGAAACAGCAACGGTGCGAAAGCGAACAGTCATTTCTCAAACCCTCCTGCCCAGTGGCGCGCGACCTTACGTCGATGACCCGTTCGGCGCTGCGGAAAAACCGCGAAACTTAGTGTCCGGCGCTAACGCCAAGCGCAGCTTCCGCATGGCGCAGTTCGCAACGGGCTGCTACAGCCTGACGGACGCTCAGGGCGATAGAAATTTCCGCCAGCTCCTGCCCGGCAATGCACGGCAAACGACGGTGGTCCGTGACCGGTGCCGCGACACCCGCACGTGATCGTTACAGGTCGATCCCGATGGCGGCCTGCACGATGAACGGGTTCACCCAAACGTTCATCTTCGCGGTCTCGACCTCGACTGCTTCGAACACCGGGAGCCCCGGTGTCGCGACCGTCAGGTGGTGAACCTCGGCGCGGGCCATCATCAGACCGATGAACTTGACGTCGAGCCGCGCGTACACCGACTTGTAGATCCGCGCGTCGAGCCCGCCCTGCAGCACGATGCCGGGCGCTGGCGCGATCGTCATGTCGGGTTTGCCGTACTGCACGAGCTGGGGATTCGTGACATGGGCGTCGTATGCGAACAGGACGCTGACGCCCGCACCGACGAACGGCCGGACCGCGCCGCGATCGGTCAGCTGGTAGACGGCGGTGATGAGCGGCGGCAGCGCGGTCGCCTCGCCGAGCTCGGGCCCGAGCGGCGCGATCTTGGTCGGGATCCCGAGCGCGCTCGGCGCGATCGACATGTTGGCGAGCGTACCCGTCGCACGAAACTTCACGGTGAATGGCGTTCCAAGCACGGTCTCGAGCGACCACCGCCGGCTCGCGGTCGGCAGCACGTAGCCAACGATCGCCGCCGGGATCATCGCCGATTCGACGCGCGCGCCCGAGCCGGCGATCGGTCCATCATCGACCGCGAGGCTCGCCGGACCACTGACGTCCGCGAGCTCGATCTCGTGCGACGACGCCATCGGCTTGACGAGCGCGGCGCCCGCGCGGACGTACCAGCGGACCGGCTTGCGTGCGGGCGCGGCAGCGTGCGCCTCGTTCGCGGGCTCGGCGTTCGCGACGGCGTCGACAGCAAGCAGGCCGACGAGAGCCACCAGCGAGCGCATCACAGACATCGCAGACATCACAGACCTCCTCGTACCGGTGGCGAGACGAGCTGGATCTTCATCCCGCCGATCGGGATCGTCAGCTCGAGGGCGCCTGCGACGTTGGTCGCCGAGACACCAATCGTGACGGGAACGTCCGCCGTGTTCGTCACCGAGATCGCGATCCTGCCGTCTGGCTGGAAGTGCACGGGCCCGCGCAGCTCGACCGTCAGCGCACGCGAATGCAGATCGTGCTGCATCAACGGGAGGTTCATATCCGGCTCGTCGAGGTAGAGCGTGAGCGTGACGACGAGCGTCGGCACGCCATGGTCATCGAACAGATAGCCGGTCGTCTGTCCATTCGGTGGCTCGCGCAGCCGCATCACCGCCATCCCCGTGACGGTGCTGATGTCGATCGTGCTCGGATCGATGAAGGCCGTGGCCTTGAGGGCGAGCGAAGTTCCAACCATCGCCTGCGGCGACAGGGTCACCGGGACACAGCTCGCCACCGTCGTGCCGCCGGGCAGCGCGCAGTCGTGCGCGAGCGGCGCGAGCTCGACCGCCATCGTTCCCGACAGGTACATGCATGCCTCCACCTCGGGCGTTCCGGGCACACAGTCGGGTTGGTTGAAGCTCGCGGCGGTGATGACGCCGCCGGTGCGGACGATTCGCAGCGCCGCGCGATTGGCGTCGCTCGGCGCCTCGCTGGACTCGACGAAGCCCGAGCCGTTCGCATCGGTGAACGGCGTCGTCTCGGTGAGCATGAAGGTGGCGCCGCTCGCCGGTGCGCCGGTGAACTCGATCACGAGATCCGGGCCGCCTGCCGCCGCGACCTTGTTGCCTCCGAGCGGATCGAAGCTCGGTGCCACGCCGGTGAGCCCGCAGAGCGCGCCCGCGACGCAGGTCGCGGTGGTCCCCGAGATGAGGCGCAGGCGATAATGCGAGCCAGTGCGCCAGGGCCGTGCAGGCTCGAACGTCAGCCGGCGCCCACGATGGACGAGCGTCCCGGGGACCGCAGCGACACACGCGCCGGTGTCATCGAGCTGTTCGATCCGGACGCTGCCGGTATTACACGCCGTGCCGCGCACGACCGATGCGGGCGAAGGCGCCTGCGTGAACGCGACGTCGATCGGCTGGTCGGCGGGAAGCGCGAACGGGTGGTACGCATCGTCACTCG
>JAYUVX010000338.1:0-11446 GCA_043753855.1 Myxococcales bacterium | reverse complement strand
CGGACCTCGCCCGCAGCCATCGGGAGGTTGTTCCACCCGTCGTAGGCCCACAGCGCCGCGAGCACGAGCGCGCCGAACGTACCGACCCCGGGGAATCCACCCGCCGTGGTGACCCGCGCCCAGTCGCCGCGCGGAGCGAGCAGCGCACCGATCGCGATCGCGAGGATCATGATGACCTTCAGGATCGTCAGCACCGTCTGCAGGCGTCCGCCCGAGCGCACGTTCAGGCAGTTGATCGCTGTGAACACGGCGATGATCGCGAGCGCGAGCGGCACGCTCCCGCCACCGAATTTCGCCGGCAGTACCGGAGCGAGAAACGTCGCGCTGCCCACGGCGTACGCCGCGATCGATCCGGGCGTGGAGATCCAGAACCGGTTCCACGCATAGAGGTAGCCCATCAGCGGGCCGTAGCCCTTGCGCAGGTAGACGTACTCGCCGCCGGCGTCGGGATACATGCTGCCGAGCTCGGCATAGGTCATCGCACCCGCGAGCGACAGCGCGCCGGCGACCGCCCACGCCGCGAGCACCCACACGGCCGATCCTCCGAGCTGGGCCATCACGGCCGCCTTCAAGAACACGCCGGTGCCGATGATCGTCCCGACGGTGATCGACGCCGCGGCCCACGGCCCGAGGCCCCGATCGAGGCTGCGTTCGCTCACTTCTCGGTGTCGATCCACGCGCGAACCAGATCGTCGAGGACGGGCAGCGTCACTGCGCCGGCGCCGAGCACCACCTCGTGGAACCGCTTGAGGTCGAACTTCGTCCCGAGCTCGCGCTCCGCGTTCGCCCGCAACTTGAGGATCTCGAGCTGCCCGACCTTGTACGCGAGCGCCTGACCGGGCCAGCCAATGTAGCGATCCACCTCGTTCGAGATGTTGGTCTCGGTGAGCGCGGTGTGCGCCTTCATGAACGCCTCCGCTTGCGCGCGGCTCCAGCCCATCGCGTGCAGGCCCGTATCGACGACCAATCGCGACGAGCGCCAGGCGTCGTAGCTGAGCTTGCCCAGGCGGTCGAGGTCGCTCGAGTAGAGCCCGAGCTCGTCGGCGAGCCGCTCGGTGTAGAGCGCCCAGCCCTCGACGTACGCGGTGGAGCCGTCGAGCTTGCGAAACGCTGGCATCGCGCCCAGCTCCTGAGCGAGCGCGATCTGGGTGTGATGTCCGGGGATCGATTCGTGCCAGGTCAGCGCCTCGAGCTCGAACCGCGGGCGGGTCTCCGGCTTGTACGTGTTGACGAAGTACTCGCCGGGCTTCGAGCCATCGTAGTGCGGCTGGCGGTAGTACGCGATCGTCGTGTAGGGCGCTTCGTACGCGGGGATTTCGCGCATCACGCAGTCGGTGGCCGGGAGCTTCGAGAACACGCGTGGCGTGACCGCCTTCGCGCGGTCGAGCGCCTTCTGCGCGGTGGCGAGGATCTCGTCGCGCGATCCGAAATACAGCACCTTGTCGGTGCGCAGCTTCGCGATCGTCGCCGCGAGATCGGGCGTCCCGAGCACCTTCGCCCCGAGTGCGGCGAGCTCCTGATCACTGCGTGCGATCTCCGCGAGCCCGAGCTGATGCAGCTGCGCCGGGGACATCGGGAGCCCGACGTGACTCGCGATCGCCGCGCGGTAGCACGCCTCGCCGTCGGGCAACCCGGCGAGCCCCTCCTTCTCGATGCGCGCGCGGGGCATCACCTCGTTGCGCAGGAAGTCGCGGTAGTGAACGAACGCCGGCACCAGCCGGGTGGACACCACCTCGCGCAGCGCCGCGTACGAGCGATCCCGAGCCCCATCGGGCCACGGATCGGTGCCCTTCACGGTGGCCCACGCCGGCTGCGCCATCGCCCACGCATCGACGCCCTTGTCGAGCTCGGCATCGAGCTGGTCGATCGCGCGACGCACCTTCTCCGCCGACGCGACGCGCTGGTTCTCCAGGCCGGTGCGGAGGTTCGCGATCGTGTCGTCGAGCAGCTTCGGTCCCTGCTCGAGCCGGGTGACCAGCTTCGCCGCATCCGCCGGCGTCTTCACGGTGTGCGATTCGACCAGGTACGACAGCTCGCCGAACACGCTGCCACCGCCGCTATCGACCATCCACTCGTGGAACTTGCACTGATCGAGGCCGCGCTCGGTGACGAGCTTCTCGGTCAGCAGCGCGTACGTGACCTGGTCGCTCGCGGTCAGCCGGTCCCGATAGATCTTCGACAGCGCGTCGATCAGCTGTGCGCGCTCGGCCTCCTGCTTCGCGATCGAGGTGGCATCGCGCGGGGCGAGCTTGTCGTCGTACCGGTGATCACCGAGCGTGGTCGCCCAGGTCGGCGACCACCGCATCATGAACTCCCAGTGGTCGGCGACGACGTGCTGGAGCGTGGGATCGGTGATGCCGGCGATCGCGTCCGCGGCGAGCGGCGAGGGGGTCCCGACGGGCGTGATCATCGTGGTGCTCCTCGACGAAGGACCGCAGCTGGCGACGACGCAGAGTGCAAGCGCCGCACAGCTCCGGGACATCGACATGACGAGGTTGTACCTTCCTCCTCGTGCAGGTTCACCTGTTCGATGGCACCTACGAGCTGTTCCGGGCGTGGTTCGGCGCACCGCCGGCCCAGCACGCCGGTCGCGAGGTCGGTGCTGCGCGGGTGATGATGCGCAGCCTCGCGGGCGTGCTCGGCCGCGGAACGGTGACGCACGCCGGCGTCGCGTACGACCACGTGATCGAATCGTTTCGCAACGATCTGTTCGCGGACTACAAGACCGGCGAAGGCATCGATCCGCGCCTGTTCTCGCAGTTCGAGCTCGCCGAGCGCGCCGCGGCAGCACTCGGGCTGCGCGTGTGGCCGATGGTCGAGTTCGAGGCCGACGATGCGATCGCCACGGCCGCAGCGCGCGCGGCGAATGACCCGGCGGTCGACCAGGTGGTGATCGCCGCCGTCGACAAGGACATGTGCCAGTGCGTGATCGATCAGCGCGTCGTGTGCTGGGATCGCTGGAAGGACGTCACGCTCGATCACGCGGGCGTGGTCGCCAAGCACGGCGTCGAACCGGAGTCGATCCCCGATCTGCTCGCGCTGGTCGGTGACACGGCGGATGGCATCCCCGGCTTGCCGGGCTGGGGCAAGAGCTCGGCAGGCAAGCTGCTCACCCAGTGGAAGCACATCCCTGCGATCCCCGCCGATCCCCTGGCGTGGAAGGTCAGCGTGCGCGGCGCCGACAAGCTCGCGGCCACCCTCGAGGCGTATCGCGCCGAGGCGACGCTGTACACCACGCTCGCCACGCTCCGGCTCGATTGTCCGATCGCTTGCGACCTCGCCGATCTGCGCTGGGCCGGCGTCGACCGCCCTGCGCTCGCGGCGATCTGCGACGAGCTCGGGCTCGAACGCGGTCTGATCCGGCTCTAGTTCGTGATGACGATCGCGTACGTCGTGGGCGCATCGACGGTCAGCTTGATCCGCGCCGCGACCTTCGCGAGACAAATCCGATCGGGATCCGTGCCATCGGCGAGCTCGATCGAGGTCTTCTGGGTGTCGACGTGGAACACGATTGCGAGCCGCGGCTTGCCCGAGGCAACGACACACGCGCGCAGCACAGCACGCTCCCGCTCGACGGCCGCCTTCACCAGGCTGGTGCCGCGGTCGACCGCCATGCTCTCCTGCTTCCGAGCTTCCTGCGTTTGCGTGTCGATCGCCGCCCGTCGGGTAGACGTCGAGCCGGCCGGGCCGGGGCCGCCGCTGCCGCCGACATCGTCCGAGGCCGCGGCAAGAGACCTGCTCGTGCTTGTTCGGCCCGAGATCCCACGTCGCGTTGTTGTGGGCGAGCAGGATGACCACCCGAGCGCCCTCGGCGGTGGTGATCACATCATCGCCGCTGACGTTCGACGAGGCGGCGAGGTCGCGGGTGGCGCCGGAGCGGGTCGCGGTCGCCTTGCCGGTGACCTCGAGGACCTTGCCGACCGGTGCACCGGGCTGCACCTGCGGCGCGTCGGAGCTGCCACCGCCGCACGCCGAGGCGCCGGAGAGGACGAGAAGTGATACGCGGGATATTCGCACGGTTGGACACTGCCAGGGTCTTCACGCTTGGCTGGCGTGGCGCCACCCCGCATGCTGGCCCCGTGCGCATCGCCGTGCTCGCTGTGTTCGTCGTGGGGTGTGGGACGGCCGCGAGCCGGTTTCCCGGGCGCCCGACGACCGGCACGATCGCCGGCCTGACCCGCGATCACGATAGCGGTGATCCGGTGGCGCTCGCCGACATTCGGCTGCGCGGCGCCGGCGTCGACAACATGCGCGCGCTCTCGACGGATCACGGCACGTACGCGATCAAGCACCTCACGCCCGGCCGCTATCAGCTGAGCGCGAAGTTCGCGGGACAGCCGGTCGAGGTGACCAACATCGATGTTCGCGCCGGTGAGACCACGCACGTCGACCTGGTGTTCACGCTCGGCCACCCGGATCCGATCCGCGTCGACTATGGCGATCCGAAACAATCGCAGATCGATCGCTACAAGCCGACGCACATCGGCGCGCAGGTCTCGATCATCGAGGGCACGGTCAACGATCTGTCGACGCACGAGCGCGTCCCCGGAGCGGTCGTCACCGCGGTGCTGCACGGCACGGGAACCGACGAGCAGACCGAGCAGACCATCAGCGACGACGACGGTCACTATCGGTTCGCGCCGGTCGCGCCCGGGACCTATGCGGTCAGCGCGTACTACTCGATCGGCGGGCGCGGGCAGATCGAGGTGCGCCGCTCGGGGATCGCGGTCGCCGGCGCCGAGGCCGTGATCGTCCCGCTGTGGATCGAGCTGGTTCGCTAGAACCAGAACCGAGCGCCGACGCTGCCGAGGAAGCCGGGACCGAACCGGTCGTACCGGTCGCTGAGGAAGATATCGACGACGAACGTGACCTCGGCGAACAGATCGAGCGGGATCTTGTTGAAGTCGAACGCGACGCCCACGGGGACGCGGAGCGCGAGCGCCGAGTAGTGGTCCGTGAACCGATCGTTGCGGTCGTCGAAGCTCCAGAACGCGCCGCCGACTCCAAAGTAGAACGGGAGCTTGAAGGTCGGGTTCTCGGTGAACTGCACCGGATGCCACAGGTGGTCGACGTAGAGGTGGATGCCGCGGTAGTCGCGGCCCCGGTAGTAGTTGTCGTAGAGCCAGCCGACGCCGAAGTCGAGCGCACGGTTCGGAGACAGGAACAGCTTGGCGTTGAACCCGGTCGGCGCGCCGAGCTCGAGGCCGATGCCGAACTTCCCGTTCGAGGTGAAGTTCGAGGTTCCACTGTTTCCGAAGCTCCGGCGGTCGGCACTCGCGATGCCGGCGGTACACACGGCGAGCAGAACAGCAGCGGCACGTAAGGTTTGGCGAGACATGCGTTGATCCTAGCTGTCATTCGCGCGGAGCACGGCGATCGTGCGACCATGGGATGTGCATTGTTTGTACACGCGCGCATGCGTCTTGACGCTGCTCGCGGCTTGTGGCTCGGGGCCTAGTGGCCCGAACAATGCACCTGTCCAGCCGCCGCCAACGATGATCTCGCAGGTCGCCGTCGACGCCGTGGTGCCCGACGCTCCCGCGCCTCCGAAGCTCGCGTGTGACACCGGCACGTCTCCGCTCGCAGCTCCCGCTCCCGATTCGACGTGGGCCTGCGCGCGTACCGATGGAACGCGACACGGTCCGTTCATCTCGCTGTTCCCCGATGACTCGATCGAGATCACCGGCGCGTACAAGGACGGTCGGCTCGACGGTCCGTGGCTGCGCCGTCATCCGAATGGCGCGGTCGCCGAGCAAGGCAGCTATGCCGCGGGCCACAAGGACGGCATCTGGAAGCAGGCGAATGGCGGCGGCGTCGCGCTCGGTGACTACACGTTGATCGCCGGCAGCGGCGTCGAGAAGCGCTGGTACGACGATGGCCCGCTGTACAGCGAGCAAGCGTTCAAGGCAGGTGTCGAGCACGGTCCACTCAAGGTCTACGCACACGATGGCAGCATCGCGATCTCCGCGAGCTATCAGGATGGCAAGCTCGATGGCTCGCACGTGTTCGGCTCGCGCCAGTCGATGCGATTCGAGGAGACGTTCGTCGCGGGCGTGCGTCACGGCAAGCGCGCGATCTGGCAGATGGGCCTGCTCGTCGCGGAGGAAGCGTATGACCGGCGCGGCAAGCTCGATGGCCCGTATCTGCTTCGCCGCAGCACCAAGGTCTTGCGCGTGCAGGGCGAGTTCGCCGGCGGCCGGCGGATCGGTGACTGGACCTGGTGGGATCGCGACAACAACAAGGAGCGCGCGGGCAGCTACATCCTCGGCAAGAAGGAAGGCAACTGGCTCGAGTGGTGGGAGAACAAGCTCGTGTTCAGTGGCAACTACACCGGCGGGAAGCCGAACGGCGAGTTCGTCTACTTCGATCGCAACGGCACCGAGCTCGGCCGGTTCTCGCTTAGCGACGGGACCGGCACCATGCTGACGTTCCACGCCAACCGCAAGGTGTCGTCGAAGCAGCGCCTGCGCGGCGGCTCGATCGACGGCATCTACCAGGAGCTCACGCCGCGCGCGAAGGTCGTGGTCGAGGGCCACTACAGCTCCGATCAGAGGCACGGCAGCTGGAAGGAGTGGACGCCCGATGGCGTGCTGCTGCTCGAACAGCACTGGAAGCGCGGCAAGCTCGACGGTCCGGTGAAGAAGTATGTCGACGGCAAGCTGTCGATGGAGACCAGCTACGTCGCCGGCAAGGTCTCCGGGCCGTACAGCGAGCTTCGCAACGGCAAGCCGGCGGTCACCGGGCAGTTCGTCGACGACCAGAAGGACGGGACGTGGACGATCTACGCCGCCGACGGCGCGGTGCTCCGAACCGCGACGTACAAGGCCGGCGTCCTCGAAGGACCGTGGCGCGAGCTGGTCGACGGCGCGGTACTCGAGGGGCCGATGACCCAGGGGCGTCGCTCCGGCAGCTGGACCCGCACGGATCGCGCCGGAGCGGTACGGACGCTCACGTACACGACACCCTGAAGGGTGTGTAGAACTGCCGTGGAGCTGGGGATATTCCGGCGCGTGCATCGATCACGATCGGTGCAACCTCTTGGCGTCTCGCGCGTTCATACAGGGGAGAACGCCGTGAACCGCGACGCCAAGTCCCAGTCTGCACTGATCGCCCTCGCTCGCTCGCGCCGGATGCAGCGCGCACTCGCGCACGCCTATCTCCACCGCCATGCTCCGCTGCCCACGCTGAAGAGCTCGCTCGGCTACATGACGATGACGGCCTGCGTGAGCGAGACCGGCAGCGCCACCGCGATCGCGCACCGCATGCAACTGCTCGGTGTCGCCCCCAGCGAAGGTGTCGCGTACGTGGTCGAGGAGCTCGGCCTGGACGAGACGCCGGTGGTCTACCGGCTATGGCTCCGCGGTCCGCGCGCGGGCTATCTGGTCCCGATCCACGCATGGTACGAGCAGTGCGAGACGCTCCAGGACATCCGCGCCCGGATCGCCGCGCTGCCCGCGCTCGAGCCGCTCGCGAAGACCACCTCGGAGGCGTGGATGCTGTCCACGCGGATCGTCCAGCGCCGCGCCCTGCGAGTCTCCCGCAACGACCTCCCGATCCGCAAGTTCGCGCTGCAGCTCGCCATCGAGCCGGTCAGCGGCCATGGCCCGAGCGGCAAGACCACCGTCACGGCATTCCTGCGCCCCCAGGCGCAGCTCGTCGACGTCTGGGCGATCCCGGGTACCGATGCCGCGATCGCGAGGGTCTCCTACACCGGCATTCCCAGCGGGGTAGGCCTGGACAAGGACACCGTGGTCCTGCTCACGGCGGGCCTCGACGAGTAGGTCTCAGGGTGTCAGGCGGGGTCATCGAACCGATGGCGCGGCTCGGTCGTAGTCCGGTAACCTCGAGCAGTACTCAACCGTAGGACCTACATGCGAACCGTCCCGATCGTTGTTCTCGCCCTCCTCCCGTTCGCCGGTGCGTGCGCCGACAACGGCCCAAGCGGCGACGACTCGGAGATGGTCAACTGCGCGCAGGAGACCGCGGACGTCTACGTCGCGGGCCTCCAGAAGGCGGGCGCCGTGCTCGACGTGCGGCTGATGACCGCGAACCCCGCGCCGCCGTCACGCGGTGACAACGAGTGGGTGATCCACCTCAACACGGTGGCGGGCGCTGCGCCGGTCAGCGGCGCGATGATCCAGGTGACGCCGTTCATGCCGAAGCACCAGCACGGCACGCCGGTGAACGTGAAGGTCGATGCGATGCCGAGCGCTGGCGAGTACAAGCTGTCGCCGGTGAACATGTGGATGCCGGGCGTGTGGGAGACGACGATCGAGATGACGTCGTCGAGCGGCACCGACTCGGTCGTCTACAAGTTCTGCATCCCGAGCTGAGCGAGCTACTCGGGGTTGCAGTTGGTGTTGACGGCAAGTCCCGTCCCCTTGGTCGCCTTGAGCCACGTGCTCTTCGCGAACGCCGGCTCGAGCGTCTTCAGCTGCGCTTCGACCGTCGGCGACAGATCGCCCGAGGCGACGAGCGAGCGCAGCGTTTCGTAGGGCAGCGGCCGGACCCGGACCTTGGCCTCGATCCGATCGATCTGGGTGAAGCCCGAAATGTTGTTGAACGACGCGGTCACCGAGTGATCGAACGCGGGATCATTCTGGTCGAACGTGATCGAGCCCTTGAGCAGCTTCGAGGAATCGATCGTGGCCACCTCCCAGAAGAAGTGCGCCGGTGTGCCGTCGGCCTTGTTCGCGCGGTCCCACAAGCCGAACAGGTTCGGGTCGCCGGTAGCTTCGGGATCCATGCCGTCGGGAACCTTGCCGCTCTGGAACACGATCGAGTTGTCGGCGCGATACGCGGTAACCTCGACCCAGACCCGGCGATCGAATGCGGAGCCGCTCGGGAACCAGTGGCCGAGGTTCAGTGAATCGACGCGCACGGTGAGCTTGCCCGGCGGATCGAGGCAGATGCCGCCGGGGACGCGCGTGCCGGTGCGCGGCTTGGGCCCCACGATGCCGATCGATGGCCCGAGGATCTCCGCGATGCCGTTCGCCTGTGCGGCCTGCTCGGGCCACGGCGTGAGGGCCTGGTCGATCGCCGGGAACGTGTGCTCGTGGAAGCCCTTCTCGCGGGAGATCACGGAGAGCCCGGGCTTGTCGGCGATCACGTCGTCGAGCGGCTTCATGTGGCAGTTGCCGCAGGTGAGCTTGGAGTCGGGTCTCGAGAACACGCCCTGCTTCCACTCGGCAAACGTGCGCTCGACCGGCACGCCGTTGGGCAGCACGATGTCGTGGCACGAGCCGCACAGCTCGGACTGGTTCGTATTGGAGTGGATCAGCTTGTCGTACTTCGAGTGGTGCGCCGGGCTATCGACCGGGTTCTGCGCCCCGCCGCGCATCGTCTGATCCATCGCGAGCTCGAGGCCGTTGTTGTGATCGGAGATCACCTTGTCGACGTTGTGGCAGAAGTAGCATGTGATGCCGCGCTCGGAAGGCGTCAGCTTGGTCGGGTCGAAGTCGGCGGCATTGGCGTCGGTGATCGTGCCGCTCAGCACCGCCATCGGCGCGTGGCACTTGATGCAGAACGCCCCGAGCGCACCGTTGGTCTCGCGCTGTCCGCGCTTGTTCATCGCGATGAACACGGGGTCATCGGAGGCGTACGCGTGCATCGAGCCGGACCACTGCGTGTAGTGGGTCTGATGGCACTCGAGGCAGGTGCTCGGGTCCTGGAGCTCCGCGACGCTCTTGACGTCATCACCGCAGGCAGCGAGCGCGGCGAGCGCGAGGGCGACAACCTTCATCGCGGTGCTCCTGCTTCGACCCACTTGCGCAGCGCGCACTGCTCCGGCTCCGACAGCGCCCTGCCCTTCGGCATCTGGTAGTCCTTCCCCGCAGAGCTGGTGCGAACGACGAGCTCGCTGCATCCGGGATCGCCCGGCGTCACGTAGCTCTCGAGCAGGTGATCGTAGGCCTCCTGCTCGGTCGCGAACGACAGGCTCGAGTCGCCGCCGGCCGCGTGGCAGCTGCCCTTGTCGGAGCCGCAGTCCATCGAGATCGTCTGAGCGTACACCGCGGAGAATGTCCCGATGTAGAGCGGCGCGCACTGGAGGTCCACGGTGGTGCACGCCGGCGGCGGCTCCTTGCTGCATGCACTCGCAACCACGGCGGTCGCGACGAGGAACATCCACCGCATGCGTCCAGACTCTACCCGCCTTTCGACGAGGCGGAAGTGCCCGATCACACATCCCCTAGCCGCCGACCGAGCGCCTGATAACGGGCATAGGCACCATCGAGCGCATCGCGCGGGCCGGGGATGAACGATTCGGTGGGTGGCGCAGCGCACGCTGCCGCCGACGCGAGGTCGCGGTGCACGCCGGCCGCCACCGCGGCGATCATCGCGGCCCCGAGCGGACAGCTGTCCACGTTGGCTGCGGCCGCATGACGCAGGCCCAGGGTATCGGCGCGCAGCTGCGCCCAGATCCGGCTCCGCGCGCCGCCACCGAGCAGGCGAACGTCGTGCGCGGGGAGCCCGAGCACGATCAGCCGATCCACGACATCGCGGGTCGCGAACGTCAAGCCTTCGAGCACGGCGCGCGCGACCTCCGCCCGCGTATGCGAGGCGGCGAGCCCGTGCAACGTCCCCCGGGCATGCGGCCGCCACACCGGCGTCATCGCGCCGGCGAGCGCAGGCAAAAATGTCAGGCCACACGCGCCGGCGGGAACACCAGCCGCGAGCGCATCGAGCTCGGCGTCGCCTGCGAGCCCGAGCAGCTGCACCGCCCAGCGCACGGCACCGCCCGAGAGCCAGCCGGGATGCTCGACGAAGTACCCGCCGGTCGGCGCCACGTGGGTCTCGACCATCGGCTCGGAGCCGATGCGATCGAGGACGATCGAGCGCGAGATTGCACCGACCACCTCGGCGGTGCCGACCGCGCACACGATCGATCCCGGTGAGGTGACGCCGGCGCCGAGGACGTTCGCGTAGTCATCACCAGTGCCGACCGCCACCAACGTGCCCGCGCGCAAACCGGTGAGCCGCGATCCAGCCGGCGTGAGCACACCGGCGACCGCGCAGGTTTCGCTGAGCGCGGGCAGCTCGGCCGCGGTGATCGAGAACCCGTCGAGCATCCGCTGCGACCAGCGCGCGGTCGCGAGCTCGAGCAGCATCGTGGTCGAGGCCAGCGCGTGATCGATGACGCTGGCGCCGGTCAAGCGCTCGACGAGATAGCTCACCGGCTGATGGAACCGCGCCGCCACCACGCCGTGCGCGCGCAGCCACGCGATCTTCGGTGCCATGTGACTGGCATCGGCGATCTGCCCGGTGTGCGTGAACACCTCGGGCGCGGGGACCTGCGCTGCCTGCGCGGTCGCGCGACGGTCGGCCCAGATCAGCGCCGGATGCAGCGGTGCACCGGCCGCATCCACCGCGATGCAGCCATCGAGCTGCCCCGCGATCGCGACCGCAGCGATCGCATTCGGGCTCGCATGGGCCGCCGCGAGGGCAC
>JAYUVX010000337.1:0-11458 GCA_043753855.1 Myxococcales bacterium | reverse complement strand
CCACGGGTGGTTTCTCTCAGAATGTCGCAGGGGTCGTGCGAATTTGCTCAACGATGCACTCATCGATGACGGTGGCTGCGAGCCCTGACTCAGTGGATCGGGTGACCGAACAGCTCCCGCGCCGGGCGCAGATGCGTGAACTCCCGTACGTGCCTCGTTTGTCCCGAAGCGTGAACGCAGATATTGCATGGCCTCCCATGCGTCGGCTCCCTCGGATCCGTGATATCGCCGCTGCATGGTTGGCGCCCCGAGCGTGCGCTCCTACATGGTCCGCGCGAGCCTCTGGGCCACGGTGTTCACGGCCGTCCTGGCCGGCGCGATCGTGCTCGGCTCCCGCAACCTGGCGCACTTCGACGCGGCGCTCGTCGGCTACACGTTCGCGACGCTGTTCGCGACGTTCGGCATCACGTACCGCTACTCGATGTGGCTCGGGCGTCCGCCCACGCGGATGTACTGGCGGCAAGGCTGGCGAGCGTTTCTGTCGCCGCGCCGGCTCGTACGCAACGTCGTCCGCCTGCTCCGCCGACTGGTCGACGAGGTGGCACTCAACCGGTTCATCTTTCGCCGCGACCGCATGCGTGGGTTCACGCACATGCTCCTGATGTGGGGCTGCCTGCTTGCCGCCGCGATCACGTTTCCGCTGGTCTGGGGCTGGATCCACTTCGAGACCGTGCCCGGGCACCTCGAGACCTACCGCACGTACGTGTTCGGCTTCGCGGCCGGCGATTTCCCGGTCGACTCGGTGCTCGCGTTCGTGGTGTTCCACGGCCTGGTCTGGGCGTCGTTCCTCGTGCTCGGCGGTGTGATGCTCGCGTTCCGCCGGCGCATGCGCGATCGCGGGGCCCAGGCGGTGCAGCAGTTCGGCGAGGACATCCTCCCGCTCGTGCTGCTCGGCGCGATCAGCATCACCGGCCTGATGCTGACGATGAGCTACACGTGGCTGCGCGGCTACGGCTACGACTTCATCGCGATCCTGCACGCGACCACGGTGATCGTGACGTTGCTCTGGCTCCCGTTCGGGAAGTTCTTCCACATCTTCCAGCGGCCGGCGCAGCTCGGCGTCGAGTTCTACAAGGACGATGGAGCTCGCAGCGAGCAGGCGCGCTGCAAGCGCTGCGATCGCCCGTTCGCGTCCGCGAAGATGATCCGCGATCTGATCACGGTCGAGCGCGAGCTCGGGTTTCGCTACGAGACGGCGGGCGGGCACTACCAGGAGGTGTGCCCAGCGTGTCGCCGGGCGCTGTTCGGGCTGGCGCAAGGCAGCCTGTGGACCGCGAGCGAGAAGGACTGAGCCATGGCGAAACTTCCCGTCGATGACCTCGCGATCACGCACGCGTTCGGACCGCACCTGTCGACCGGCACCCGGGGCGGCACGGCGGGTGTCCCCGACAAGCTGGTGAAGACCCACTGTTGCTTCTGCGGGCAACAGTGCGGCATCCAGCTCAAGGTTCGCGACAACGAGGTGATCGGCTTCGAGCCCTGGGAGGAGTTTCCGTTCAACCGCGGCATGCTGTGTCCCAAGGGCGTGAAGCGCTACCTCCAAGGCTCGCATCCGGATCGGTTGACGACCGCGCTCCGGCGCGATCCAGCGGCACCCGGCGGCTTCGCGGCGCTGCCGTACGACGCTGCGATCGCCCACGTCGCCCGGGAGATCTCGCGGCTGCAAACGGCGCACGGCAACGCATCGGTCGGCGTGCTGAGCGGCGCGAGTTTGACGACCGAGAAGACCTACCTGCTCGGCAAGTTCGCCCGGGTGTGCCTGAAGACGCCGTTCATCGACTACAACGGCCGGCTCTGCATGGTGAGCGCGGGCGCGGCGAACATGAAGGCGTTCGGCATCGACCGCACCACGAGCCCGTGGGAGGACATGGTCGGGTCCGAGGTGATCTGGGTCGCCGGCTCCAATGTCGCGGAGTGCTCGCCGATCACGACGAACTACATCTGGCAGGCGCGCGAGCGCGGCGCGAAGCTGATCGTCCAGGATCCGCGGATCACGCCGATCGCGCGCACCTGCGATCTCTATCTACCGGTCCGGCCCGGCCGTGACGCTCCCCTGTTCGCAACCGTCCTCGGTCTGATGATCGAGCACGGCTGGATCGATCGCGCGTTCGTGGACGCGCACACCGTCGGATTCGACGCGGTCGCGGCGTACTGCAAGACCTGGCCGGTCGCGCGCGCCGCCGAGGTCACGGGAGTTCCCGAGCGCTCGCTGCACAAGGCCGCCGAGCTGTGGGGCACCGCGAAGTCGAGCTTCCTGTTCCACGCGCGCGGGCTCGAGCACCACTCCGATGGCGTACAGAACGTGCTCGGCGCGATCAACCTCGTGCTCGCATCGGGCAGGATCGGCGTGCCGTCCAGCGGCTACGGCACGATCACCGGCCAGGCCAACGGGCAAGGCGGCCGCGAGCACGGGCAGAAGTGCACGCAGCTGCCAGGGCTCCGCGACATCTCGAACCCCGACCATCGCGCGTACATCTCGTCGGTGTGGAAGATCGACGAGCGCGACCTACCCGGCCCGGGTGTCGACGCCTACGAGATGTTCCGCAAGATCGACGCAGGGGAGATCAAGGGCCTGGTCGCGATCTGCTTCAACCCGAAGGTCTCGCTGCCTGACAACCAGTTCGTGACTCGCGCGCTCGAGAAGCTCGAGCTCCTCGTCTGCATCGACTTCTTCCTCAACGACACGGCCCGCCACGCTGACATCGTCCTGCCCGGAAGCCTGCAGGAGGAGGACGAGGGCACGGTGACCCAGGTCGAAGGGCGCGTCATCAAGATCAACAAGGCGGTCGAGTCGCCCGGCGAGGCGCGCGCGGACTGGAAGATCGTCCAGGATCTGGCGCAGGCACTCGGTCGACCACACGGGTTCACGTTCGCGAATCCGCGCGAGATCTTCGACGAGCTGCGGATCGCGAGCACCGGCGGCATCGCCGACTACTCCGGTGTCACGTACGAGAAGATCGAGAACCAGATGGGTGTGTTCTGGCCGTGCTACAGCCACGACCCCAGGACCGGCGCACCGACGCCCGACGATCCGGGCACGCCGCGGCTGTTCGCGCCGGGGAGCTACAACCCGGTGGCCAAGGGTGCGGGCCCATTCTACTTCCCGGATGGCAAGGCGCGCTTCAACGTCGCCGAGTACACCCCCGCGGTCGACGATGCGGGGGAGGACTATCCGATCTTCTTGACCACCGGTCGCGTCGTCAGCCAGTTCCTGTCGGGCACACAGACGCGCCGCATCGGCCCGCTCGTCAAGCAATACGCCGAGCCGCGGATCGAGCTTCACCCGCGCCTCGCCGAGAAGCTCGGGATCGCCGACAACGACTGGACGACGTGCGAGACGCGGCGCGGCGCGATCACCGTGCGGGCCTCGGTGGTCACGACGATCCGTCCCGACACCGTCTTCATCCCGTATCACTGGCCCGGCGAGAAGAGCCCCAACCGGCTGACGGTTTCGGCCCAGGATCCGATCAGCAAGATTCCGCAATACAAGGTCTGCGGGTGTCGCGTGCGGCGCGCCGATGCGCCACCCGCGTACGCGGCGAACCTCGAACCGCAACAGTGAGCCGCGATGCCCGTCCCTCATGACCTCGAGTTCTTCGTCGATCCCAGCCGCTGCATCGGCTGTCAGGCCTGCGTCCACGCGTGCACCGAGTGCGACACCCACCGCGGCGACTCGATGATCCACCTCGAGTATGTCGATCGCGCCACGTCGGTCCAGACCGTGCCGGTCGTGTGCATGCACTGCGAGCAACCCACGTGCGCCGAGGTCTGTCCCGCCGATGCGATCAAGCGCAGCGCCGACGGCGTCGTGCAGAGCGCGCGCAAGCCACGCTGCATCAGCTGCGGCAACTGTGTCGTGGCCTGTCCGTTCGGCGTACCCGAGCTCTACATCGATCGAGCGGTGATGATGAAGTGCGACATGTGCTACGACCGCACGTCGGTCGGCAAGAAGCCGATGTGCGCGACGGTGTGCCCGAGTCAGGCGCTGTTCTTCGGGACCCGCGAGGAGGTGCGAGCGCTCCGCCCGCGGTCGGCACCGATCAACAGGTTTCAGTTCGGCGACCAGGCGATCACCACACGCGTCAACGTGATGGTCCCGCGTGGCCCGGGCGCGCCTGCACACCTCGACGTCACGGCGGCGATGGGAGAGCGACCGCACAATCGCGGGTTGCGCTTGCCGGTGATCGATACGAGCGATCCGTTCGCCGCGGTGGAGGTGTAGGCATGGCCGACAAGATCATGCCCGGGCCGCCTCGAGATCCGGCCGACATCACGGTCGCGCCAGACGGCCGGCCGATGGAGGACCAGCCACGGTGGCGCCAGGACTTCGCGATCGACACGCCGGAGGCCGACTTCGTGGCCCGCCGCGACTTCGCGAAGTTCCTCGTCCTCACGAGCGGCGCGTTCGTCGCGGGTCAGGCGTGGGTTGCGGTCAACAGCCTCGTGCGCGCTCGCCGGCCCAAGCCCGGGCGCGTGAAGATCGCGTCACTGGCGACGGTACCACTCGACAGCGCCACGATGTTCGCGTACCCCGACGCCCACGATCCCTGCCTGCTGATCCGCATGCGAGATGGCAGGCTGCTCGCCTACAGCCAGAAGTGCACGCACCTGTCCTGCGCGGTCGTCCCGGAGCTCGAACAGGGCATCCTGCGCTGCCCGTGTCACGACGGCATCTTCGAGCTCGCGACCGGGCGCAACCTCGCCGGCCCCCCGCCGCGACCGCTTCCGGTGATCGAGCTCGAGGTCAGCGGCGACGAGGTCTACGCGGTCGGCGTGAAGGCGAGCACGGTATGAGCGTCAGGTCCCGGCGTCAGCTCACGCGCGCGCAACGATTGACCGTGGTGTATGGCGTGCTGTGCTTCGTCCTGGTCCTCGTGGTCCTCCAGCTGTGGCTGCTCACGGCGACCGTGAACGCGTGGCTCGGCGATGACGATGGCGTGGTCTGGCCGGCCCTGGGGGCGAGCGCGGGATGCCTGGGACTCAACCTCGGCCTGCTCCGCTACCTGCTTCGCCGATGACCGAGAGTGAGCAGCCCTCCGGGGGCCTCGCCGGGATGCACCCCGCGTACTTCGCGCTCGTGATGGCGACCGGGATCGTGTCGCTCGCGTGCGAGGTGCTCGGGCTGCATCCGATCGCGGTGGCGCTGTTCGCGTGCAATCTCGGCTTCTACCCGATCCTGTGGACGTTGCTGATCGCGCGGGTGATCCGGCATCGCGATCGCGTTCGTGCCGATCTCGTGCACCACGGCCGCGCCGTCGGGTTCTTCACGATCGTCGCGGCCACCTGCGTGCTCGGGTCGCAATGCCTGATCGTCGGCGACAGCCCGACCATCGCGCTCGGCCTATGGATCGCAGGGATCGTGCTGTGGGCCGGCTTGATCTACGGAGTGTTCGCGATCCTCACCGTCAAGGCCGAGAAGCCAGCACTCGCCGACGGGATCAACGGCGGCTGGTTGATCAGCGTGGTCTCCGCGCAGGCGGTCAGCGTGCTCGGCGCACAGCTCGCCCCGGGGCTCGGCGCGCATGCCGAGGCCGTGCTCGTGTTCTCGCTCGCGATGTGGCTCGGCGGCGGGATGCTCTACTTGTGGATCATCTCGCTGATCTTCTACCGCTACACGTTCTTCACGATGAGCCCGTCGGACCTCGCCCCGCCCTACTGGATCAACATGGGCGCGGCGGCGATCTCGACGCTCGCGGGCACCATGCTCGTCGCCGCGGCGCCGCACTCGCCGGCGATCGAGCAGATCCTCCCGTTCGTACGCGGCTTGACCTGGATGTGGTGGGCGACCGCCACCTGGTGGATCCCGATGCTGCTGATCCTCGGCGTGTGGCGTCACGGCATCCGCAGATTCCCGCTGCGGTACGATCCACTGTACTGGGGTGCGGTGTTCCCGCTCGGCATGTACACGGTGTGCACGTTCCGGCTGTCCCACGTGGTCGCCGCGGAGCTGCTGGGCGCGATCTCGCGTGTGTTCGTCTACGTGGCGCTCGGCGCGTGGTGCGTCGTCGCGGTCGGCATGGCGTGGCACCTGGTCGGCTCGGTTCGCCGCGCCGCGCACCCGCCGCACTGAGTCGCAACGTGATCGCGACGGCGGGCGGTGCATCACGAGGCCTGGCACAAACTAGACAGTCGTACTTGCTAGTTGCGCGCCGGGCGCCCCCGGGGCGCTCGGGTACGCGCAGCTGTTCGTGCCGATCTTCGAGGCGCGCGACATCGCGATCTTGTCGATGCGTCCGATGGCGGGCCGCCGGCTCCGCTGCGTCGCAGACCAGCGCCCGTCGTGTCCCTGAGCGGGTGACGATCAGCCCTTCGAAGGCGCCGCGATCAGGGTCCGGACTTCCCACAGCTCGGGGAAGAACGTCAGGTCGAGCGCCTTCTTCAAGAAGCCGACACCGGAGCTGCCACCGGTGCCGTGCGCGAAGCCGATGATGCGCTTCACGGTGGTCATGTGGCGAAACCGCCACAGCTGGAACCGCTCCTCGACGTCGACGAGCTTCTCGCACATGTCATAGGCCTCGTAGTTGCGCGCGGGGTCCGCGTAGATCGCGCGAAACACCTCGACCACGCCAGCACTCGACTGGTAAGGCTCGGTGAATTCCCGGGCGAGCCGATCGGCGGGAATCGCGTGACCATGACGAGCGAGCCAGGCCAGGAACTCGTCGTAGAGCGACGGCGCCGCGAGCCGCGCTGCGAGCTCGACATGCACGCGAGAGTCATGCTGATGCGGCTTGAGCGTGTTCGCGTCCTTGTTCCCGAGCACGAACTCGAGCGCGCGATACTGATAGCTCTGGAAGCCGCTGGCCTTGCCGAGCGCATCGCGAAACTGCAGGTACTCGCTCGGGGTCATCGTCTCGAGGACGGCCCACTGCTCGAACAACAGGCGCTGGATGTGGGCGACGCGCGCGAAGATCTTGAATGACTCCGCGAGCCGATCGGTGCGCAACAGCGTTACCGCGCTGTCGAGCTCGTGCAGCAGCAGCTTGAGCCACAGCTCACTGGTGTGATGCTGGATGATGAACAGCATCTCGTCGTGCGAGCTGGTCAGCGGCCGCTGCGCGGAGAGCAGCTGGTCGAGCTGCAGGTAATCCCCGTAGGTCCCGCCGGTCGGGAGGTCGACGTGGATGCTGACCTCTAGCTCGCGGCGGTTGTCGCTCATTCGCCGTAGCCTATGCTGGTTCCGGTCCAGCGCTCTCTGTTCCCTGCTCAGAACGTGTACGCCGCGGTCACCGTGGCCGTGAGCGGGACGCCCGGCGTGAAGTGCATCTGCTCGATCACGTCCCCGGTCGGCGTGACCCGCGATTCGTCGGCGAACTGCGCTTCTCGCCACCTGGCGTTCAGCAGGTTGTTCACCGTCAGGTTCAGGGCGAGCTTGCCGAGCTTGCGCCCCGCGATCAGATCGAAGATCAGATAGCCCTTCGCGGTGAGCGACCCGTCGTCGTTGCCAGGGCGGTCGCCGATGCCGCGCGTGCGCAGCGAGATGAACTGCGGACCATCCACGAACGTGACGCCACCCTGCCCCATGATCTTTGGAGCGAGCGCGAGTCCGTTGCTGTTCCCTGCGTTCTGCACGAGCGTCGAGCGGGCCACGGTCAGCGTCCCATCGAACCAGAACCACTTGGTCGGGCTGTACGATGCTTCCACGTCCACGCCATACCGACGCGTCGGTTCCGAGGCCTCGGTGCCGCCGGCGTCCCCGCTCCACACGAGCTCCGAGTCGAGGTGGAGGTACCAAAAGTCCGCCGCGACCCGCGCGTGCGGGATGTACGTGCTGCGGAAGCCGACCTCGGCCCCGAGCGCACGCGCCAGCGATCCGCCGCCACCGCTCGCCACGTTCGATCGCGCGTCGTTGGAGTGGAAGCCGCTTCCGGCGTTCACGAACAGGTTCAGCTTCGGCGTCGCCTCCGCCTCGACGGACAGTTTCGGGAGGATCATCGCGCGGCCCGCGCTGCCGCCGGTGGAAGCCGAGGGATCGGTCCGCGTCGCCGGATCGAGATCGTCGACGTCCCAGGTGAACTGCTCGAACCGGAGACCGGGAAGCACGTGAACGTGCTCGAACACGTGGACGTTGGCCTCCGCGTAGGCAGCGACGTCACGGATCCGATCGAGCGTGTCGTTGCACGGGTTCGTGGTCTTGTCGAAGCAGTCGCCGAGGCGCTGCCGGTTCTCCGCGTGCCACAGCGCGTTCTCGACGTTGTCGTTCCGGACCTGCGCGCCGACCGTGAGCAGCGTGTCCAGCCCACCGGGTTGGAAGTGACGATCAAGAATCCCGAAAGGACGAAGAACAGGTCCACCCGGTCCACCCCCGCCCAGCCAGAGGACGTCACGCGTGACACCGAGGTCGCAACGCTATCGCGCGTAAGCGCATGGTCCGTGGTCAAGCCCACGAAGTGGTGCAGCATGACCATCGTGACCGCGATTCCTCGGATACCGTCGAGGCTGGCGTTCCGCACGCTCCGGTCGCCGGCGGCGGGCTTGTCGTCAGGAATCGACACGATTCGGCGGCACCCTGCTACCGCCATCGGCTAACGCGGGCATGTGGAAGGCAGGCGTTTCGCCCGGATGATCGCTTGATCGCACTCCCGCGGTGCCTCGATACTCGCTCGCGGTGAACCGTGACCGCGTCACGAGCGTACTGTCGTGGCTTGGGCCCGACTTCGGGATGGTCGTGCTGTTCACGGCTGCGCTCGGTGTCCTGATCATCGCGTACGGGGGTTCGTTCACGTCGCTCAAGGAAGGTCAGGTGCTGATCTCGGCGGGCATCGCCTCGGGGTTCGTGCTCGTGCGGTTCTTGTGGGATGCGCCGGCGATCGTGAGGAACCGCGGGCAGGCGCGCATGCGCATGGCTGAAGCGACGCGGAAGATCCTGCGCGACTGGGGACCGCTCGTCGTGATGATGTGGCTGTTCCAGAGCCTGGAGACCTACGTCGGCATCGTGCGCGCCTCGAACATCGACGAGTACCTCTACCGGGCAGACGTCGCGCTGTTCGGCGTCGAGCCCTCGGTGTGGCTCTCGCACTACGAGACGCCGCTGCTCACCGACTACATGGCGTTCGCGTACGGGCTGTACTTCATCACCCCGATGATCGTCGCGGTGGTGCTGTCGATCCGCGGGCTGCGCAACGATTTCCGCGAGATGTGCACCGCCCTCGTGCTCCAGCTCGGCATCGCGTTCGTGCTGTTCCTGATCTTCCCGGCGGCGTCACCGCGCTACTACCACCCGCTGATCGACGGCGTGTTCGATCCACCGCAGCTCCACTCGATGTTCGGGCTATACGAGATCCAGCAGACCACGTTCGCGACCGCGGACCCGCTGCGCGAGCTCGCCGCGTTCCCATCACTGCACTGCTCGATCGCGTGGCTGACGCTCACGTACTCGAACCGGTTCAGCGCGGAGGTGTTCCCGCGCTTCCCGCGGCTGTGGTACCGGATCGTCGCCCCGCTGTGCGTGTCGCTATGGATCTCGACGATCTACCTGCGCCACCACTGGGTCGTCGACATCTTCGCGGGGATCGCACTCGGCATCCTCGCAAACTGGCTCGCGCCCGTGATGCGCCGCCGCTGGCCCAGGTGATCGAGGCGGTTCGTCATCCCGCGTCGTCGTCGAAGGTCCACGGCGGATTCGTCGAATCCAGCGTCGAGCGGTGGGCCTCGGCTGTCGCGCGGATCGCATCGAGCTCGCCCGGCGGCATCCGGTCGAGGTTGGTCAGCAGCGTGCGCATCCGCGGGTTGACCGCGAGCCGCTCGCGGTGGCGTGCGAGGAAGTCCCAATACATCGCGTTGTACGGGCACGCATCCGGGCCGGTGCGCTGACCCGGGTCGAACCGGCAGCGCGCGCACGGAGCCTCGTCCCGGATCGCAGGTGCGGTGCGGCCCTTGGAGGGCACGCCCGACATCCGCTGGATGTATGCGGCCGACGCGACGTAGGGCTTGGTCGTGAACGCGTCCGTGCCGAACATCCCCATGCCGACCACGTTCGGCAGCTCGACCCACTCGTAGGCGTCCACGAACCCGGCCCAGAACCAGTGCGAGACCGGTCGCGGATCGATACCGGCGAGCGTGGCGTAGTTGCAGATCACCATCAACCGCTCGATGTGGTGCGTGTAGCCGGTGTCGCGCACGCTCTCCAGCGCCTCGCGCAGGCAGCGAGCGTCCGTCTGCTCGGGCTCCCAGAATGCGGCGGGCAGTGGGCGCGTCGCACCGAGCTGGTTGGCGTCGCGCAGGCCCGGCATCAGGTGCCAGTACACGGCGCGGATGAACTCGCGCCAGCCGATCACCTGCCGGATGAAACCCTCGGCCGAGGCCAGGGAGATCCGGCCCGCACGATAGGCCTCCGCCGCGGCCTCGGCAACCTCGCGCGGCTGCAGCAGCCCGAGGTTTAACGGCGCCGACAGCAGACTGTGGAACAAGAACCGGCCATCGCTGCGGATCGCGTCCTCGTAGGGCCCGAACCGATCGAGCCGCCCACCCACGAAGTCGTCGAGCCAGCCCAGCGCGTCGGCCCGGGTCACCGGCCAGCCGAACGGCTCGGCATTCCCCCAGCGACCAACGCGCGACGCGAACCGCAACGCGCCGGCGGTGATCGCATCGGGCGGGATCCACGGAATGAGCGGCATCTCGACGCCGCGAGCGTGGCCGCGGTTCTCGCTGTCGAACGACCACTTGCCACCCTCGGGCTTGCCTCGCTTATCGACGAGCAGGCCGAGCTGCTTGCGCATCATCGGATAGAAGTGCTCCATTCGGACCACCTTGCGATCCTCCATCCACTCACCGGCCTGTTGGCGGGTGAGCAGGAAGTGACCGCCGTCGCCACCGTCGTCATGCAGGGTGATCGGCAGCTCGCGGAACCGCTGGTCGATCGCCCACTCGCGCGGCGCCATCGCATGAACCTCGCGGGGCTTGGCCCAGCTCGTGACCTCGCGGATCCCGGTCGCGTAGTCGTCGGCGACGCGGTGCTCGACGCGGAAACCCGCGGCGCGGCGCTCGGCGACGAAGTGCCTCAGCGCGCTGACCACGAGCGCCAGCTTCTGACGATGAAACGGTAGCGCTGCCGGCTTGGCGCGGGTCTCCAGCACCAGCAGCTGGCCCTCCGCCGGGGTGCGCGGAAATGCGGACAGCCGCGGGTCCAGATCCCACGGCAGCACCACCGTCACGCGGTCAAAGCCGGGCTCACCCCGCTTGCTCGCCGGAATCGGCCGCGGGTCTTCGGTCACGCGTTGCACCCCGCTAGGATGCCCCGGGTCCTCGAAGGTTACCCGCGCGGTCGCGCGGCAATCCTCCGGGTCGCCACGAGGCAATCCCGAAACCGATGGTCGTGGTCTGCTTGCTCGTCATCCCCGCTCTCCTCCGGCAACGGTATCGTCAACGTCGAGCTGCGTGACCGGTTGTCGGAACCAGGCTGCGCCGTTCTAACGCTGTTCTCGCGCTTGGTCGCCCTGTCGGCAGAGGCCCGGGTGTTAAC
>JAYUVX010000336.1:0-11506 GCA_043753855.1 Myxococcales bacterium | reverse complement strand
AGGGGCTGGTCAAGGACGTGTCCGACATCTTCGACCTCACCGAGCTCGCGCTGTTGCGGCTCGATCGGTTCGGCAAGCTCAGCGCGCAGAACCTGGTGAAGGCGATCGCGAGCGCGAAGGAGTCCGCCACGTTCGCGCGCCTGCTCGGTGCGCTCGGGATCACGAACGTCGGCACCGTACTCGCAAAGCCGATCGCGCAGAAATATCGCCGGCTCTCCGCGATGCGCGCGGCATGCATGGCGAAGGACTCCGAGGCGTTCATCGCCGAGCTGCACGAGATCCCTGGCATCGGTGAAGTGGTCGCCGCGCACGTCGACACGTTCCTGCGCGATCCGCACGTCGCCGCGGTGCTCGACAAGCTGGCGGGGCGCGGCGTGGATCCCGAGGAGCCGGTGGTCGAGATCACCTGTGGCCCGCTGACCGGCAAGACCCTGGTGGTCACCGGCACGTTGACCCAGGCCCGCGCGGACGTGCAGAAGCAGATCGAGCTCGCCGGTGGAAAGGTCTCCGGGGCGGTCAGCAAGAAGACCGACTACCTGGTCGCCGGCGCGGACACCGGCAACACCAAGCTCGAAGCCGCGGCCAAGCACGGCGTCACGGTGATCGGCGAGGAGGAGCTGATGAAGCTCCTCGGCGGTCCGTAGCGCGCCGGTCAAACACCGGAACCGCGGCTGTCGAGATCGACGAAGGCGTACCAGCCGTGCGTGGTACTACGCCTCCACGGTCGACAACCTCCGTTACGGCAGCGGCAACAAGGTGCTGCACAACGTGGTGGAGGGCACCTCGGTGTCTTCGAAGGAAACGGCGGCGATCTGCGGATCGGGCTACCGCTTCAGTCGCTTCACGATGGTACCAACTGGATACATACACCGCTCAGGCGGAGCGTGTTCATCGAGGCGCCCCGCGCCGCGATCGATACCATCGTGGCCAAGCACGCAGCGGTGAGAGACCTCGCCACCAATGGCTGGTTGTCGTTGTTCCAGGTGGACGACACGGAGTGCGCTGTCTACGCGCTGCGCGGAGCGCAATGGCACCGAGAAACTTTGCCAGTCGCTGCCGTCGAGACCTGACGGCGTGCTGGACGCGCGCGCCGACACCGTCACGATTCATGGCCGGTCCGCGTGGTGTCGGATCGACGGGCTGGCTGTCGCGACGGGCGGCGAGAGACAGTCTGTCAGTTCAGGATCCCGATCGAGCGCATAAGTTGGCGACCTCTGGGCCATGACGAGCGAACGCGCGTGAGGCACGCAGCGTGCTCCTGGGTCAGAGCATGAAAGCCATCCTCCTCTGTGCCCTGCTCGCCGCGACCGCTTCGACCTCCGCCGGTGCTGACCCGCGAACCAGCGAGACCACCGAGCTGCGGCAAGCCGAGGACAACCTGCATGTCGCGCGCACCGAGCTGGCAGCTGCTCGGATCCGGTGGGACGCCGCGGTGGCCGGCGAGCATCCGAACCCCGCAGGCAGGTGGGCCCGTCAGCACCTCGCGGCGATGCAGCAGGTCAAGCTGGCAGAGCGACGCTGGCAGGCTGCGAAGGCGCAGCGCGAAAGCGGCAGCATCGCGTCGCGCACGCGGTAAATGCGGTCGCGCTCGACGGGCCAGGCGCACCGCACGTGCGAGCGAGCGAAAGGCCGGGGCGCTTCAGCGTCACGCTGTTGGTGCCGGCGATCTTCACGTTGCCGCCATGGCGCGCGAGCGGATCACGGGAAGCGTCGGCGATCGCCTCGAGCGATCCGGCCGAGGCTGCGTGCAGGCGATCCTCGATCGCGCGCACGCGGTGACAAGATCGCCGCTAGCGGCGCATCCCGAGGCGCTGGGCGAGCTGTGCTGCGGCGGGAACGTTCGGATCAGTCTGCAGAGCGATGTGGAGGTGCCAGCGCGCGGCATCTGCATCTCCCGATGCCGCGCACAGCAGAGCGAGCGCGACCAGCGCACGCGGCCAGGGCCGGCAGCCGAGCATCAGATCCTCGATGTGCTGGCGCTCGGCAACCGCGGCGGCGATCCGGTCCTTCCCCGACGCCACCTGAACCCGATATCGCGCCCACGCGAAGTTCGCCTCGTACTCCGGCTGACCAGGGAACTTGCGGCAGGCGAGCGCGAGCTCGCTCATCGCCTTGTGGACATCGCCCTCGCCGAGCGCCGCTTGACCGCGCGTGAACGCAACGGCCGCCGCCTGCACCAGGCTCGGATCGATCGCCCAGATCGTGCGCAGCTCGGGGAGCTTGCTGCGCAGCCAGTCGTGGTAACGCCCGCGCGCGGCATGATCGACGAGGACCGAGTGCGCCTTCTCGATCAGCTCCCACATCGGCTCGACCTGTGGCTGCAGCTCCGAGAGGTCGTACTCGGCGAGAACCTTTGGTGCATAGCGCAGGCTGAGCAGCTGATGTGCCTCCTCGATGTCTGGATACTCCGCGAGCGGGGTCAGCTCGAGCACGTCATAGAACGTGCTGCGCTCGAGCCTCTGGGCGCGCGCGCGGAGATGCGTGCGCAGCTCGTGGAGCATCCGGCGCGGTACCGTCGCGAGGTCGGCGACCTCGGCGGTGAACTGCAGCGCGCCCATCGAGCCGAGCGCCCACAGAACTCGTGCGGTCTGCTGTGGGTCCACCGGCCCGGTCGCGACGAGGCGTTGCACCGTGCGCGTACCATCGAGCTTCTTGCACGCCTCGAGCTCCGGCACGATCAGCATGCGTTGCTCGCGCAGCTCGTCGAGGCGAGCGGTCGGCGTGGCGTACTGCATCGCCTTCCAGCGCAGCGCGTTGCGCGGGATGTCGAGGTCCACCTTGCGAGCGGCAGCGAGCGTTGGTTGCCAGGCTTGGGGTGAATCAGCGATCGGTGGGAGGCCGACCGCAGCGCGCAGCACCGGCCAGCGCATATCCGAGGCGAGCCGTAGCTTCGCGGCCTCCTGGATCGCGGTGACCAACGTCGACAGCTTGGCCTTCGGGGACACCAGCGTGGTGCGCGCGATCGGGGCTTGCGCGCGGGAGACGGTGGAGGATCCGATCGCGATCACGCCGGGCACGTTCGGCTGGTCGCGCCACAGTCCGGTGACCGCTGCGAGCTTCGATCCGAGGTGATCCGCATCGATCAGCACCACGGCAGCCGAGTTACCGCCGCGCGGTCCATCCGCCTGCGTGATGTCCCACGTCGCCTTCACACCCGCCTGATTCAGCTGCTCCTCGAGCTGAACGGCGGGCCCCACATCGGCCAGTGCGATCAGCACGGCGGTCACCGAGAGGATCGTAGCACCCGGGTCCGCCCGGATGCCAAATCGCAGGCGGTCAGGCCACCAGCTCGATGATGTCGGCGCACAGCTGGTCGACCGCCGCGCGGGCCGCAACTACCCCACCGGCGAGGCTGAGAAAGCCATGGATCAGCGACGGATAGCGGCGGTGGCGGACCTCCACGCCCGCCTGGCGCAGTCTCTCGGCATGATGGTCACCCTCGTCGACCAGCGGGTCGAATCCGGCGGTGGCGATGATCGCCGGCGCCGATCCGGTGAGGTCGGTCCAGTACGCGGGCGAGGCGGCCTTGCGGTCGTCCGCGGGGTGGAGGTAGTGGTTGCGGAACCAGTGGACCATCGACCGGGTGAGCAGGAACCCGTCGGCGAACTGATCGATGCTCGGCGATGTCAGCGTCAGATCCGTGATCGGATAGATCAGCACCTGGAGATCCGGGCGGCGTCCACCCGCGGACCGCGCATGGTGATCGACGTGTGCCGAGAGGAATCCACCGAAGCTGTCGCCGGCGACCATGGCCTTGCCGCCGCGCGGTATGCGCTGGACCAGCGCATCCCATGCCGCGCACGCATCCTCGATCGCGCCGGGATGACGATCCTCCGGTCCGAGGCGATAGCCCACCGATGCCACCGTGCATCCGGTCTGCGCCGAGAGCAGGCGCGTCACCGGATCCGAGCTCGCGATCGATCCGATCACACCGCCTCCGCCGTGCAGGTAGACAAGCCAGTGTGGACCCGCGCGGAACGGGACGTAGATCCGCACCGGGATCGGTCCCGCGGCACCTGGGATCGCCGTGTCGATCACCTCGGCCATCGGCGCCGGGAGCACGTCGAGTGGCGAGAGGCCATCCTCGGCGAACCGCCGCGCCCGCGCTGGCTCCATCGAATCCAGCGCCGGGAGCCGCATCAGCCGCTGCAGCTCGAGCACGCCGGCGACCTGCCGATCGATCCCGGTGTCACGCCGGCCGCGACCTAGCAGGCTCACCAGCGGCTGGCGCAGCGCGGCCCGCGCGGCGTTCCGCAACAGCCAGTTCTTCACGCGCCGAAGATAACGCGCTAGCGACGGCGGCGCAGCACGATGGCAAGGAAGCCAAGGCCCGCAAGCAGGACCGCCGGGCCACCGGTGTCACCGCTCGTCGAGCAGCCGCCACCATCAGTGCTCGGCCAGCACACGCCGGCGGTTCCTTCGCCACCGATGCACGAATATCCCGACGGGCACTTGCCATCGTCGAGGCACGCACCGGTGCACAGCGACTCGCCACCGGAGGTGCCGCACTGGCCGGTGATGCAGGTGTCGTTTGCCGTGCAGGTGGAGCCGAGGCCGCCACCGATGTCAGAGCCCGGCACGCAGTAGCCGCCAATGCAGTTGGTGTTCGCCGCGCACGGCACCGTGGTCGAGCACACCGCGGTGACCTTGATGTGGACGGTGGCCATCGCCGATCGACCACCGCCGTCGCTGCCGGTCACGGTGACGGTGTGCTCGCCGCCGCTGATCGTCGTCGGCGCATTGAAGGCGAGTACTGCCGCGGCTGCCGCCGTGGCGGTCTGCGCGCCATCGATCGACAGCGAGCCTCCGCTCGATCCCGAGATCGCCGAGCTCAGCTGCGCGCGGACCGGGAATCCGGGCTTGACCCACTGATCCTCGATCGGCGTGGCGATCGAGAGCGTCGCGGGCGGGAGATTGGAGGCTCCGAACGTCTGCAGCATGTACTGGTAGCTGTTCTGCGTTGCGCCACCGCACTGGCACTGCGCGACGGGATTCGGTGGCTGGGACGAATCGTGGCACTGCACGGCCTGGTTCTGGAACCGCTTGAGCGAGCCAAGGTTCAGGTACGTCATCGGATCGTCGGGGTGATACTCGTGGTCGAGGCCCCACACGTGCGCGGCCTCCTGAACGACGGCACCGCACAGAAACTCGAGATCGCCGGAGCTACCGCCGAACACGAAGCTGAGGCCGTTGTTGTACTGCGCATCGCAGCCGATGAACGGCGCCACGCCGCCGGCGTTGAGCCCCGGGCGCAGCTGCGTCGACGAGCCACCGGTCACCATCACCTCGAAGTGAGAGGCGCTGCCCGGATCGGTGGTGACGACGTCGATGTTGAACGGGATGAAGGTGTCCTTGACGCACTGCACGAGCTGCTGCCACTTCGGATCGCCTTGGTTCCACGCCGAGAGCGTCACGGTGCTCTGTGGGATCGACGAGTGGTTCGTGCGCGAGTCGTTGCTGCCCGGGATCACGGTGCAGCCACCGATGCACTGGTTGACGTACACCGTGTGCGAGATCGGAGCCAAGGCGATCGAGCCTGCCGGCAGTTTCTGTACCCGGTTCTCGAACACGATCGGTGCGAGGGGCTGGCCCTCGGCATGAACGAATGCGGGCGCACCAAGCGTGACGACGAGGATCAGGGCAGCTCGCATGGCAAGAAGGGTAGGGGAGTTACCGGCTGGACGCGAGCACGGAGGTCACGGAGGGCCCTGGCATTCGCACGCCGATCGACGCGGGGGTGCATCAGCAGGGATGTGATGTTGATTCCAGCGGTTTTTCGGGCGATCAACCGCCCATGCTGACGATCGATCTGACTGGGAAGCACGCCCTGGTTGCCGGCGTAGCCGACGACGGCGGGTTCGGATTTGCCATCGCCAAGGCCCTCGCGGAGGCCGGCGCCACGGTCTCGGTCGCCACCTGGCCGCCTGCACTCGGCATCTTCAAGACCATGCTCGAGCGCGGCAAGTTCGATGCGTCGCTCGCGATGAAGGATGGCGAGAAGCTCGCGTTCTCGAAGATCTATCCGCTCGACGCCGAGTTCGATCGTCTCGAGGACGCTCCGGCCGAGCTCCGCGAGAGCCGCCGCTACCGCGACCTCGGCGACTTCTCGATCAGCGGGCTCGCCGCGGCGGTTGCCGCCGATGGCGGTGCCGACATCGTGATCCACAGCCTCGCCAACGGCAGCGAGGTCAAGAAGCCGCTGCTCGAGACCTCGCGCAAGGGCTACCTCAGCGCGCTCAGCGCCTCCGCCTACTCCAACGTGTCGCTGGTGCAGCACATGGGCCCGCACGTCCGCAAAGGCGGCGCGTTCCTGTCGCTGTCGTACATGGCGGCGGAGCGCGTGGTGCCCGGCTACGGCGGCGGCATGTCATCGGCCAAGGCGGCGCTCGAGTCCGATGCGCGCGTGCTCGCGTTCGAGGCCGGCCGCAAGTGGGGCCATCGCGTCAACGTGATCTCCGCGGGCCCGTACGCCTCGCGCGCGGCGAGTGCGATCGGCTTCATCGATCAGATGATCAGCTACACCACGCGCAACTCGCCGCTGACCGATCCGATCACGGCCGAGGAGGTCGGCGCCACCGCCGCGTTCCTCTCTAGCCCGCTCGCGAGCGGCATCACCGGCACCGTGGTCTACGTCGACAAGGGGTTCGCCGCGATGGGCATCGCCGTCGATAAGGAAGGCGCCACGCCTCCGGTCAGCCCATGACCACGCCGTGGCGCTTGCTCGCATGCAGGGGCTGCGGCTCGGCGGTCGTCGAAGCTGCAATGATCCTCGCCGGCATCCCGTACGACCGCGAGGAGGTCAACTACGACGAGGACGGACCCGCTCGTGATCGGCTGCTCGCGATCAACCCGCTCGGTCAGGTACCGACGATCGTGATGCCCGACGGTTCGATCCTGACGGAGACCGCGGCGATCGTGCTCTTCATCGACGAGCTCGTGCCCGCGGCCAGCCTGATGCCCCCGGTGGGGAACCCGGCGCGCCGCGACGCCCTGCGCTGGCTCGTGTGCTTCATCGCAGCGATCTACCCGACGTTCACCTACGGCGATGATCCTGCGAAGTGGGCCGGCGTGGACGCGGCCGAGCGGCTGCGCGCGACGACCTACGCGCATCGACAGAAGCTGTGGCGTCAGTTCGAAGCTGCAGCGAAGGGTCCGTGGTTTCTCGGCGAGGCTCGCTCCGCGATCGATCTTTACATCGCGGTGGCCACCCACTGGCGGCCGCGTCGCGAGTGGTTCGCGACCCACTGCCCGAAGCTCTCGGCGATCGCGGTGAAGCTCGACGCCGCCCCCGAGCTTCGCGTGCTGTGGGAGCGCGAGTTCAACCTCCATCCCGACGCCCCGGCGCCGCTCCCCGCTTCATAGCGCCGCCTACGCGCGGCTACCGGAACAGCTTCGCAAACCGCGTCCATGCCGAGTCGTGGTGGAACGGCCAGCGCCCGTCGCGACGCAGTCGAAGCACCAAGTAGACCCCGATCGCGAGGTTGACCCCGATCGCGGCGATCTTCAGCGCACTGCCGTGCTCCACGATCTCGTAGACCTCGAGCGGGACGAACGAGGCGGTGATGATCGTCGTCAGGTACTCGGTCCACACCTGCTTCCGGGCGAGCCCCACGCCCTCGGTGAGGAACAGCCCCGCGTAGACCAGCAGGCCACGCCGGCGAGCTCGGCGGTCCGTGGCGACAGCGCACAGACGCGCGCGACCGCATCGCGCACGTGGCCATGGCCCGGCTGCAGCCGGAGCAGCTGGTCGGTCAGACCGTGGGGCAGAAACAGCGCTGCGATCCCGGCGATCAGCAGGATGCCGCCCTTCACGAGCTTGAAGATGGCGATCAGTCGCATCGCGCTGTCGCTGCGGTCCGGCATGCGCAGCGAGAGTTGCAAGCCGCGAACCTACTTCTTGCGGACCAGCCGTTCGGGCGCGATCACGTCGGGCAGCTTCTTCGGCGAGACCGCGCGCGGATCGATGTCGGTGGTGCCGCAGTAGAAGCACGCGCCGTTCAAGATCACGTCGTGGATGCAGTCGCCGCACGTATCGCAGACACCGTCGGTCCGGGTCTGATGGCTGCAACCGGTCATTTCCGGCGTCGCAGCACGGCCCGAAGCTCGGCGACCGCTGCGCTGGTCGGGCTGACCTGGGCGAGCCGGCAGAGCAGCTCGAGATCGACGCCGGGAACCTGGAGGCTCCCGCGCCGGCGCTTCTTGTATCCGTCTGGCCCGAGCACGAACACCGAGATCGTGCCGCGCTCCCAGTACCAGACCTCGCGGACGCCGAGTCGGCGATAGATCTCGAGCTTGTTGATCCCACCGCTCGTCCAGACGACCTCGATCGCGAGATCGGGCACCTTCTGGCGCTCGGGATCTGGATGGTCACCGAAGATGTAGCACTCGTCGGGTTCGCACCCGGCTTCCTTCAGCTCCTGCTTCAGCGTCCAGTTGCCGTAGGGCGACCACGCGATCCCCCGCTCCGAGCAGTAGGTCTCGATCAAGCGCCCGAGGACCGCTGCGATGGCATTGTGATTCCACGACGGCCCCATGAGCTCTGCCACTCCATCGAGATACGCGATGCGAGGGCACGAACGTTGTTCGCCGCGAAGTGCGAGCAGCGACTGGTAACCGGCCCAGTCGAGTCCACTCATCACGACCCGATCGTCGGCCTCGGGGACAAACTCCCCGAGAGGAACCGGCGCATCGGTGGAACGCAGCAACATGGCCACCATCGTAGCACCGGCGATGTGCAGCGAGCATGCCGACGTTAACTCCGAGACATCACCGGATCCGCTGTCCGCTCGCGGACGGATCCCGGACATCGTCCGTGAACCGGCCGGACGCTACGTGCCGAGCTTGGCACGCAGCCGCGCGCCGAGCTTCGAGTGGCGGAGTGCGCCGCGCCTGGCACCGGTGGTCAGCACGGCCTTCGATCCGCAGATCGCCACGCCGGTCCGCGCGCGGGTCACGCCGGTGTACAGCAGCTCGCGGGTGACCAGCGGGAGATCCTCGTGCGGGAGGATCAGGGCCACCGCGTCGAGCTCCGAGCCTTGTGACTTGTGCACGGTCAGTGCCCACGACAGCTCGAGACGATCGCGAAGTGCCTCGATCGCGAACGGTCGCAGCTTCCCGGCGCAGCGAAACACGGCGCGGAAGTGATGGCGGTCGAGGCCCTCGTCCGCGCGCACGATCATGCCCTGATCGCCGTTGAACAGGCCGCGGTGATAGTCGTTCGCGGTGACCATCACCGGCTCACCGGGGACGAACTCGGGACGGCCAGTGACCGTGAGCCGATCGAGCGCGAGATCGTGGAGGTGCGCATTGAGTGCGACCGCGCCGGTCGGCAGCGCGCGCGTCACGGTCAGCAGGCGGCCGCGCTGCAGCATCGACCACAACGCCTCGAGCTCGGCTTCGTGCGGGGGATCGATCGCGCCCTCGACGAACCGGAAGATCTGATCGGCTGCGCGCAGGGCCGCCGGGCCCCCGAAGTGATGCCAGGTGGTCTCGGCGACCGCGAGCGTGACGTCGTGCGGCCGCTTGGCCTTCGATGGATCGACCCACTCGGCACCGCGAAATGACAGCGAGCTCGGCGTCCGCGGCGTGGCGCGATCGGCGAGCTTTCCGAGATCATCGTCGTGGATCGAGCGCGCGAGCTCGTACACCGCGCGCCCGGCGGGATCCGAGAGGTTCATCCGGTAGCTCGTGCCGAGCACCGCCACGCGCGGAGCCACGCCGGGCTCGGCGAGGTCCGCGAGGATCTGACCGGCGTCGATCGCGGGCAGCTGATGCGCGTCGCCGACGAGGATCAGCGGCGACGTCGCCGGCAGCGCGTCGAGCAGCGCGTCCATCAGCTCGAGATCGATCATCGAGGCCTCGTCGATCAGCACCGCGCCGGCAGGTAGCGGGCTCTTCGCGTGATGCGCGAACCGATGGCCGCCGTAGCCGAGCAAGCGGTGCAGCGTCTGCGCGGCGGGTGGTGCCGCGGCGAGCGCACGATCGATGTCGGACGGATCCGCGATCGCCGCCAGCTGCTCGCCGATCACCTCGGTCAACCGGTTCGCGGCCTTGCCGGTGTGCGCCGCCAGCGCCACGTGCTCGATGCCCATCCGCGCGAGGCCACGCACGATCGCCGCGGCCACCACGGTCTTGCCGGTGCCCGGTCCGCCGGTGACCACCGTGAACCGACCACCGAGGGCGAGGCCGACGGCGCGCGCTTGCTCGTCGGAGAGCGCGCGAGCGCCGGGCCGGTTCACGAGATCCGCGAGCGCCACCGCCGCCGCCGCCTCGCCGTCCCTGTGTTCGAGCCGCTCGGCGAGCCGGTTGGCGACTCGCTGCTCGAGCCAGCGCGACCGCTCGGTGTAGACCGCGTCGTACTCGACGATCAGCGGCACGCGCGCGTCGCCCACGCCGATCACCGAGTTGAAGGCCGGCGCGCCGGTGAGCTTGGCGATCGTCTTCATCACCCGGCCGCCGTCGAGCTCGAGCCGGGCGACCCGCGCGATGTCGGCGATCAGCGTGCGCAGCACCGACTTCTTGTCGACATCGAGCGGCAGGCACGTCGAGCCCTGGCGCTGGGCGATCATCAGCGCGAGCACGAGGATCGCGAGCGCCTCGGGCTGCTCGGAGGTGCCGAGCCACCCGGCGTCCGAGGACACGAGCTCCTCCGCGAGGTACAGGCCCTCGTCGCCGAGATCGCAGCTCCGCGCGCCGATGCCGAGCTTGCGGAACAGCTCGCCGTTTCCGACGCGCTCGAATCGCGCGCGCAGCGTGCCCTGCGGGTGGAGCGGCTGGGTCATCGATGCTCTCCGGGATTCGCGGTGAGGCCGGGCGCCGGTAGGTTGGCGAGCCACGTGGTCCACACGTCCAGCGTGTTCCCGGCGACCCGCACCGGGACGACGATGCCGTGCCGCACGAACTGGAACAGCAGCCCGGCGAGCCGGCGGGTCCCGCGCATCCGATCCGCGGCGATCGCGTAGAGCCGCGCCTGCACGGCGTAGTGCTCCTTCACGCGCTGCTCGGCGGCACGCGCGAGATCATCACCGGCGAGCAGATCACTCTTGTAGTCGAGCACCCACAGCTCGTCGTCGGTCCACGCGACCATCGCATCGATGAACCCCTTCACCAGGCCACGGCCCGGCGCGGCGGTGGAGCCGGCAGGGAGCGGGTAGCTGAACTCGACCTCGCGAGCGAACCGCGGGGCATCGGCGAGCGCGGGCAGGGTGGTGCCATCGATCAGCGCGAGCGGCGCGCTCAGCGTGTGATGGATCAGCGCGGCCGCGTGATCGAGGCGATCGCGATCGATGCCGCGCGTGCGGGCCGCGCCGATCAGCTGTGCCTGCACCTGCGGATCGCGCGCCCACGTGCTGCGGTCGGCGCCGCGCAGGCGATCGAGATCGGCGAGCTCGAGCACGTCGTGGAGCAAGAGGCCCGCGCTCGCACCGGGCGGCAGCTCTCCGGGGCCGACCTCGCCGACGGTGTCATCGACATCGAACTCGGCCGGGTCGAATGCGAGGATGTCTCC
>JAYUVX010000335.1:0-11556 GCA_043753855.1 Myxococcales bacterium | reverse complement strand
CGCCGATCCGGAACCGGTCGACGAAGATCGTGTAGACCACGGCGTCGCGCCACCACGCGGGCGGCGACGCCGGTAGCTCCGCGATCGCGACCTCGAGCGCGCCTCCCGTGCCTGCGATCGCACGGCCGTCCGCGAGCACCAGCTCGTACTCGAGCGCGCGCCCGGATCCCGACAGCTCGCCCTCGAACCACAGGTGGGTCGCATCGGCGCGGATCACGCGCATCGTGCGCGACGTCGCACCGGCGCCTTCGTCGGCGCGGAGGACCAGCCGCTCGCCCCAGCCGCGGCGGAGTGCGGCGCGCACCACGATCCGGCCATCGTCACGCACGCTGACCCACGGCGGCGCCGGTGCGTGCAGCACGGGCTCCTCGGTGCCGCCGACGACCAGCGCTCCATTGAGCTCGCCGTCGCAGATCATCGTCCGCCACGCGGGATCGAGCAGCCACGCGCGCCCCGGGATCCGCAGCTTGATCGGGTATACGCCGGGCGCGGCGCGCAACCTCGCCTGCCAGCCCCTGCCCGCGCGCTCCATCGCGATCGGCTGTGCCCAGCACGCCAGCTCGCCGCACAGCTCGAGCCCGCCCACGGGCTGCTCGGGCCGGGTGTGGATCGTCACCAGGGCGCCGTGCTCGTCGAGCACGCGCGTCGTCATGCGCCGGCCAGGATCCGATCGATGGTCCGCCGCGGCGTGCCGTCGGGCGGTCGGAGGTACGCGACATGGCCGTGATCATCGGCCGATGCGGTCCAGTGCTTGCCCAGCTTCTCCGCCTGCGCGCGGAACCGCGCGGCGACGTCGTGGCGATGGCGCGACGTGTAGACCTCGAGGCCGCTCGCAACGGCGAGCACACGCTCCATCCGCCCCTTGTCGCGCACGCGAACCGGGTGCGCGACGATGTCGAGCCCGCCGTCACCGCGGATACACTCGATCGCCTGCTCGGGGGTCCAGCCGAACAGCTCGGCGTCGCCCTCCCAGAACCGCACGTGGTGGCGGATGAAGTCCTGGTACACCGCGCGGTTGCGGTCGAAGATCAAGTTCAGGAAGTCCTGCAGCTGCGGAAACTCGGTACCGCGCAGATCGGCGAGCGTGCGATCGGGATCGAGGAAGTAGCGCTGCTCCTCGGGCAGCTCGGTCAGCCATCCGAGGCACAGCTCGCGCCACCGGCGGCTCACCGCGACCGCGCGCGCACCGAGCGCGGTGTCACCGAGCCTGCCGTCGAGTGCGCGCTCCGCCGGGAAGTACGCGAGCACGTGGATCTGCTCCGCGCGCGGCGTGCCGAACTGGATGAACGAGGTCACTTCCATCGCGGGGACGAGCGTGACCCCGAGCGTGCGAGCCGCCTCGGCAGCGCGCGGCACTGCCGCGAACGTGTCGTGATCCGACACAGCGATCACCTCCATCCCGAGCGCCGCCCGGAACGCGACGTAGTCCTCCGGCTCGGCGCGGCCGTCGGAGAGCCGGGTATGGCCGTGGAGGTCAGTCGGGACGTTCAATGCGACACCGGCGCTGGCGGGCGCTAGCGCCGGAGCCAACGTCGCCGAACGCCGATCCTCAGACGATTCACGGCGTCTCGATGATGATCACGTAGCGGACCGCGATGTCGAGGCCGTTAAATGTGAACTCGACGCCGGGGCCACCCGTGTACATCGGCGTCGCGCCATCCGCGGCATAGAGCTCGCCGATCCATCCCCCGGTCGTCGCGTACCTCGGAGACGGGCCGGCGGTGGTGTCGTACTGGATGAAGCCGCGCCCCGGGTGCATGCCATTGGTGGTCATCGACGCGATCGCGACGAAGGTGCCGGTCGTCTCGTCGTACGAGTCGACCGCGAGGTCCCGACTGCCTCCGTTCTCGTTGAGCTCGACGAAGTAGCTCGGGATGCCCGGCACACCGACTCCGCTGGAGATCTGGTGCTGGCCGCTACCGACCAGGCCATGGATGTCGAACCCGAGCTCGATCCGCGCGGACGTGATCGCGCCGTTGATGTACAGGACGCTGGCCCGGCGGGCCGCGCGAAGGGAGTCGGCCTCCTGTGCAAAGTCGTTGTCCGGCAAGAACGGGTCATCACCTGGTGTGAGCGTGCCGAACACGCGGATGTGATCGCCGCCGGTATTTGGGTGCGGGTCGCATGCATCTCCGACGCCATCGCCGTCGGTGTCGGTGGCATCGCCGGCGAGGTGCGGGCACGGATCGCTGACATCGGGGATGCCGTCCTCGTCCTCGTCATGGTCCACCGGTGGGCGCGCGGACGTCTCGGCATCCGCGCGATCGCCGAAGTCGAATCGTCCGCATCCCGCGGCGACGACGCAGACCATCAAGCCCACCGCTAACCGCATCAGCTCCATCCTCGCACGGAACGCCGCGCCTGTCCCGCGGCACCGATCAGCGCGTGCACGCAGCGATGCGATCATGGGCCGGTGGCCCCGGCTCCCCCGCGACCACGCCGGCGACGCTGCTGCGGAGCTCCTTGGCGCTGATCGGCTTCTCGAGATGCACCGTACCGAGGGCGTCGAGGCGAGTGCGCAGCTCGGTCGTGAATACGCCACCCGAGAGGAAGACGAACCGACGCGCCTGCTGTGGTGCGTTGACCGCGAGCCGATCGAGGAGCTCGATGCCGGTCATGTTGGGCATCATGACGTCGCTGATGATGGCGTCGAACCACGTGCCGGCGGCGACGAGATCAAGCGCGGCTTGCCCGCAGGACGCCACGGTGACCTGGTGGTCGCGGCGGAGCGCGCGCGCGAGCATGTCGGCGACCTTCGGCTCGTCATCCACGATCAGCACGTGGGACGTCGGGCGAGCGGCCGCCGGCGCGCCGGAGGTTTGCGGGGTCGCAAGCACAGGAGCGGACAAGACGGGCGGGACGGACGTGGTCACCGCGCCGGGCAGCACGACGCGCACCGTGGTGCCCTGTCCCGGCGCGCTCTCGATCGCGATCTGACCGCCGATGCTGTCAATGATGCCGTGACAGATCGACAGCCCAAGACCGGTGCCGGCGCCGAGGACCTTGGTCGTGAAGAATGGATCGAAGACGCGCTCGAGGACCTCGGCGGACATTCCGAGACCGGTATCGGTGACCTCGATCACCGCGCGACCCTGCTCGTCCTGACGCGTGCGCAGCGTGATGCGGTTCGCATCCGAGTGGCCTTCCGGGATCGCATGCGCGGCGTTGACGATCAGGTTGATGAACACCTGGATGAGGCGACCATCGTCCGCGAGCACGCTGGGGATCGGGTCGAGCTGGCACACGAGCTGTGCCCGGTGTCGGACCTCGTTCGCGGTGAACCGGATCGCCGCGCGCAGCACGTCGGGGATCTGGACCGCGACGCGGCGCTCCTCCTCGGAGCGCGTGAACGAGGCCAGGCCCCTCACGATCCGGCGGACGCGCTCGGCACCCTCACTCGCGTCGGCTACGGCGGCGGCCAGCTCCTGCGTTGCGGGTACCGGTTGGTGCAGACCATCGGCGATCAGCTGGAGGTTGCCGACCACGTAGGCGAGCGGGTTATTGATCTCGTGCGCGATGCCTGCCGCGAGCGTGCCGAGGCTCGCCATTCGATCCGAAAGCAGCAGCTTGGCGCGCAGGCGGTGGCGCTCGGTGACATCGCGGGCGGTGACGACGACGAGTGGCGCTCCGCCGACCTCCATGCGAACGCTGGCGACGTCGCAGATCCTCCAGCTGCCATCGCCGGCGTGCACCCGCAGCTCCACCACCTCGGCGACATGCGACGCGTCGACCTCGCGCGCGTGCTCCATCATGTCCCGGGCGCGCGCGCGATCATCGGGGTGCGTCCAGTCGGGGAACGCAGGCAGCCGGTCCGCCGGGCCTTCGGCGAGCAGCAGGCGGCGAGCGGCGGCATTGAGGTACGTCAACCTGCCTTCCCGGTGCACGGTGATCAGGTCCGGCACGGCCTCGAGCAGGCTCGAGAAGGTCGCGTGGGATTGCTCGTTAAACTGGCGCGTGCGGCGCTGCTGGATGGCGCGCTGCCGCCAGCGATACGCGAGGATGAGGATCCCGATGGCGGTCAGCATCGCCACCAGCTCGAACCAGCGGGTCTGCCACCACGGCGATTGCACCACGAAGTGCAGCTCGCTCACGGGGCCCCACGCGCCGGAATCTCTGCGCGCACGCATCTCCAGGCGGTAGGTCCCGGGCAGCAGCGCCGGGTAGCGAGCTTGACGCAAGCGCGTCTCGGTCCATTCGCGCTCGAGCGGTGACAGCCGCACCTCGTACTCGATGCGGTCGCCATCATGCAGGGTATCGGTGCCGAGCTCGAGCGTCAGTGCGTTGTGGTCGTGTGGCGTCTCGATGCTCTGTGCGAACGCACCGATCGCGTGCTCGCCGAGTTGGCCGCTCACGACCGTGTGCGGTGCAGGCGGCGGTCCCACGTAGTGCTGCGCGAGCACGTGGGTGAGGCCGCCCGTGGAGCCCAGCCACACCGAGCCGTCGGTATCCTCGAAGAAGGCCGTCGCTGCGGAGTCATTGCCGGCGATCCCGTCGCGCTCGTCGAAGTGTTCGATCCCCTGCGGCGTGACCACATCGAGGCCGTCGCCGGTGCCGATCCATAACCGCTTTCGGCGGTCCTCGCCGAGGAAGTACGCCATGCCCGTGTGCAGGCCCTCGGGCACGCCGAGGTCGCGCACATCAGACACCGTGCGGCCGTCGGAGGTGAAGCACGTCACGCCGATGCCGTCCGTATACGCGGCGCACATCCGGTGATCGTGGCTGGGCACGAGGTAGCGCATCGACGAGGAATGAAAGCCCCAGGCCGCGTCGAACACGTGCCACGCGCCGTGATCGAGCACGGCGATGCCGTGCACCGTCGCCGTCCACAGCCGGCCCTCGATCACCTGGAGCGAGCGATACACCGCCGTGGCGGGGATGTGCGGGACCGTGACGCGTTCGACCGGTCCGGGGCGCGCGCCAGGCAGGCGGAATAACCCGACCTTCGTACCGATCCAGAGATCCCCCTCGGGGCCTATTGCCAGCGCGAGGATCGTGAGCTCGGCGGCGGTCTGCGGCTCGATGGGGATCGAGGACGCCTGACCCGCGGCGTCGATGTACAGCAGATCTCCCGGCGCGCCTCCAAGGAACACGCCACCGTCCGGCAGCAAGACCATGCTGCGGACGATCCGATTCTCGGTTCCGGCGAGGCACTCCCAGCGCCCTGCGGTGGCGCGAGCGAGACACCGGTCTGTGCCCGTCCACAGCGTGCCGCTGTGGTCGCGCGCGATGCTCCAGGCGATGCTACCGGCGAAGCCACTGCTGAGGTCGTGGCGAATGGTCAGGCCGTGGCCACGCCATTGAGACAGCCCGATCCCTCCCACCCACAGGCTGCCCTCGCGATCCACGTAGACGGAGCGCGCACCGGCCCCGGGGAACCCCGCCTGCTGATCGATCAATCGCCAGTGATCACCGTCGCGATGCGCGATGCCGCGATCCGTGACGATCCAGACCTCTCCCCGTGGGCCATTCACCATCGTGACGGCGGCGATCACGCTATCGTAGCCGACGGGCAGACCCTGGGTGATGTCCTCGGCGTGGGCCGCTCCCGCGGCGAGCCGCCACATGTGCAGCGCCGTCCGGATCCACAGGCCACCCTGTCGATCGCGCAGCACTCCATCGACGCGATCGCCGGCCAGCGCGAGACCCGGGATCGCGTCCCACCGGCCATCGCCCGCACTCGTCATCACATTGCCGTCATTGCCCGCGATCAGCCCGTGCGCATCTGCCCACAGCGCCTTCACCGCGCCTTTCGCGGTGGGCCAGCCGACCGCCCGGGAGACCACGCGGTGCCGATCTGCGACGAACAGCCCGCTGGTCGTGCCGATCCACAGGCTGTCGCGATACGCCACCAGCGACACCACATCGAGGAGGGCCGGCCCGGTGCGCGCGAACCGCTGGCCATCCCAGCACGCAAGCCCGGAACTGGTGCCGGCGCACACGTTCCCGTCGGGACCGACCGCCACGACCTGGATCTGCGTCGCCGGCATGCCCTCCGCCACCCCGAACGCGGTGAATCGCTGGCCGTCGTAGCGAGTGATTCCGCCGTCGGTCCCGACCCACAGCGCACCGCTGGCGTCCTGCGTGATCCCCGTGATCACGATGTTGTGAAGGCCCTCGGCGGAGCCGAACGTCCGGAACCGTACGAGGCCCGCCGGCACCGGCGAGGCTTCATCCGCCGCAGTGGTGCGCGCGACGCCGGTCAGGCCCAGCGTCACCGCGAGCCAGGCCAGCGCGACCTTCATGCTACAGGACGATACCGGCCACCCTCGGATCCCGTATAGGTGCGCGCGGGGTAGCCGCGAGGTGGGTCAGCGTAGGTGTGCCTGACGCAAGCCCATTTCGCAGACGCATGGAGCTGTCGGTACATCCTCCTCGGGGGCTGCCCCCGTAGGCCGGATCAGATCGCCCGGCTCACGGACGGATCGTCAGCGCGAGGGTCTCGCGGCGCGTCGGAGTTGCCACGGGCGCGGTGACGCCGTTGGCGTTCGTGCGCTCCTCGGTCGCCGCCACCAGGCCGAGCTCCTCGATGCGGCCGCCGCTGCCGGCGCTGCCCGACGCGTCTTCGAAGGCGAACACGAGGACGTCCGTGCCGTCGCGGCGCAGCGTCTCGGCATCGATCGGGAACTCATCGGGCGACGTGTTCATCCACATGTTGCGGATGCCGCGAGCCCAGTTGCCACGGCGGAGCCAGTCGTCGTCAGACAGCCAGCGACCGATGAGGCGGCCGTTGAGCCAGATCGTCGCCTTGACGTCGTGGCCGCGCAGCCGCAGCACCGCAGGAGCGTGGAAGCGTGCCGGATCGGGGAGCGTCGCCGGATCGAGCGTCACGCGGTACCAGGTGATGGCGCCGCGCTCGAGCGTGGTCGGCAACGCCTGGTGTGGCCAGGCTGCGCCGGTCTGCGGCAGCTGCCAACCCGAGCGTTCGCCGCCGAGCTGAGCGCGCGCCTCCCAGCGAGTGAGCGCCTGACCGCCGAGCTCGGCCTTGCCCCATAGCCCCTTGACGCTGTCGAAGCCCAGTGAGGGCAACCGTGCTCGCGATCCGATGAGATCGCCGCGCGGCCACATGAAGCTGCCGTGGCCCCATACCTCGACGCGAAACGCGATCTCGTTCTCGCCGCGGACCAGGTACGGCGTCACGTCAGGGAACGCATAGGCCGGCGTGAAGCTGCGATTGTCGATCTCGGTGCCGAGCGGGGCGAGCGTGGTCACGTAGTGTCCGTTGACGTAAACGCCGACGAAGTCGCTCGCGTGCTCGACCCACAGCTTCCAGCCGCCCCAGCGGTCGGCGGGGTTGCCATCGATCCGGATCTGAGCGCGATACCAGGCGTGGCCGGCGAGGATGCCGAGGTGCTCGAGTGGCCGCGGTTCGCCGCTCCATGCGGTCCAGCCCGTGTCGCCGGCCGCGGGGCGGGTCTCGCCGCGGTCGTCAGGGCCGAGCTGGCCGTGGCGCAGATCGACGGTCACCGTCGGCGCCGCGCCGGTGCTGCGGGACCACCGCGTGAGATGGCTGCCGGCATTCCACGGCGCGTCCACGGTGATGCTCCCCATGCCCAGCGGTGAGTCCGAGAGCGTGAACAGGCGTTCGGTGGCGGTGGTGCCTGTTTCGTAATCGATCGTCAGGCCGCCGCGCGCACCCGGGCGCGCCAGGTCCGGGCCGATCAGGACCAGGTCCTTACCATCGACCTCGAAGAACCAGGTGCGGCCGGCATCTTGCCGCGTCGTGACCAGGACCTGGATGATGTTTCCAGTCGCGGTGCGCACGACGAGGGTAGCTCCCGTCCGATGGGTGTAGGTGACGAGCATCCGGCCGGCGCTCGCGTCCGCGACGGTGACGCCGTCGGCGAGCTCGACCTGGGCGCCGTCGCCGAGCCCCTCGAGCACCAGTTCTCCTTCGGTGCCTTCGACGCCGTGCACGACGAGCAGGCGCCGATCGTTGAAGTCGCGCAGGCTGAGCACCTCGCTCGTGGTGTAGCCGAGCCGGGCGTTGGCGACGCCGAGCGGTGCGCCAACGACGAGGATGTGCACGTTCTCGCTCTCGACGCCGCCAGGCACACCTGGGTAGTCCTCCGCGGGCACGGTCATCGTCGTGCGCGCCGGGATGCGCACACCATCGAGTTCGATCGAGCCGGGCGCCAGCGTCTGCGTCACGCCAGTCTCGTTCGTGAGGCCGACAAACCGCGCGCCATCGCGGGCGTCGAGCCAGTAGAACACGCGCTTGCCGTCCTCGACCGCGCCGAGCGAAGGGTGACGCACGCGCAGCCGGCCATTGCCGCCGGCGACGCCGTCGCCCGATCGTTCCGGGTGGCGCACGCCGGCGATCAGCGGCTCGAACGCATCGAGCATCATGTTGGTGCGGCGGAAGCTCCAGAACTTCGCGCGCAAGGTCCCGCTCGGTCCGATCGCGCCGTAGTAATCGACCACGTTGTGGAAGTAGCCCACCGTCGGAGCGACGAAGGCATTGAGAATGCGGTCGGTCGAGAGCTCCAGGATCGAGCGCGGGCCCGCGTTGTCGAGCACGATCGCGTTGCGATAGCCGTCGGTGTGCATGCCGACCACGTTGAAGGCGAAGAAGCCGTCCATTCCGCCGAGCACCAGGCGCTCGAGGCGCGCCGGTGTGCGCTCGGTCTCCGTGGAGCCCGACGGCATGTCCGTGTAGGCGCCGCCGAACTTGGCCGGGTCGTGCATCCCGGTGACGATGTCGTAGGCCGTCCGCTCCGTGCGACCGTTCGTGTAGATGTTCGGCATCGGGATGATGCCGGGAACGTTGCCGGTGCCCGCCACCTTCGCGCTGCCGGGGCACGTGGTGATCGGCACGTCGATGCCGTCGCCGCGGACGATCTCGCGGAGCGCGGTCATGTAGGCCGCGGTGCCAGGCGTCTCGAGCAGGTTGCGCTCGGGACCGCCGTTGTACCAGAACAGCTTGTCGACCTCGTGGAAGATCTCGAACCAGTCGTACTCGTTCTCGATGCCGTAGAGCACGATCGGTCCGCCGTTGGAGATCAAGTACGGCTTGATGACCTCGTCGAGCTTGCCGAAGTACCGGTCGACCAGCGCGAGGTAGTCGGGATCGCTGGTGCGCAGGTTCGGAGCGCCGTCGGCGTTCTTCTGCTTCTTCGTGGTGGTGGTGAACACCCATGCAGGCACGCCGCCGCCGTCCATCTCGTTGGTGATGTAAGGCCCGGGGCGCAAGTAGACGTAGAGTCCATGTGCCTTGCACAGCTCGAGGAAGTGACGCAGGTCGGGCTCGTCGAACTGGAACTGGTTTGGCGTCGGTTCGACCACGTTCCAGGGCACGTAGACGTCGACCGTGTTGAAGCCAGCGGCGCGGAAGCGGGTCAGGCGATCGTCCCAGACCTCGGGCGGTAGGCGGAACCACTGCACGCTGCCGCCGCGCAGGAGGCGATATTCGCCATCGACGATGAAGCCGCGGCTGTCGTACTTGATCGACGAGAACGCCGGCGACGGATCATCGAAGGTGACGCGCGCTGGACCGAAGGCCGATTCGTCGGACGGCGCGGTGTCGCAGGCCGCCGCGAGAATCGTCGCGTACGCGGCGACCGCCGCAAAGGCGAGCGCGCGGTGAGCTCGGCGAGCCGCGATCACAGCAGCCCCAGATCGTTCAGCGACTGGTAGTACGAGAGCACCATCTCGCGGTGGGGCGTCCACTCCGTCATGCTCGCCGGCATCAGTGCAGGGGGCACCGCGCCGTCGGCGACCACCCACTGCCAGTGGTTACCCTCGCCGACCGGGCCTGCGATCTCCGTCGCCGCGATTGGACCGCCGTCCAGCTGGTTCTCGAGGCGCACTTGCATGTCGTTGTACGGCCGCCGTGGACTGGAGCGCGAGAGCAGCGCGTGGAACAGCGCATTGGATCCGGGCAAGTTACGGCGCTTGTCGGTGATCACCGCGCGCCAGCTGAGGTACGGGATGTTGGTTGGAAGCGCGGAGCCGTGCTCGGCCCAGAACTCGCGCGCGGCACCCGTCGTCAGCGAACGCACGCCGGGTGCGTGACGCTGGAAGAATGCGCGCAGATTCGGCGCGGCGCTCACGCCGTCCTCGGCAGCGATGAAGCTCTCCAGTTGATCGAGCGGGACGCCCATCGCCCACGCGATGGCATGCAGCAGCGGATCGGCCGGCTGGGGCGATTGCGCCGCGGCCCAGTCGCACAGGGGTCGGACGAACGCCGGGAGCCGATCGCAGAGGTCGCGACCTGCCGTCGTAGAGTTGATGATCGCGTCGAGTACATCGCCGACCTCCGAGCCGTGCGCCGCGGAGTGCACCGAAAACACACTGGCGGCGCGGCGGCGGATGTCGGCGCTGTCGACGAGCGTGCGCAGCGCGTTGTTCGCACCCTGGCTGTAGCCGAGCAGGTGAATCGGCGCCGTGCGCAAGTTCTGGCCGAGAGCGGCGACGGCGGTGATGGCCTGCCGTGCATTGATCACCGGATCGACAAAGCTGCCGGTGTCGACTCGCACGGGCACCATGCACGGCAGCGCGGTTGCCATCGCGTCGATCTGCTCGTGCATCTCGTCGCGCGGGACCAGACGCAGAACTCCGGGGAAGAGCAGCCAGATCCGCGGCTGCGTACACGTCGCTGCCGGTCGTGGCGCGAGGCCGAGCGCTGCGAGACGGAAGCGCGCAGGATCGTAGATCGGATAGATCTCGGCCAGCGCGGCGCGTGCTCGCGCTGCGTAATCGGCGCCGACCGGCCGCGTGCCGCGCGCGGTGACGATGTTCCACGCCAGCAGCGCGACCTGGTGCTCGCGGACGAACCAGCGCACGGCGTGGTCACGCAGCGCAGCCGGCCGCGCAGCTCCGGTGAGTGCTCCGGCGACGGCGTCGCGCGCACGCTGGTACGCGGCGAGCGCGCCGGGATCGGTGCTCGCGCGGCCGTCGACATCGCGCAACGCGACGCACACCGCATCACTGCGCGCCGGCGGGCACACGGTCGCGAGGTCGTCGATCGCGGCGAGCTCGCGGAGCGCGACCTCGTCGTGACAGCGGCCCATCCAGCGAGTCGCTGGCTGGCACCACACGCCCGTTCCGTCCGCCTTGTCGTCGTCAGCGCCTAGCTCGCCGCAGCTGCGCCCGAGCACCTGTTCGGCGCCGCGTGCCATCTCGCCGACACAACCTTCCGGCGGCAGCTCGGTGAGAGGATCACCAGTGCACGCGGCAACGTGTTCGGCAGCGAGCGTGCAGACATCGGGGGTGCTCTCGACATCCGTACAGCTCACCACCGCGCTCATGGCGACGACGTACGTGAACGCCATCCAGTGCGGCGCCAGCGCTCCGCTTCGACGAGGGGGTGTGGACATGACCTCGTGATTGGCAAGCGACGTGCCGGCGGGCGTCGCGCCCCGACGGGGCTCAATCTTCCCGTGATCGTTGACGTCGACGCTGGCGGTCGGACCGGCGCTACCGGCCGCTCCCGTTGCCGCGGATAGCGAGCTGGTCTGGGGCGGCTCCCCGCACACGGCGGGTTGCACCGGCCGTCGAACGGCGTTCGCTGTGGGTTAGACGTTCGCTGATCCCGAAACGCGCGGTCGAGGCTACAGG
>JAYUVX010000334.1:0-11563 GCA_043753855.1 Myxococcales bacterium | reverse complement strand
CCTCAGCGCCGCTCTGCTTTCTAACCAGCTCGACGACCTCGTCGAACGAGGCCCGTGCCGCTTCCTCGGCAACGATTCGCCGTACCCCGTACGAGTACTTCTCTTCGGGCAACTCCATCGCCGCGTCGAGCGGAGCTAGCGCATCGGAATCCGGTGCCTGATACAGGTTGCGATCTAGTTCGACCTCACCGAACTTGGTCTCGACGGTTCGCGAACTGCGCCGAACCTTCAAGCGCTCCACACCTGCGCAGTCGCGCACCTCGACGGGTCGCTCTTGCGCCGAGCGCAGGTCGAAGTGCGCCTGCATCATCGCTCGCAACATCTCTCGCCCCTGGGCTTCGAGCATGCGCTCGATCTCGTGAAGCGGCGCATGCATCGCCTCGCTGCTGCTCAGCTCATCTTCGAGCTTCTTCATGTCTCGTCGAGACTCGCAGAACGGAATGTCACTGGCGATTGTTTCTGCACGCGCGATGGTCATCAGGCTGCGGACGCTACCCGCTGGCGATCGATCCGGAAAGTCGCTCCGAAACCAAGCCCGCGGAATCGATCAACTTTCCCGGGCCGGAGAAGATCCGCACCCATTTCGTAAAGGCTCGTGAGCGTCTGAAGGCTCGTGCCGCCGCGCTCGCCACGGCCGGACCGGACGACGATGGGCCACGTCGCGGGACACTCGAATTCCAGCGATCGCAGACTGCCTGGCTCGAGGATGTAATCCGATACCGTCTGGGCGAGGCGGTCGATTCGCGCGCCTCTGAACAGAATGAGCTCCCAGCCGCCGTGCTCGCCGCACGGCGCGGTGAGGTCCCAGAGCCCTCCGAGTTCGTCGATGAACGAGCGATCGAGCTAGTCCGAAGGACGTTCGCGAAGGACCTCTCCGCTCTGCGGCGACACATGTACTCGAATAACCCAAGTTTCGTTCTCGGGATGTTCGTAGCGGCTGTCGCCCCACGGATCCGGCCCGCCCCGACCGAACTACTGGATTGGATTGAGACGCCGCGCTGGTCGCTTCGTCTGATTTCACCCGGCGCACTCGCCTGGGATGCCGCCGGGCGTCGCGACGTCCTTCGCGCGCTCGGGGAACCCGAACGTGCCGCACGCTGGGAGAGCATCGCGCGGCGGCAGTGGCAGATCGCCAGCAGGCCGGAGATGGCCGTGTGCCTCTCGATGTTGTCGTTCCTGTTACCGTGAGACCGACGACTCGAGGAAACTCACTCCCACCGGACTAACCTTGTTGATCGAGTCGTGAAACCAGCACACCACGATGGAAAGTTCGGCCAATGCCCCGGTCCAGATTTTGCGGCATCGCCGTCGGTCGGGACGTGTTTGTCGGACACCATTAACCGGCGACCAGCGGCGCCCCGAACCCCAACCGGGCAACCAGTCGTGAAGTGTCCACCGCGCGATCCCGCTGGCGGAACGCGGTCGTCAGCGCGCCAGTCCTTCGCGTCGGTCAGCTGCGCGGACGTCGTCAGGCGATCGGCCGGGCACCCGAGCCGTCGAGGTTGTCGTCCCACGCGTTCGCGCCCGGCTCGCCACCGTTTGCGCCAGAGGTCCGCGATCCGAAACGGCGAAACCGCGCCTGGCGAGCATGCCCTCACAGCGAGCGCCGGCCCCACCTTGGTGCATCTGCTCGGCGTGAACTCGTACCTACGCTCGCAGGTGGGAACAGTTTGACCAGGGAGCCCGGCGTGGGTACGCGAGAGGCGGTCACGACCGACCTTCTCGAACCCTGGAGCGCCATAGACGAGGCACGTCGGAAGGGCTTCGAAGAGGAGCTCGAGAGCGAATTGCCACTCGGCCACGTACTCGCCGGCCAGACCATCCGCGCCATCGCTGCGAGAGCTGACCAAGACGACATCCTCTTCGAGGTGATTGGCGTCGGATACGCCGTCGTCCACCTCACCTGGTCACGACGTTGTGAGTCAAACCCATTGTGGCCATCGACGGAGCTCTTTTCCTCGCTGAATGAGTGGCGCGAGCGGAGAATGACACCGGACCACGAAGACTACTCGCGATAGCTCGGTGACGAGAGAGGGATGGACGACAAGTGCCGCGGAGCGCACTCGGGTCGAGTGCGGCCCCTCCCTCGCTTCATTCCCCGCCAGTCTACGCAGCGCGCGGAAGCTATTCATCGGCTCGACGGGACCGAGAGGAGCGAGAGCACGCCTCCCCACCCGGGCTCGGGCACGAGCTCCGCGTGCTCTACCAGCGAATCCCCAGGGGCAGACGCGAGCTGACTTCCGAACCAAGCGGCTGCCGGCACCATGCGCGCGGTCGGATTGAGCTGGCCTCGCTGGTAGTAGTCGAACGCGACCGCGCCGCGGCCGATGTCCACCTGCGGCGGGATCCGTCCCGGAAAGGCGGAGCTGCGCTTCGCCCAGACCACCCTGCCTTGCTCGCTGTACACCACGGCGCATGGCGCGGGTGCCAGCTCGACGTAGCGAACGGCGGCCGCCACGATCGACGCGCCGAACGTCTGCGCGATCGCATGCACGCTGGCGAGCCCCACCGGTTTTACGGCGCACAGCGGGGCGACCCACGCCTTCGGCATCAGGAACTCCGTCGCGAACACGTCCGCCTCGCGCTCTTGATGCGCGTTGAACGGCGCGGTCGTTCCCAGCTCGAGCTCGCTCGGGATCTGGTGGCCGAGCAGATAATGAGCGACCTCGTGAGCGATCGTGAAGCGAAGCCGTCCGATCTGCACGATCTGATTGGAGACGCGGATGATCGCGCGATCGCCGTGACGGAGGATCTGCGCAGTGGCGCCATCGAGCTGGCTGTAGATCAGGAGGATCCGACGTCGGCCCACGATGAGGAACGGGTCGATCTTCGCGGGCTCGTCCACACCGCACTCCCAGAGCGCCTCTCGAGCGAGCTGCCGGGCCCGCTCGAAGGGACGGCACAGCACCGGCACGGGCTACTCCTTGGTCTCGGTGAGCTTGGTTGCGTCCTCGAGCATGCTCCGCAGATCGTGATCGCTGAGCGTCTCGCAGTCGCGATGCGCGCACTGCATCTCTGGATGGTTCGCACGTATGTCTCCGAGCCCCACCAGCACATCGAATCGGTTCATCGCCAAGATCTGCGGCCGAATCTCGGCGCTCGCGATCGTCACCGGCCACAACGCGTTCTCCGCGTAGCGGATCTGCGCCATCCGGCGCCGACCAGCCGCGTACAGGGCCTCGACCTGACGCTCGATCTCTGGAGTGGTAGGCATATCCTTCGCGTCCTCCGTCGCCAGGGCGATCTGGAGCGCCTCGAAGCTGCGTAGGTCGCGTTCACTCTTCGTCATCATCGTGTCCTCCATGGCCTGGGGTCGGAATCGGTTAGTTCGCGAGGGCATAGGCGATAGCCTCACGGATGCTGTTTTCTGCTTCGTTGGCCAACTTGACCAACCGCTGGTACGCGTCCTTGTAGGTGACAGCCGACCACTTGAGCAGCGCCATCACATCCCGCTTCTGGTACACGCCTTCCTCCCACGCGCTGAGCAACGCGAGTGCGCGGGCGTCCGTACCGGCGCCCTTGCGCAGATACCTCATTGCGACGGACCACGCCTCGTCGACAGAAGCGGGCACGAGCGGCACCGAGTAACCATTCTCGGCCGACGCCCCCAACTCCATGCCGGACTCACCGCACGGCTCGCCAGTGTAGTCGTCCTCGCGCGTGGGATCCCGATCGTGGATCGAAACCAACGGCGCCATCTGCGAGCGACGCATCTCGCTCGAAAGATCGCTCGCGATCACTCCGAGCAGGAAGCCGCACAGGTCGACGCGGGTCGGATCCCACGTCCGAGAGCCATCGAAAAACTTCATCACCGCGGTGTGGATCCGATCTTCGGAGGTGTCGGTGCTCCGGCGCGGGGTGTGCCGCTCGTAGCGCTTGGTGAGTGCGATCGCTCGCTTGCTCAGCTCTCGCAGCATTTCCTTGGTGTACTGCTTGTCGAATTCAGTCCGGCACAGTTGCTGTGCCGTGGTGGTCGCCGTTTCCATGTTGCTCTCCCTTGTTGGAAGGCACCCTAGTGGACGGCTCTGACACTGCTTTCTTGTTCAGTGATACCGCAGAACTCCGGACGTTCGCCCAACGCTGGCACCACACGCGGTCCCGTCCGCCGGGCGTACAGCGTTGGAGATCTGGCGACGTCAGGGTCGAGTCACAGCGCTGCCGCTAGCCGCTCGACCTGCACGCGATCGTCGGCTTCCAAGCTCGCCCACCGCGATAGCGACCGCAGCGATGCCATCAAACGCATGGCGGATAAATGGCAAGTAGTTGATCTCGGCTCGCTTACAATGTGCTGGCGGAAATCGTGCGCGCGGTTTCGCGTGCTCGGCGATGGCGCGGACAGAACGTCGAACGCGATCACGCGCTTAGACTGGATCGTGGTCGCGACGATTTCCATCGCGACCGCGCGGGCGATCCGCGTGGGCGAGCGGCGCTGGCCTGAAGGTTTCTAGAGGACCGCGCGCGCGCGATCCAACTGCGCAGGATGCCGGTGCCCACGGCGCACGCACGCCACCCGGCGTGATGGCGTGCGATCGCGAGCCACCTGTCGATTCTTTCGACCCGCGGACCGTCTCGTGCGCATACCCAAGTAGAGGCCCTCGATCGAACGTCGCTTACGCGGCGGGCGACGAGGCCGCAACGAGCGGTTGCGCCACGCGCACCGCGAGGAGACCACTCATGTCATCGCTCGCATTCGACAAGCAAGGCAAGCCGTTCACGTTCCACCGGCGCGCGAAGCAGCTGCTCGTCCGGTTGTTCCGCAACCCGAGTGCACGCGGCACGTGCTGTCAGGTGCTCGATGCCGCGGGCCAGCCGCTCCACATCGATCCCGAGACCGACTACATGGAGTTCCGCAAGGCCGTCGGCCACGTGCCCGGCCTTTATCGCCTGGATCAGTGCGACGAGGACGGCAACGAGCTCGAGGACGCACAGGCTGCGTACGTCTCGATCGATGTCGCGCGCAATGCACAGACTGCCGACGGCAGCACCGGCGACGTGAGCCCGCTCATCATCATCCAGCAGATGGCCGCGACGCAGGCGGAGGTCATGAAGGTGATGGCGGCGCAACACGGAGCGCTGATGGCAGCCGCTGCCGAGATTCTTCGCGCGCCCTATCGTCCCGCCCCTGTCGCGATGCCCGCGCCCGAGCTGCGCAACGCAGATGTGCCCACCGAGGACGACGATCGCGACGAGGATGACGACGACGAGGGCGAAGACGCGGCACCCGAGCATCCGGCCACGGCGGCGCTACGCATGATCGAGCCACACCTCCCTCAGCTCGGCGGGTTCCTCTACGAGAAGTTTGCCGAGTTCCTTCGCCACATCTACAGCAAGAACGGTGTTGCCCCCGCCGCCACACGCGGCCCGATGCTCGTGTCCGTTCCGGCGACTGCTCACGCGGCGCCGGGGCCGGCCGGCGAGCCGGTGGGTGTCGCCGCGGGCTGGAGCTCGCCGGTGCCACCGCCCCCAGCACCCGCGCCGCTGACCGATACGGACAGCGCCGACGCGAGCCCGCAGGTGCTCGACAACGAGGCCGCCCCGCTCGCGTCCGACGCCGCGGAGATCGCGACGCCGATCGTGCCGCCGATTCCGACGCGCGAGCAATTCGCGCACCTGTCCGCGATCCGCGCGCAGCTGTCGCCTACAGAGCAGGCGATCGCCCAGAACACGATCTCGCGCATGGAGCCGCAGATGCTCGCGAACTGGCTCGCCGCGCTGTCAGCGATGTCCATCGACGAAGCAACGGCTCTGATCCGCCGCATGGTCGCGGAGATCCAACAGCCCCGCGGATCCAAGCCGCGGTGACGGCTCGCCCCCAATCCACCTGCACCTCTTCCCTCACCAGGAGAATCCCGTGATCGCGCCCCCCATGAATGACCACGAATGCCTCGGTCCGACGACCGATCAGATCGTCGCCGAGCTCCAGGCTCAAAACCCCGCGATCGTCGAGCTCGCCGCGCGATTCGACTCCACCGATGATCTCGCCGAGTGGTTTCGCACCTTGCCCCAGCGCGACGACGATGGCATTCCCGGCGACGGCCCGAAGGTCGCCGCGTGTCGTCCACCGCAGCGGCTCCAGCTCGACAACCCGTCCCCGAACTGCTTTGAGCGGTCAGCAAGATTTACGGGAGCGGCCGAGCTGATCGAACCGGATCGCGTCTATCGGCTCGCCACGGTGTGGACGCCGAACGGCCTTCACACCTTCCCCACACGTGACGGTCAGCCCATCATCCTCGATCCGAAGGTTGTTCGCAACTCGGCCACCCGTCCCGGGCAGCTCGACGTGCCCATCGCGATCCATCAACTCCGGATCCAACGGCTGATCGGCCTTGATGAGAACAAGGGCCTGCGATGCGACCTCGCCAACGCGCACCGAGCGAAGCAGCAGGGCCACACGACGTGGGTCGACGGCAAGCCGATCGACGACGCCATCGCGACCTACGAGCACGCGCTCGCCCGCTACCAGGCCATCCTCGCCGACCTGAACGCACTGGAAGCGTCTGAAGACGCCGAGCCGCGTAACACCTCCCTGCAGAGTGGCGCAGATCCGGTGACGCTCACGCCGACACAGGCGGTCGACTGGATCGCCGAGCTGGCGATGGCGCGGGCCGATCGCGTGGTCGGAGGCATCCGCCGGATCGAAAATGGCCACCGCGCGATGCGCGGCGTGCTGGTGCTGCGCCCGATCTGCATCGCCGACGTGCGGGACGTGGCGCTCGTGCTCGCGCTCGCCGAGCGTGAGGCGCGCGGATATGGCCTCGGTGGGCTCAAGATCGTCCACTCCGCAGCCCGCGCGATCGGCGCGATCGATCAGGTCGCCGCCCAACGTGCGACCGAGACCCCGACCACGCCCACGCGCAACAACCCGCTCGCGATGATGGCGCTCAGCGCACTGGTCAACAACAAGGATCTCCAGCAGGTGCTCGGCCCGCTCGTACGCGTCGCCGGCCGCGTCGGTGCAGGCATCGGCATCGAAGCAGCCAAGGTCAAGCTCGCGAGCGTTGGCGTGAGTCCGCCGCTGATCACGGCGCTCGAGAAAGAGTTGAACCGCGAGGGCCTATCGCTCGGGCCATTCGCCACTCCGTCGCCCATGGTCGGCTCGCTCGACGCGATGACCCCACAAGCGCTCGCCGGTCGCTGGCTCGCACAGAAGTTCTAACGTCCCCGTTGCTCATCGTCGGTGCGTGTCGCGCCGACGTCCTGGTTTCCGCCCTCCGCATTCGCGGTGCGGCGCTCACATGGCCCGCAGCCGCGGGCCGAAGGAGCTCTCATGTCTGCATCTCGTTCTCGCTCTGGTTCGTCTGGCTCTGCTCGTTCGAAGAAGAAGAAGGCGGCTCCGGCCCTCGCCGCAGCGCGTGCGCCGTGGATCCGCAACGGCATCGACTACGATCCTGCACGCGCCGCGATCCACGAGCTCGCGACCTGGGCGCTCGACATCGCCGAGCGGGCGGTTGACGACTGGCCGACGGGACGTGCGCACGTGCGCAGCACACGTCGGTTCGTCGAGGCTCGGATCGCCGGCAACCGCCCGAGCCGCGCGTCGATCGATGACGTGATGTTCACCGCGCGCCTGCTGGCTCGCATCTTCGACGACGAGCTGGGATTGGATCTGTCCGACGCCCTCACGATCTTCGACATCCTCGAGTTACCGCTCGACGTGGTCCCGGTCCGCCGCGCCGCGCCCACCCCGGCGCGCATGCCGACGAGCGTGCTGCACACGCTGATGCGCGCTGCAGCACCGATCGCACCCGCGACGCGCTCGCCCGTGCCGCCGCCGCTCCGGTTCTGCGACGAGTGCGGCTACGTGCACGAGCCTGGCGAGCACGTCCGTCACCGCAATGCCGCGTAGCGGCGTCACGCGTCCCTCGATTTCCTCACCGTCCAGGAGCTATTCGCCATGAAGAAGAAGCATCGCCCCCGCCCCATCAAGCGCGCGCACCGCGGCCCGCGCAACGCCACCGCTGGATTCGCCTCCGCTGCGCCTCGTCCACGCGCGCGGAGCATCGTGCGCCGCGGAAACCCACCGGATTGGAAGACCATCGCCGCCGCCGTTGCCGGCGGCGCCGGAAGCGCCGCTCTTGGCGGGCTCGTCGTGAATCAGCAGATCCTCTCGCCCGAGGCCGTCGGCATCGGGCTCATGCTCGGTGGCGGCGCCACGGCGTACTTCTCAGAGGGTACACCGCGTGTCGTCGGGACCAGCGTCGCGGCCTGCGGAGCTGGTCAGTTCGCGCTCGCGCTCATGAACAAGCGTGCGGTCAGGGCGCACGGGGATGCGAACACGATGACGGCCGCTCCACCCACGAACCATTCCCTGCCGGCCACGCCCGCGCAGTTCGCGCCGCCGCCTGCGGTCGCGCCGCGCAGGAGTGCCACCGGCGGTGGCGTCGTCGTCGATCTGTTCCGAGACGCTGCCAACGACCTCGAGAGCGTCGAGGACGAATGGCGCTATGGCATTCGGGATCACGCGTATGCGAGCGCGCCCGAGAGCAACGAGCCGATCGTCATCGATCTCGACGGCGCCGCGTAACGAGGAGGAGACAAGGATCGGAGCCTGGGTTCGCGCGAGCGGCCATGGCCGCTCAACCAGAAACGAAAGGGAACCCTATGGACTACGATGTTATCTACGTGGGTGACGGCCGCAACGCCGTCACCGATCACCGCACCGGCCGCCCGGCATCGCCGTGGCGCCCGATGCCCCCGGCTCCGTCTGGATCGCGCACGGTGGTCGTCCCGCCGGGCTCGCGCCCGACGGTGATCACCGGCAACGCGTCCGGCTACTACCAGCCGCAGCCGTTCTATCCTCAGCCGCAGCCGTTCTACCCGCCGATGGCATCGTCCATCGCGTCCCGCTTCGGGATGACGACCGGCGAGCTGATCGACACGGGGGTGCAGCTTCTCGCCGCGATCCTGCCGTTGCCGGCTGGTCCGACGGCGCAGGGCGAAGCGAGTGTCGACGTCGAGAATTTGATGACCTACCAGGGCGCGCTCGCGCATCACGCCAAGCGTGACGAGCAGATGCGCACCCTGGGCAACCTGCTGGCTCGCGTCCTGCGCTAACCGGAGGTCAAACCCATGGACATCTTCTCTCGCATCAACCCTGCGTACAGGAACGTCTCCAAACTGACGGTGGCGCATGCGCAGCCGGCGGCGTCGAGTTGCCTATCGGGCCTGCTCGGCTCGCTGTTCGGTAGCTCGATGCCGGCCTACAAGACCGTCGACGGTCAGGGCACGCAGGCGCCCTCGTCGTCGGGCTTCTGGCCGATGTTCGGTACGGCGCCGTCGTACAAGACGGCGTCCGCTGCGAACACCGCTCCGTTCGACCTCGATGCCTGTGATGCCTCTGATCTGGGTGTCGACGAGGATGGCGCGTGCGACCCCGGCCCAGACCAGATCGTCGTGCTGTAGCGCAGATGTAGCGCCAACGGCGTGCGCTCTGCACGCCTGATCGAAACCCAGCCTAGTTACGAGCTCATTTCCAAGGTGGCCCTCTGGTCGCTCGCGTGAACCGAGGCCCCGATCTTCTCCCTCCTCGTTGCTCTCTTCCCGTCTCCCCTCCCCTTCCACGAAAGGCCCGTCATGTCCAACGACGACGCACTCGGAACCGCGCTGTGGCTCGCCGCGGGCGGAGCCGCCGGCTACGCGGCCGGGCGCTGGCTCGTCCCCCCGCTTCTCGCGAAGCAACCAAGCGCAACGGCTCCTTCCGTCCCGGCGACGTGGAGCTCGGGCTCGCTCGCGACGATGTTCCTGGCGCCGACGGCCAAGGTGAAACCGCCGCGGGCGTTAGCTGCGGGGCCGTCGGGCCCGATGACGCCGATCGATCCGTACGCCCGTCCGTTCGCCGGCGATCCGGACGCCGGTCCGTCGGGCGAGATGCGGCCGATCGATCCGTATGCGGACGCTGCACCGAGCGCGATCGTCGCGCCGGTGACCACCGCGACCGCATCGAACATCGCCGTCATGACGACAGAGACCGACCTCCCGACCTCGAGCGTCCCCCCGACGCGTCTCCCGACCACGATCGACGGTCGGATCACGAGGCCGTCTCAGGTCGTCGTGACGTCGACCCCGAGTCCGCCCGCGCCGTCGACCGCGAGCGGTCCCGTCACCCGCCCCTCGCAGCTCGACGCGCGCCCCACCGCCAGTCCGATCGAGCCATCCAGCCCGGCGAAGCAGGCACCGAGCGCATCCTTCGCCACATCGTCGCGCGTGCGTCGGTGGGATCCGATGTTCGAGCGCTACCGCGGCAACGTGCCGATCGAGTACGTCCGCGCGCTAGTCGAGCGTGAATCCAACGGGCAAGCGAGCGCGCGCGCAGGTAGCGCGATCGGACTCATGCAGATCGTCCCGGTGGTGCTCGCCGACTACAACAAGCGCCACGGCACGTCGTACCGGGGCGACCACCTCACCCATCCGGCGACCAACGTCGCGATCGGCTGCGAGCTGCTCGGCCTCATCGTCGACAGCTACCGCAAGAACCATCCGCGGATCACAACCTTGCAGGCGAACTGGAACAACCCACGCTTTGTCGAGCTATTGACGTTCGGATGGAACGCCGGCTTCTCCGAGGCGGGCGGTGTCGGTCGCGTTGCGCGTTACCTCGAAGCGCTCGGCTCGGTCGACATCACGATCGAACAAGTCGCAGGGCACGCCAGGCTCGCGGGCGCCAGCAAGCATCTATTCAACCCGGCGAAGGTCGCGTGGTGCAAGGGCGTCGTTGCGCTGTACCAGCGCGAGCGCGCGCTCACCCGTGCGTTTGCGTCGTCCTGAAAGGAGTCCGCTCATGTCGAACACCTCCACGTTTGCGGTCGGGCTTGGAAGCGGACTCGCGTTGTGGCACCTCACCAAGAGCGGGAGCGCGCCGGTCGCGTCGCTCGCATCGAGCAGCTCGACCAGCACGCCACCGCCGGCCCCCAACCCGCAGGCACCTCGCAACTGCGTCGTCCGGATCGATCCGACGGGCATCACAGCCGACGGCGTGCGCGTCGATGTCAACGAGACCGTTCGACGCTGCGAGGCCGCCGGACACGCCGCGGTGACCGTGGCGCCCAACGCACCCGCATCGACCTACGCGGCGCTGATGACTGCCTTGGGAGCTTCCACCGCGCCAACCGTTCGCAACGCGGCAGGACGCGCGTCCGAAACGGATGCCAAGGACGTTTTCACGCTCATCACGTACACGCGCGGGAGCAAGGACACGCCCACGCACCGCTACTTCCGTGCGGAGTCGCCGATCGCTTGGACCGAGGCGAGAGATCGACTTGCCGCTGCGGGCCTCCTCGAGCTCGCGCTCGCGGGTCGCACGCGCGAGCCCGGGGGATGGATGCTGTCGATCGCTTCGCGCGACTTCCGCGCACACCGAGCCGAGCCGCTTCCGGGCCGTGCGCGCAACTCCATTGCGTCGGAGATCTTCACGCTCGCCGTCTACCCGGAAGGCGTTGGCGGTCCCAAGCGAGTCCGTTGGTTCCGAGTTAGGCGCCGCGCGTAAATAATCGAGCGACAACTGTGACGTATGGAATTTCGGTTTGGCGTGGACGGTTTCTGCGTTCAGATGCCCGACGTGGAACGG
>JAYUVX010000333.1:0-11614 GCA_043753855.1 Myxococcales bacterium | reverse complement strand
CTCGACGGCCTCGATCCCGATCCGTGCGGAGCGCACCACCATCGGCAGCGAGCCTACCGCCGCGGCGATCACCGCCCCGGTGAACGAGAACACGATCGTCGTGCCGGTGAGGCTCTCCCACGCCCGGCCGAGCGCGCTGTTGGTGCCGAGCGCGACCAGCAGGTAGTAGCCGAGCACGGTCGGCGGCAGCACGAGCGGTGCGCACACCAGCGCGTAGAAGAACTCGCGGAACGGGAGCCGGTTCCAGGCGAGGAGCACCGCGATCGCCGTACCGAACACCAGCGCGACCAGCGTCGACAGCGTCGCGATCTCCAGTGACAACGCGAGCGGCGCCCAGCTCATGTTCCGACCCGGCTACCAGGCTACTCTGGAATCCGGACCACAAATACGGCGCCGAGGTCTCCGCGTTGCTCGACGTGGATCGTTCCACCGTGCGCCTCGGCGGCCAGCTTGCAGAAGTACAGCCCCAGGCCGCGGTTGGCCCGGGCGGCCGCACGGCGAGCTTCGACCTGGAAGTAGCGACCGAAGATCCGCTCGCGTTCGGTCTCGGGCACCGGCGGTCCGCTGTTGCCGACCGCGATCTCGACGCCCTGCTCGTCCCGGTGCACCGCGATCGCGCAGCGCCCGTTGCGCGGGGAGTAGCGGGCGGAGTTATCGATCAGGTTCTCGAGAATCCGGCCGAACAGATCGCGATCGAGCCGGACCACCAGGTCGGGATCGACATCGACGTCGATCTTCAGGCCGCGGACATCGAACTGGGCCTTGTTGCCGGCGCGCGCGCGGTCGATGAGCTCGATGATCCGCACCGGCGAGAGCTGCGCGCGGAGGATGCCGTCCTCGAGCTCGTCGACATCGAGGATCGTGGCGACCAGGCCGAGCGCCTTGCCGACCAACGTCATCGCATCGTCGAGGAAGCTGAGCGCGGTCGGTGAGTGTGCCGGATCCTCGGTCAGCTCCTCGCGGAGGAGCTGCAGGTAGCCTTGCACCCCCGAGAGCGGACTGCGTAGGTCGTGGACCACCAGCGCCGCGAGGACGCGCTTCTTCTCGCGTAGCTCGCGCGCACTCCCCGAGTCCTCACCGGATCCTGCCGCGACCACTGGCTGCGAATCCGCCTGCCGTATGCCTCCGGTTCCCATCAGCCTTTCACCGCGTTCCGACCACTCTCCTTGGCCGCGAACAGGTGGGTATCCGCCTGCTTGATGAACTCCAGTGCATCCTCGATCTCACCGCGCAGGGCGGCGACACCGATCGAGACGGTCACCGGGATCACGGCGTCCTCGAACTTGAACTCCGCGACCTCGACCAGCTTGCGGATCTTCTCGGCGAACTGCATCGCGTTGTAGTGGTCGATCTCGGGCAGGACGATCGCGAACTCCTCGCCGCCGTAGCGCGCCAGGACGTCCTCGCGCCGGATCCGCGTCTTGATCACGCTCGCCAGGTGCTTCAGCACGTGGTCGCCGGCGAGGTGACCGAAACTGTCGTTGACGCCCTTGAACCGGTCGATGTCGAACATGATCAAGGACAGGTCGCGGCGATAGCGTAGCGCCCGGCCGATCTCGCGCTCGAGGGTCTCGACGAAGTACCGCCGGTTGAATACCTGGGTGAGGCCATCGACCGTGGTGAGCCGATAGATCTCCTCGTGATAGGCGTTCTCGATGTTGTTGCCGCTGAGGAACTTGAAGATGCAGCGGCCGACCTTGATGAAGTCGCCATCGCGCAGCACGTACTCGTCGATCATCTCGTCGTTGACGTAAGTGCCGTTGGTCGATCCCATGTCGCGCAGCATGATCGCGTTGCCGGTGTTGATGATCTTGCAGTGGTTGCGGGAGACCGCCTCCTGGTCGATCTGGATGTCGGCCTTGGACGAGCGACCGATGATGAACTGGGGGCGGTTGAGGTTGAACTTCTTGCCGAGCTCCAGCCCGTAGATCACGACGAGGCAGGCCTCTTTGGCCACCGGTCGGTCGCTGATCTTCGAGATCGCGGTGACGACGGTCTGGTTCCGGCCGGTATCACTCACCCGACCACGATCCTAACAGAAACCGCCGATTTCAGCGTTCGGAGTCGCTGCAATCGAGCTTGTCGTCCGCTGCTCGCTTGCACAGCAGTGCGTCGACAAGCTGATACCCACCGCGCACGAAACGGTACGACTGCAGCAACAGCCTGCCGCCGTGTAGGTTCCAGTACCCGCGCACCTCGCTCATGTTGTCGTCGCCCTTCGCGGCGAGGGGTTCGAGCGCGGCGCCCGAGAACGTCCCCGCGTAGCGCGCGCACTCCTGCGAGCCAGCGGGGGGCGCCCTGAAGACGTTCCAGTAGCAATTCCCCTCCCCGGTGCACATGCTGCGATCGACGACGATGCTCTCCGGCGTTCCATCGCCATCGAGATCGCGATCCGCGCGCTCGACGTGAGGGGAGGCTCCCATCACGCCATCACGCCCGGGCTCACCGCACGCGCCGACCTGCACGCTCGGGGTGGGGACCTCGCGAGGGCCGGTGGTCGTCGGTCGGGTCTTCGTACAGGCAGCGAGCACCGTGATCACGAGGTACCGACGACCCTGCATCGCAGCTCAGCCTACCCCGAAACGGTGAAAGATTCTTGTGCCTGCGCGCAGATGAGGCTACTCCTCATGACCATGCGTCGCAGCTTCGTCCTGCTCGCCGGCGCCGTGGTGGTCGCCGGTGGCGCCGCGGTGGTCGGTGCTCCCGCCGCCGAGATCAAGGGCGAGCCGCTCGTCAGCGCAGCGCCGGCGACCGAGGTCGCTGCGTTCGCCAACCTCGCGGACACCACGGCGATCGCCGGGCAGTCCCCGGTGGATCGATCCGCACGCCGTGCGTCGCCGTTCGCTTCCAGCACGCCGCTCGGTGCGTTGCTCGATCTCGACAAGATCGAGAAGGTCGGCGATCACTACGAGGCGCCGCTCAAGGATGGCCGGCGCGCGGTCCTGACGCTCGATCCCGACCTCCAGCCGCTCGCCGAGAAGCTGCTCGACCAAGCGCGCGCGCCACGCGGTGCGATCGTCGTGATGTCGCCCGACGGCCGGATCCTCGCACTCGCCGGTCGCCGCACCGAGGAGCCCAAGGGCGCGGTCAAGGGCACGTTCGACTGGCGCCTCGCGACCGATGTCTGGGCGCCGGCGGCATCGGTGTTCAAGCTCGTGACTGCCACCGCGCTGGTCGATGCTGGTGTCACCGCGGACGAAAAGGTGTGCTTCCACGGCGGTCTGCGATCGGTGACCGAGGCCAACCTTCGCGATGACAAGCGGGACTCGCGCTGCGAGACGCTCGGCTACGGCGTCGCCCACTCGAACAACGCGATCCTCGGCAAGCTCGCGTTCCAGAAGCTGCAACCGGCCGGCCTCGAGTCTGCCGCGCGCAGCCTCGGTCTGTTCGACGCGCTTCCCGGCGGCATGCTCCCGGGGAACGCCGGCAAGCTCACGCTACCCGCGCTGCACGATCTCGAGTTCGCGAAGACGGCGGCCGGATTTCTCAACGTCCAGCTCTCGGTGGCAGGCGGCGCGCTGCTCGCTGCCACGTTCGCCGATCGCGGCGAGCAGCCGGTGCCTCGCCTGATCGCATCGATCGATGGTCAGCCGCTCGCGGTCCCCGCCGCCAAGCGCGTGATGTCTGCGGATGCAGCAAGCCAGATCGCGCGCATGATGGTCGGCACCTGTGACTCGGGCTCGGCGGCGAAGTCGTTTGGTGGGCGGACGCAGGTGAAGGTCGCCGGCAAGACCGGGACCTTGACGCGGACCGAGCCGTTCTACATGGAGCACTCCTGGTTCGTCGGCTTCGCGCCGGCCGACAAGCCCGAGGTAATCGTGTCGGTGTTGTTCGGAAACTCGGAGAACTGGCACCTCCGTGGCCACGAGGCCGCCCGTCGGCTGATCGATCGCGCGCTTCGCAGCGATGCCACCTCGCGTGCAAAAGATCGCACCGCCGGGATGTAGGCACGGCCCCGACCGAGCCCGTGGTAGAATACGGATTGTCTCGGAACGTCCGTCCTGGGGAGGAAGAGTATGACTAGGCTAACTTCAATCGCGACGATGGTCGCCGCGCTGGCACTGGCTGCGCCCGCATTTGCTCAGCAGGCCGAGCTTGCGCTGAAGCTCAACGACGAGGGCCGGGAGCTGATGTTCGCCGGCAAGTTCTCCGAGGCGAGTGCCAAGTTCCGCGATGCCGTCGCACGCGTGCCGGAGCCGAAGTACTTCTTCAACCTCTGCACCTCGCTGTTCCAGGAAGGCAAGTTCGACGAGGCGATGACCGCATGCAGCGCCGTCGACAAGAACAGCCCGACGGGAGAACTGCGCACGAAGACCGACAAGCTGATCGCCAAGATCAAGGAGGAGGCGAAGTCGCAGAACGTCGAGCTCCACCCGACCGGCGGTGGCGGCGGCGATCAGAACCTGCCGCCGCCGGATCCGAACCAGCCGCCGGATCCGAACAACCCGCCGAACCCGAACAACCCGCCGAGGAACCCGGCGTACACGCCGGCCGTCGGACGTCCGCCGGCGCAGAGCTTGGTGGCCGCGGGCGGACCCGAGAACCGTTACACCTGGACGCTCGGCATCGACCTGTTCGGTGGCGGCGGCCGGATTGGCCAGAAGGATTACTTCGGTACCGCAGCGGCGGGGTTCCGGCTCAAGGGCGATTACCTGCTGAACGCCGCGAGCCGGATCGGTGCGCAGGTCTACATGGGCATCACGCACCTCGGCCAGGGCAACATGGACACGATCAGCGCCCAGACGCTCGACGTGTTCGACATCGGCGTCGCGGCGTACAAGCACATCTGCGCCGGCAACTCGGCGCTGTGCATCACGCCGCTCGCGGGCATCCAGCTCGCACTCATGAGCCCCGCGAACGAGAACGATGGTTCGGGGAGCCAGGTGTTCAACTACTCCGCGGCCGGTGCGCGGCTCGAAGTGGCGCTGCAGTATGGCCTCGGTCGCCGCGGCGAGCACGTGCTGAGCGCTGCGCTCGGCGCGAACCTCTATTCCGCGGTGTTCTCCGAGCCGATGGCCGGAGACGGCTACAGCGCGGCCCAGTGGGGCCTCGACAAGGGCGGCGCCGTTGGCTACCTGAGCATCGGTTACACCTATCGGTTCAACACGCCGCTCGGTCGCTCTCCGTTCGTGACGCTCGAGTAGAGCGATCAGGCGTCGGGCCCGACGACGATTTTGGCGCCGCGTAGCGTCAACCTTTGATCTCGGATCGGCTATGGTGCGCCCCGCACTGCAATTTTGCACTGCGACGAGGAGAGATCGTCATGGCCGCCGAAACGAAACAGACCGCCAAGCTCGTCCTGCCCGAGGGCAAGGAAGTCTCGCTGCCCGTCATCGTGGGCACCGAGGACGAACACGCCGTGGACATCAAGTCCCTGCGCGCCGACTCGGGCTACATCACGCTCGATAGCGGGTTCATGAACACGGGCTCGACCACGAGCGCGATCACGTATCTGGACGGCGAGGAAGGGATCCTCCGGTACCGCGGTTACTCCATCGAGGAGCTCGCGGAAAAGAGCGACTTCGTCGAGGTGAGCTACCTCCTCATCAACGGCAAGCTGCCGACCGCGGCCGAGCGCAAGGTGTTCTCCACGGCGCTGACCCGACACAGCCTGATCCACGAGGACATGCACCAGTTCTTCGCCGGCTACCCGCCGACCAGCCACCCGATGGCGGTGATCTCGGCGATGGTCACGTCGATGTCGGCGTACTACCCCGACAGCCTGGATCGGAACTCCGCGATCGATCTGCACATCACGCGGCTGCTCTCGAAGGTCCGCACGATCGCGGCGTTCGCTTACAAGAAGAGCATCGGCCAGCCGCTGATGTACCCGAAGAACTCCCTCAAGTACTGCGCGAACTTCCTGCACATGATGTTCGCCGTTCCGAGCGAGGAGTACGAGGTCAGCCCGGTCCTCGAGAAGGCCGTCAACCAGCTGCTCATCCTTCACGCCGACCACGAGCAGAACTGCTCGACGTCGACCGTGCGCATGGTCGGCAGCTCGGGTGCGAACCTCTACGCATCGATCGCCGCCGGCGTACTCGCGCTGTGGGGACCGCTCCACGGCGGCGCGAACCAGGCCGTCATCGAGATGCTCGAGGACGTCAAGGCAAACGGCGGAGACGGCAAGAAGTTCATCGACGACGTCAAGAACAAGCGCGACAACCGCCGGCTCATGGGCTTTGGCCACCGCGTGTACAAGAACTTCGATCCGCGCGCGAAGATCCTCAAGAAAATGTGCGACGAGGTCCTCGCGCACCTCGGTGTCAAGGATCCACTGCTCGACATCGCCAAGGCGATGGAAGAAGTCGCCCTCAAGGACGACTACTTCATCTCGAAGAAGCTGTACCCGAACGTCGACTTCTACTCGGGCATCATCTACCGCGCACTCGGCATCCCCACGAACATGTTCACCGTCATGTTCGCGCTCGGTCGGCTCCCCGGCTGGATCGCCCACTGGAAGGAGATGGTCGATGACCCGCAGACGAAGATCGGTCGTCCGCGCCAGGTCTACACCGGCGAGAAGCTCCGCAAGTACGTCCCGATCGATCAGCGCCAGACGTAGGCCGGCGCTACTTGCAGCCGGCGGGCAAGACCTGCTCGTTGTATTGACCTTCCCAGTTGCCGGGAGGGTCGTACTCGCAGACCCAGATGTCGTTGCCCTTGCACTGTGCGAGACCGCATCCGACCTGGGTGGTTCCGCGCCACACCACCTGGGTAAAGTGGCCGGTCTGCATCGAGAATCCAGGCTGCCGGAACGAGTAGCCCTTGACCTCGTCGTACCACATGGCCACCACGGCCTCGGGGCTCATCGCTCCGGTGGTGCCCGCGGCGAGGTTCTCTCCGTATTGCCCGCCGCTGTGACCGAACTTACAGCCCTGGTCGCGCAACGCGTTGGCCCACTGCTGCGCGACCGCCGCGAGTTTCGGCGACCAGGTCAGCGGTCCTGCGCAGTGCCGAGCACGGGCCGCGTTGTGCGCGGCGATCAACCGTTGGGCATCTGAGGTGCCAGCCGTCGAAGCGGAAGCTGCAGGCGGTGCGGACGGTGACGCGGGAGCTTGGTCATCCGCGGGATCCGGCGCCACCGCGGGCTGAGCTGCGGTCCATCGATCGCCGCCTCCGGGCGGGCCGGCGGGTTCGGCGGCCCGCGCTGCGGCGGATGACGGCGCGGGCTGACTCTGCTGGGTGCCGCCGGGCGACTTGTACATCGGACCGCAGGCCGCGAGCGGCAGGAGTGCGAGAGCGAAGGGCCGCATGCGCATGGGACTTAGACCTCGAGGGCGGGACGGCTCACGCAGTGAGCATGACACGGTCTCGCGCGAGCGGCTCGCGATCGACCTTCGCGAACGCCGGACCGTGCGGTGGACGGCGAGGCAGGCCCTTGCAACTGCGCCCGCACCGGTCCAGATTCTCGGGCAATGCACCCCACCGTCGCCGAGCCAACGTCGTCTGCCATGACGGACGGGATCCGCGTGCGTGTGCAATCGCACTACCTCGCCGATCAATCGTCACCGCGCGACGATCGCTACGTGTTCGCGTACACGATCACGATCTCGAACGAGAGCCGCAACACCGCGCAGCTCCGCACCCGCCACTGGATCATCACCAACGGTCGCGGGACCGTCGAGGAGGTGCGAGGGGACGGCGTGGTCGGCGAGCAGCCGCGCCTCGCGCCCGGGCAGACCTTCCAGTACACCTCGGGCTGCGTGCTGACCACGCCGATCGGGACGATGCAGGGCACCTATCGAATGTGGCGGGACGACGGCAGCTACTTCGACGCACAGATCGCCGCGTTCTCCCTCGCCTCCCCCGCATCGTCGCGACTCGCCGACCACGAAGCCAACTGATCCGCCCACTTGCCGCCACGGCGGCGATGTGGGCGAGCCGCGCCATCTGCGTGCCCAACAAAACTCAAAGCCTTGGCGTAGGCTATGCGTCTAACTCGGTACCAGCGTGCCTGTCCCGTCCCTCATGACCCACGCGGAGCGCGAAGCAGCGACCGCGAGCGCCCTGGTGGATGCGGCGAAGGCCGGCGATCAGCGCGCGTTCGAGTCGCTGGTTCGCCGCTATCGCAAGCGGATCTATGCGCTCGCGCTCCACATCACGGGCTCCGCGAGCGAGGCCGATGACATCGCCCAGGAAGTGTTCCTGAAGGCCTATCGCGCGCTCGGCGAGTTCGAGGGCCGCAGCCAGTTCTTCACCTGGGTCTACCGGATGACCGTCAATCGCTCGCTCAATGCACGCCGCGACCGGGCGCGCCGTGGCGAGGATCCCGATGATCCTCGTCTCGAGCTCGCCGTTGCCGTGGATGCGCGCAGCAATCCTTCGCGCGCCACCGAGCTGCGCCAGACCTACGCCCGCTTGCTCCGCGCGCTCGATGGTCTACCGGTCGACATGCGCACCACCGTCATCCTGGTGTCGCTGCAGGGCATGTCTCATGGCGAGGTCGCGGTCGTACAAGCGGTGTCCGAAGGAACGATCGCGTGGCGCATGCACGAGGCGCGGCGCCGGCTCCACGAGGCGATGGCGCCCGAGAAGCTGCAGCGCAAGCGCGAGCTGTCCGCGGATCTCGCGCGCGTCCTCGGCGAGTACGGCATGTTCGTGCCGCTGATGCCGAAGGGCCGAGCCTGAGGTAGCTCCGTCACGCAAGCCAGGTGACCAGGCCCGCCGGCCCGTGCGATGGTCGCGCCGTGATGGATGAGAGTCAGCGGCGAACGGTCGCCACGACGGGTGGGGCGCACACGATCAGCACCGCAGCATCGGCGGGCAATGCGAACGAGCTCGCGGAGACGATCGTCGGTGAGGGGACGCTGCCGCCGAGCGAGATCGGCATGCGTGCCCGGATCGGCCGCTACACGATCGCCCGGAGCTCGGCGAGGGCGGAATGGGCGTCGTGTGGGAGGCGACCGATCCCGAGCTCGCGCGCGGTGTCGCGATCAAGGTCATGCGTGCGGGCAGCGGAACGCTCGCCGAGCGCTTGCGCCGCGAGGCCAAGGCACTCGCGAAGCTCCACCATCCCAACGTCGTCGCGGTCTACGACGTCGGGATCGATGATGGAGAGCTCTACAGCGTCATGCAGCTGGTCTCCGGCACCACGCTCGATCAGGCGGTCAGCGGCAAGACCCCGCGCGCGATCCTGGAGCTCGTGCTCGACGCGGGACGCGGGCTCGAAGCTGCGCATGCGGCGGGCATCGTGCACCGTGACTTCAAGCCGACCAACGTCCTGGTCGACGGCCAAGGCAATGTGCGCGTCACCGACTTCGGGCTCGCGCGCGCATCCGAGGCGTCCGACGAGCTGGTGACCGTCGAAGGCCACGGCCTGGCGGAGACATCGATGACCCGCGGCGAGCTGGTGGGCACGCCGGCCTACATTGGCGCCGGAGCAGTTCCGCGCGGGACCGGTGACCAGCGCGACCGATCAGTTCGCATTCTGCGTGACCCTGTGGGAGATGCTCGCCTGCGAACGCCCGTACGCGGGCTACGACGTCGCGAGCTTGAAGGCGGCCGTGCTCGGCGAGCAGCGGCGCGACCTCCCCGCTCGGGTGCCGCGGCGGGTTCGTATGGCCCTGCTCCGCGGGCTGTCCACCGACCGCGCGCGTCGGTTCGGATCGATGACCGACCTGTTGCGCGAGCTCGCGCCGCGACGACGAACGCTGTGGCTCACGGGCAGTGTCGGAGTTGCGGGGATTGCGACGACGCTCGCCCTGCTCGGCGTGGTGCGCCCTCACGCCGATCCATGCAACGGGATCGAGCTCCCGGCGGATGCGGTGTGGAATGCCGGGCGAACCAGCGCACTCACCGCGGTGCTCGGCGATGCCGCGATCCCGGTCACGCGCTATCTCGACGATCGAACGGCGCGGTGGAAGGCCGCACGGCGCGACGCGTGTCAGGCCACCAACGTGCGAGCAGATCAGACGCCGACCCTGCTGCAGCAGCGCTACCTGTGTCTCGACCGCAGCCTGGCCGACGAGCGTGCCGCGATCGCCACGCTGACGGCCAAGGTCGATCGCTCGGTGATCGCGCGTGCCGTCACCGTGGCGGCCGGCGGCCTCGATCCCGAGGATTGCGATCGCAGCCGCGCGCCGGGCAACGCGCCGCAGGTGGCTGTGGTGCCCAACGAGCTGCTCTACGGGGAGAACGCAGGTGCGCACGCGGCGCTCGGCGCCGGTCGGTACGTCGAGGTGCAAGCGATGGCTCCATCGCTCACGTCTCGCGTCGTCGCCACCGGCGATCCCACGATCATGGCCGACTGGTTCTACCTGCTCGGTAGCATGCGGATGTCCACCAACGACTTCGACGCCGCGCGCGATCCGCTGCGCAAGGCGGCCGAGGCAGGCTTGCGCAGCGGCAACGATACGTTCGTCGCACATGCCCAGTCCGCGCTGGCGATCTGTCAGGCAACCCTCGGGGAGCTCAAGGGCATCGAGCTGCAGAAGCAGATCCTCGAGTGGGTCGCGAAGCAGTGATCAGGACCGCGCGACGACGGGACGAGCGAGCCCGCGGCGCAGCTTGAGCCCGAACAACGTGCCCGCGATCCCGGCGGCGAGCGCATCGACCGCGAAGGCGACCGAGAACACGAGGCCCATGCTGGTCGCGATGCCCGAACCAACCGAGGCGAACGTGCGCGCCACGATCACGTAGTAGAAGATGCCGAGGCCCACGCTGGCGGCGGTGAACGCGCCGATCGTCCGGACCGCACCCGCCAGGCCGAAGTACGCCGCCGCGGTCGCGCCGGCGCCGAACTTCGTGAAGTAGACCGCCGCCATCGCCTTGGGCGAAATCATTCCGACGACGTGCGGGATGATCTTCGTGACGCCGAGCACGGCTGCGAGAGTACCGAGGGCAAACAGCCAGACGGCGTTGGGGCCGAACTTTCCATTCTCGTTGCTCATGATGGTCTCCGTGGTTGGTGTTCGGAGGTGTCCACTGGCAAGCGATGTGCCGCTGCGTTCGGGCCGCAACTCCGCGTCGCCACGTCGGGCGACCGGCGGTGAGGTCGGATCCGTGGTGTCATGTGACGTCACGCCAGCGGTGGTAACGTCGGCGCGTGACCCAGACGATCGACGACGAGTCGAGCGTTGCGCAGGAGGAGCCGGCCGAGCCACGGATCGTGATGGTCGCCAGCGGCAAGACGCTCGCGTCCCTCGTGATCGGTGCGCCCGCGCAGCTCGGCCGGCGGATCGCTGCGGCCGGGATCGAGCACGAGATCGAGATCGAGGACGAGCGGATGTCCCGCGAGCACGCCGCGGTGCGCTGGGAACGGGGCCAGTGGCTGGTCGAGGACCGCGACAGCCGCAACGGAACGTTCGTCGACGGCGAGCGCATCCACGGCGAGATCCGGCGGCGCGGTGACCTCGTGGTTCGCCTGGGCCACACGGTGTTCGTGCTGCTCGAGAACGGTCGTGGCCAGCCCGCGCCCGACGGCGAGCACGTGGTCGGTCCCGAGCTGGCGCGCGCGTTCGACCAGATCCGCCGGCACGCGAGCAGCGACACGTTGCTGGTTCACGGCGAGTCCGGATCGGGCAAGGAGCTCGCGGCGCGGCTCTATCATGACGCCGGGCCGCGGAAGGCCGGACCGTTCGTGGCCATCAACTGTGCCGCGATTCCCGAGGGG
>JAYUVX010000332.1:0-33756 GCA_043753855.1 Myxococcales bacterium | reverse complement strand
CGTCGGACGCGTGTGCGTTCGGCAGTTGGCGAGGAGCACGGTTACGAGTTGCCGTTCGCGGCCTTCACCGCACTCGGATTCACGCTCGACCACCACCTCGTCAACGTGTCCGACCTTGGGTCATGAGGACATCGCAAGTGGACTGATCGGGATGAACTTTCTGAACCAGGTCAACTATGAGATCCGGTCCGCCGAAGGGCGCATCCTCGTCGAGAAACTCGAACCGTGAAACGAGGCAAAGCGCGCGGGGGACCGCAATCGCCCGTGCAGACTCCAAGAAAACGCGATGGGATGGATCGATCGATGCGGCCGAGCACAATGCGACGTCCGGGGATATGCAGCTCGGCCTGATCCACGAGGCGGATCAGCTGGAGCACGACGTTCGCTCAGTCGGGCAGCACGGGCAGCCGCAGCTTGCCGCCGCTCTGCACCGGCATCGCCCCTGCGTGCGCCTTGCGCGGCGTGGTCAGCGTGGTGGGACGAATATCCGGCGCGCGCTCGGCCCAGGCGCGGGCGACCTCGCGGTCGAGGAGGTGCGTCGGCCGCACGTTGCGCAGCGCATTCGCCATCACTGCACGCACGTGCGGATGATCGGCCTCGAGCTTCGCGAGCAGCTCGGTCATCGCATCGCGCTTGAGGCCCTCCTGCGATCCGCACAAATTGCACGGGATGATCGGGAAGCCGACGTGGCCCGCGTACTCGGCGATCTCGGACTCGGCGCACTCAATCAGCGGGCGGATCACCTCGAACCGGCCATCGTCGGTGCGATAGCTCGCCGGCATCGCCTGCAGCTTGCCCGAGTAGAACAGATTGAGCAGGAAGGTCTCGAGCGAGTCATCGCGGTGATGACCGAGCGCGATCTTGTTGCAGCCGAGCCGCTCGGCGGCGGTGTAGAGGATGCCGCGGCGCAGGCGCGAGCACAGCGAGCAGTACGTGGAGGTCTCGGGCAAGTGGGAAGTCACGACCGAGTAGGTGTCCTCGCGCAGGATCTCGAACGGCTGGCCCGAGAGTTCGAGGAACGCCTGTAGCGCGGCACCGTCGTATCCCGGCTGCGCCTGATCGAGGTGCACCGCGATCAGCTCGACCGCGAACGGGAGCCGCGGGACCATCTTGGTGAGCAGCTGGAACAGCGTGTAGCTGTCCTTGCCGCCCGACATCGCGACCATGATCCGATCGCCGGGAGCCAGGAGCTGATAGCGCTCGCTGGTGTCCTTGACGTCCCGGTAGAGACGTTGCTCGAGCCGACGCACCGCTTCGGTCATGGCGGAACTTTTACTCGATCCCCGGCCCGCCGTCAGCTGCAATGATCGTAGCGCAGCTGCCCGATCGTGAACAGACTTGTCTTGCTCGCGGCGATGACGAGGATGTCACCGTGACGTTCGACGACATTGCACGCGTCCTCGCGCAGGCGCCGGCAGCGCAGGGCTACCTGGCGGTGACCACCGCGCGGGGCGACCGGCAGTACGTCCTGGGTCCGCGGACCGCCCTCGATGCCGAGGTCCCGATGCTCGACTGGCGGACCTCTCCGCTCGCCTCCGTGTTCTTCCGGCATGCGCCCGGCGAGAGCTACGAGATCGAGACCGGTGAGCGCGCGGCCGAAGGCCGTGTGCGTGAGCGCTGCCTGATCGTCGGTCGCGGTCAGCTCGAGGCGCTGATCACCGATGACCGGGAGATCCGTGCGGATGGCGGTCGCCCGCGGCCGCGGCCACAGCCCGAGCTCACGGCCGCGCGCGATCGCGATGCGGTGATCGTGCTCGATCCCGAGCAGCAGGATGCGGTGGAACTGCCGGCGGATACCTCGCTCGTCCTCGATGGTGAAGCCGGCGTCGGCAAGACGCTGGTCGCGCTGTACCGCATGGCCGCCCTCGATCGCCGCGCCCGCGCGAACAGCCAGAAGCTCCGCGCGCTGGTCTTGGTGCCCACGGAAGGTCTGCGCCGGCTCGTCCGCTTGCTCGCGGAGCGGCTCGGGATCGAGAAGCTCGAGATCGCGGTGTTCGACGACTGGCTCGTCGACCGCGCGCGCGCCGCATTCCCCGGGCTGCCGAAGCAACTGAGCGAGAGCGCGCACGCGCAGGTGATCGGGCTCAAGCGACACCCAGGCGTGCGCACCGTGCTCGATGACTTCATCCAATGGAAGCCGCCGAAGGATGACGAGAAGCTACCGCGCTCGCGGGCGCGCCTGCTCCATCTGTTCGGCGATCGCGATCGGCTCGCACGCGTGGTCGCCGCATCGAACAGCGCCCTGCCCGACCGCGCGATCGCGCAGGTCATCGCACACACCCGCGCGCAGTTCGAGACCACCACCGAGCAGGCGCATCGGCACGTCGATGCGGCGCGGCTGGTCGCGCTCGATGGTCGCTCGCTCGATGCGGGTACGCCGGCCGAGGACGCTCACACGATCGATGCCGAGGATGTCCCGGTGCTGTTCGAGCTGGTGCGCCGCGGTGCGCTGCCAGTGACCAAGCTGCCGCTCTACGATCACATCGTGGTCGACGAGGCACAGCTGCGCGCGCCGATGGAGCTCGCCGCGATCGGAGATGCTCTCGCGCCGCACGGCACCGTGACGCTCGCGGGAGATCACCGGCAGGCCACCGACGGGAGCGCGTGGTTCGAAGGCTGGGCCGCGGCACAGGCGGAGCTGCGACGCGAGCACTGGGAGGAGATCACGCTCGCGATCAGCTACCGCTCGGTCCCTGCGATCAGTGACTTCGGCCGGGGCATCACGACGGGCACCGCGGTGCTGCCGCCCGAGCCACCCGCGGATCGGGCGGTGTGGGCCAGCGCCTGCGGCTCGGCGCTCGCCCAGGCAGCGGCGCTGTGCTGGCACCTCGATGCGTTGATCACGCGCGACCCGTCGCGCCAGATCGCAGTGATCGCGCGCACGCCGGAGCATGCACGCCGGCTGTATGCGGAGCTCGCGCGCGGCCTCGATCCGGTGCTGATCCTCGACGGTGACTTCCGGTTCGAGCCCGGGCTGATCGTCACGACCGCCGCCGCGGTGTCGGGCCTCGAGTTCGACTGCGTCGTGATCCCGGATCTGTCGCCGGGGTTCTACCCCAAGGGCCCGGAGCTCGCGCGTTCGCTGTACGTCGCGGCCACTCGCGCGCGCGACTGGCTGTGGCTGCTGACGCCCGAAGCGTGGTCGCCGATGATCAGCTGAGCGCGGAGCGGATGGCGAGCGCGACACCGGCGACCAGCAGCAAGCACCGCCACGCACGAGACAGCGGGTGCGACGCGGGTGCCGAACGCCACCAGCGCGATCACCGCGAGCGACGAGCGTCATGCGTGCGCGGGGTGAGCGAGCGTCGTCGAGGGTACCGGCAACACCGGCCCGCGAGCAGCCGATCACGATCGTGCCAGTCATCCACCGGATCCCGCGGGTGCATCGGCCCGTCAAACCGGAGCTGGAACGCCGCGTCGAAGTCGGTCGTGCCGTGGGTGCGGACGAAGATCGTCTTGCGGTTGTACGGCAAGAAGAACATCAGGAACGGGAATAAGTTCTTCACGACAACGATATCGGCCGTCCACAGCGAGAGCCCGATCTCGGTGTCGAACGAGGGTCGCATCACCATCGAGGGTCCCTCGGTGATCACGATCCGCAGATGCTCGACCGCCAGCACCACGGTCCGCCCGAAGCCGCGGCGATCGTGCTTGCTGATCAGCGCGCCGGTGACCGGCAGCGGCTTGGATCGCGCGGGATCGAGCGTGCCGCCGATCGACAGCGACACCCGGTCGCCCGCCGCGTGCGGCCACAGGATCTCGATCGCCTGCGGATCGCGGACCGCGCCGTAGGTCAGCAGACCGGCACCCTCGACGAGCAGCGCGCGCAACAGGTGCGTCGAATCTCCCGGCGCACCGGCGGTCACCACGTCGGACGCATCCGACATGGTCACGCAGCCGAGCTTGCGGCGGATCCTTGCCTTGCGGGCGCGCGCGATCGCGAGGCTCGCACCCGGGAATGTGGGGGGCTGTTCGTGACGGCGCTCCCAGCACATCTCGGCGAGCTCCTGCGCGAGCAGCTCCGCACCGGCGCGATCGTTGTTGGTCACCGTCACCGTCGACCAGCCGAGCGCCGGATCGTCGTTCCACGGATGGACCATCAGCGTCGACGCCGCGAGCACGTCGCCGGCCTTCTCCGCCTTGTGCATGCGGCGGAACACCGCGCGCATCGGCTTCAAGAAATCGATCGTCTTGCCGCCTCCAAGGATGACCGGCAGCGTACGCCAGGCCATCGTCGGCTTGATCTCGCCGAGACCGGACCGGCGGCGCGCAGCTGCTCGACCAGTCGATCCTCGAGCGTCTCGAAGCCCTCCTTCGAGAGCGGCCCGCCCGACGACGCCCACGCCGAGAGGATCGGCACCGGCTCGATCTCGGTCTTGCGCGCGGCGACCGCCTGGAGGAACCCGGCGAGCTCGGCGCGCTTGAAGAACCCGGCGACCTCGGGGCCATTCGTCGCGAGCTCGAGGAGCCTCCGACCGTCGAAGTAATGCGCGGTCTCGAAGTCCGCGAGCACCGTGGGACCGGCGACAGCGCGTTGGTCTCCTGGGCGATCCGCGCGAACGCGATCCGCTTCACGGCTGCCCGCCCGGTCGCGAGTACATGTCCGCGATCACCTTGCGGACCTGCCGCGCGACGAACCGGCGGATCGGCATCCTCGCCGCCATCCCGTACATCGGCGCGCTGCCGCTGTTCGCGAGCGATGGATCGCTCTTGACCTCGGCCACGCACGCGCGGAGGTCGGCCAGGTACTCGTCGACGATCTGTGCGTGATTCGCGGTGACGGTGAGGTGGATCGAGGCGGGTTTGTGCTGACGATCGATCGTCCAGCCGCGCAGCTCCATGCGATCGGCGATCGCGTAGGTGTTGAGGCTCACCGCCGCATAGCTGATGATCGTCGCGTCGCCCTTGCCGAGCAGAGCGAGCCCCGGCGTGTCCTGGATCCCCTGACGCAGTCGGTCCGCCGCGTCGAGCGCCTGCTTCGCGAGCGCGAGGTAGCCGTCCTCGCCGAATGAATTGAGCGCCGCCCACGCCGCGGCGATCGGGCCGCCCGGGCGCGTGCCGATCAGCGTCGGGGACGCGTAGATGCCGCCCGGGAAGTCGGTCGCTACGAAGATCTGGTGCTTCATCGCATCCATCGACCGCCAGATCAGGATGCTCGCGCCCTTCGCCGCATAGGCGAACTTGTGAAGATCCGCGCTGATCGAGGTCACGCCCGGGACGCGGAAGTCCCACTTCGGGATCCGGCGACCGAGCTTCTCGATCCACGGCAGCACGAACCCGCCGACGCACGCATCGACGTGAAGCGGCAGCGCGTGCTTCATCGCGATCTCACCGAGCTCCGCGATCGAATCGATCACCCCGTGCGGATACTGCGGTGCCGAGCCAACGAGGCCAATCGTGCGCCACGAGATCGCCTTCGCCATCTTGCGGACGTTCGCGCGCAGATCATCGCCGATCGCGATTTTCTTGAGCTTGACCCCGAAGTAGTGCGCCGCCTTGTCGAACGCGGGATGGATCGTCGTCGGAACGATCAGCTCGGGGCACACGATCCACGGCCGCTCGCGGCGCGCGCGGTCGCGGTAGGCCGCCACCGCGCACAGGATCGACTCGGTTCCGCCCGAGGTCACGGCACCCACTGCACCCGAACAGTGGAACAGCGCGCCGGTCATCCCGATGATGTCGGACTCCATCTGCTTGAGGCTGCCGAACGCCATCGGGTTCAAAAGATTCGTGCTCGCGTACAGCGCGTGCGCACGCTGCATCAGCTTCTCGTGCTGCTCACCGGCGGTCCCCGGCACGTGATAGACGAGCGAGAACACGCGGCCTTCGCGCCACCGGGCGTCCGCGGCCTTGCGCTGCTCGAGCTCGCCGAGGATGTCGTCGGCGGAGCGGCCGGTGCGCGGGATGCGGGTCATAGCCGTGCCTCGACGGAGAGCGTGAAGATGTTGTTCGCGCCGCTGCCCTTGAAGTTCGACGGCGGTGACGTGGTGGAGTCGGTCACGGTGGGGATCAGATAGAAGTAGCGGACGTAGCTCGCGCCGAGCCGGTAGCGGCCGAACGCGTAGCGAACGCCTGTGTGCAGCGCGGGATGCGAGAAGCTCGGCTGATCGAGCGTGACGGTCTGCGACGGCGCCGGCGAGCGATCGAACTGCGCGCCGAGCATGAGGTCGAGCTTCGGCGCGGTCGGCAGGCCGTGCACGCGAATGCCACCGGAGACCTCCCACGAGTCGTGATAGTTCTTCTTGGTCTCTAGCTTGTCGACGATCGCGATGCCACTGACGTCGGTGAGCTGGGTCTTGTACTGGCGATACAGCCAGTAGCGAACCTCCGTTCCGATCTCGACGTTGGGATGGACGTCGAAGCACACACCGCCCATGAACGACCACGGGATCAGCTGATTGGTCTTGTGCGTACCGATCAGCATGTCGCCCGGGACCTTCGCGTCATCGGAGAACGTGATCTGGACCGGGCCTTCGAGCGTGGCGTCGACCCGGCCGTTGATCGTCGCGCCGTACGTGACCTTGGGGTGCGGCCGACCGAACGCCGAGACCTGCCAGGTCGGCGCCCACGCCTCGCCATCGAGGATCAGCTCGGGCTTGGACCCGGCGTAGCTCGAGAGGTCGGCGCCGTTGATGATCGGATATACGTAGCGCTTGCCGTGGATCCGCAGGTTGATGACGCCGACCGAGCCGCCGACGCTGATCGCCTCGTTCAGCTTGTACGACGCCGCGAATACCGCCTGCGGGGCGATCACGTAGCCGTCGATCAGGTGGTAGTGGGTGACCGCATCCTTGTCGAACGCCGCGCCCTGCGCGTTGCCGACGAACAGCCCGAGCCCGAGCACCAGCTTGTCGGGAATGATCTCGCCGGTCAGCGCGAGCATCGGGATGACGCCCATCGCGCGGCTCGGCCGGATCGCCCTGTAGTAGCCATCGCTCTCTGGCGTCTGCATCAGAAACCTGTCGCTCTGATCCCACGGCGAGAGCTGGAACTCGGTGCTGATCAGGGCGAGCCCCGCGGACAGGTAGACGTTCCAGCCGTGCTGGAGGATCAGCCCCGCCGGGTTGTGATAGATGGCCGATGGATCGTCGGGGCGACCGATGATCGATCCCATCGCCGTGCGCCGCACCCCGATCTCGGGGATGCCAAATCCACCCGCATACGACGTGGCCGCCAGTGCCACGACGAGGCCGAGTGAGATGCGCGACGACATCGTCGCAATCTGCGGGAACCTCGTCGAGGACGCCAGCACGATCCGAGGTTGGCAGAAAGTATCCACCCGGGATGACAGGCTATCTTCCTCGCATGCCGATCAAGGACGACGATCTGGTCTGGCGCCTGGGCGCACGGATCCCCGGCCACGACTACAAGATCTTCACGACCCACTTCGTGGAGGCCACGCACGCGAGCGGGCAGACCACCCGGTTCTCGCTGATCGAGGCGGTGGACTGGGTCAACGTGATCGCGCTGACTCGCGATGATCGCGTGGTCCTGATCCGCCAGTACCGCCCGGGCATCGATCGCGTGTGCATCGAGATCCCCGGTGGCATGGTCGATGAGGGCGAGGACGCGAAGACGGCGGCGGCACGCGAGCTCGCGGAGGAGACCGGTTACACGTCGCGCTCGTGGCGGCTGCTCGGCACGGTGGCCCCGAATCCCGCGATCCAGAACAACCGGCTGTACACGTACCTCGCACTCGACGCGGAGCAATCGCGCGCCCCGCAGCTCGAGACCAACGAGGTGCTCGCGCTCGAGACGCAGCCGCTCGCCGAGGTCCAGGCGATGCTGCGCTCCGGGCGGATCGACCACGCACTGGTGCTCACCGCGTTCGCGCATCTCGCGCTCGAGCTCGGCTCGCTACGCCGGCCCTGACGCGTGTAGACTGCGCGCCATGCCGCCCAAGACCTCCTGCCCAGTCACCGCAGCCCAGTTCGCCGAGAAGGCCGAACCGCTCAAGATCACGATCAATGGACAGGACATGCTCGCCGAGGTGAAGGCGTTCTCGACCGGAAGCTTCGGCTGGTACCTCAACGGGAAGACCGTGATCTCGGTCGATGGCAAGGCCGTGTCGGTGCAGATCGGCATGAACATGACGATCGTCGGTAGCAAGGAAGCCGCGCGCGAATGAGCTCGATGTCCACGCGGATCGCGGAGCTCCTCGCAGGCGCCGTTGCGGTCCAGACGAAGGTCACGATCGAGGGCTGGATCCGGACCCGCCGCGACTCCAAGGCCGGGCTGTCGTTCCTCGCGGTGCACGATGGCAGCTGCTTCGATGCACTGCAGGTCGTGGCGCCGCAGGAGCTCGCGAACTACCAGGCGGATGTCCTGCGGATCACCACCGGCTGCGCGGTTCGCTGCACGGGCGAGCTGGTCGCCTCGCAGGGCAAGGGCCAGAGCGTCGAGCTGCGCGCGGAGACCGTCGAGGTCGTGGGCTGGGTCGACGACCCGGACACCTATCCGATGCAGCCGAAGCGCCACACGCCGGAGTTCCTCCGCGAGGTCGCACATCTCCGCGCGCGCACCAACATCGTCGGCGCCACCACACGCGTGCGCCACACGCTCGCACAGGCGGTGCACCGGTTCTTCCACGAGCACGGCTTCTTCTGGATCCACACGCCGATCATCACGGCGTCGGATGCCGAGGGTGCGGGGCAGATGTTCCGCGTGTCGACGCTCGATGCCGCGAACCCGCCGCGCACGCCGGATGGCAAGGTCGACTTCGACAAGGACTTCTTCGGCAAGGAGACCCGGCTCACCGTGTCGGGCCAGCTCAACGTCGAGACCTACTGTCTCGCGCTGTCGAAGGTCTACACGTTCGGGCCCACGTTCCGCGCCGAGAACTCCAACACGCGGCGTCACCTCGCCGAGTTCTGGATGATCGAACCGGAGATCGCGTTCGCGGATCTCGCCGCCGATGCCCAGCTCGCCGAGGACTTCCTCAAGTACATCTTCCGCGCGCTGCTCGCCGAACGGAAGGACGACATGGCGTTCTTCGAGAAATTCGTCGACAAGGACTGCATCGCGCGCGTTACCAAGATGATCGAATCCAAGTTCGCGCGGCTCGACTACGGCGATGCGATCAAGGAGCTCGAAACATCTGGCGTGAAGTTCGAGTTCCCGGTGAAGTGGGGCATCGATCTGCAGAGCGAGCACGAGAAGTTTCTGACCGACAAGGTCGTCGGCGGGCCGGTCGCCGTGATCAACTACCCGAAGGACATCAAGGCGTTCTACATGCGCCAGAACGACGACGGCAAGACGGTCGCCGCGATGGACGTGCTGGCGCCTGGTATCGGCGAGATCATCGGTGGCAGCCAGCGCGAGGAGCGGCTCGAGGTGCTCGACGCGCGCATCGAGGCGATGGGCCTGCACGCCAAGGACTACTGGTGGTACCGCGACCTGCGGCGCTACGGCACCGTGCCGCACGCCGGCTTCGGGCTCGGGTTCGAGCGCGCGATCATCTATGCCACCGGCATCGAGAACATCCGCGACGTGATCCCGTTCCCGCGCGCGCCGCGGCAGGCGGACTTCTAGCGATGCATGACTGGGTGCTCGCGGTCGAGCGCGCGTATGTCGCGGCGGCGACTGGCACCCCGCCTGCCCCGGAGCTCTCGGCGCAACGAGGTCCGGACAACGATCGCCTACCCCGTGCGGTCGCCGCAGCAGGCGCGGTGGCATCGCGCTACCTCGCCGTCGGCACGCCGCGCACGCTCGGCCTCGTGATCCACGGTGGTAATTCCGCGGAGGCCGCGATGCTCTCCCACGCGGCCCACACGACCTGGTTCACGCCGCGCGAAATCCGCGTCGCGGGACTCGGCGCTGATTCGCTCGCCCACTCGCTCGGCGGCCGCGCGGTCCCACTCGAGGAGGCGCTCGCGTGCGACATCGTGTGCGTGCATGCGCCGATCGCGATCGCCGCAGCACAGCTTCGGCGCGGGACCCACGTCAACGTGCTGACGACCGCCACGCTCGATACCGAGCTCGCGAAGGTCGCGTCGATCACGCACGAGGTACCGGGGCTCGGCGCCCTCGCGGCGGGCCTCGTGGATGGCCGCCAGCTCGACGAGCTCACCGTGTTCGTGATCGGGAGTGGGAGCATCGCGCTCTCAGCACTGTAGACTTCATGGATGAACGTCTACGACCTCACCGTCCCGCAGCTGGTCAAGATGTTGAAGAACGTCGATCGCTGGCTCGAGACCGCGATGGCGCACGCCGAGGCCAAGAAGTTCGACATCAACAACCTGATCAAGTTCCGCCTCGCGCCGGATCAGCTCGCGTTTGATCGTCAGATCCAGACGATGTGTGACAACGCGAAGTTCATCGCGGGCAGGCTCGCCGGTCGCGAGTGGCCCGCGCATCCGGATACCGAGACCACATTCGAGCAGCTGCGCTCGCGGATCGCGCTCGTGATCACCTACCTCGACACGTTCCAGCCGTCGGACTTCGAGGGCGCAGAGGATCGCAAGATCTCGCTGCCATGGATGGACGGCAAGTGGATGCGCGGAGACGAGTACGTCACCCAGTTCGCGCTCGCGAACTTCTACTTCCACGCGGTGACCGCCTACTCGATGCTCCGCAACAACGGCGTGGAGCTCGGCAAGCGCGACTTCATCGGCGGCGTGCCGATGCGCAGCTGACGCTCACCAGGTCGACTGCGTCGCCTGGATGAACGCGTACGGATAACCGAGCTCGAAGGCCGAGGCCTTGTCGAGCAGCTCGAGGTGCTTCGTCGAGAGCTCGAGATCCGCACCCGGGAGGTTTCCATCGAGCTGCTCGATCGTTCGCGCGCCGAAGATCACCGAGGTCACCTGAGGCTTCGCGAGCAGCCACGCGAGGCTCACCGCCGACGGCGTGGTGTCGGTCTCGGTCGCCACCGCGCGCACCGCCTCGATGATCGTCCAGTTGCGCGGCAGATCGTAGCGCGCGAACCGTTCCGCCTTCTCGCCGAGCCGGGTACCAGACTGCGGCGGCTTGCCCTGCGCGAACTTGCCGGTGAGGAAGCCGCCCGCGAGCGGCGACCACGGCAGGATGCCGAGGCCGTTCTCGCGACACAGCGGAACGTGCTCGCGCTCGACATCGCGCACGAGCAAGCTGTACTGCGCCTGCAGCGTCACGTAGCGCGACCGGTGCTGCGTCTTCGCGAGCCACAAGCTGTCCATCAGCCGGTAGGCGGCGTAGTTCGAGCAGCCGATGTAGAGCACCTTGCCCGCGCTCACGAGGTCATCCAGCGCGCGGAGCGTCTCGTCCTCGGGCACCGAGATGTCCTGCATGTGGATCTGATAGAGGTCGATCCGGTCGGTCTTCAGCCGGCGCAGCGAGTCCTCGCAGCACTTCACGATCCGGTAGCGTGAGGCGCCACTGCGGTTCGCCCCGTCTCCCATGGTGAACCGGAACTTGGTCGCGAGCACGATTCGGTCGCGGCACTTGCGCCGCTCGAGCCAGTTGCCGAGCACGCGCTCGCTGAGCCCGTCCTGGCCGTAGACGTCCGCCGTGTCGACGAAGTTGATGCCCCGCTCGACGGCGCGATCGAGCACCGCGTGCGAGGTGGCCTCGTCGGAGCCCGCCTTGTGCATGAACGACTTCTCGTCGGCCTCGCCGAACGTCATCGCGCCCAGGCACAGGTTGGACACCTTGACGCCAGCGCTCCCCAGGTTCCGGTATTTCATGACCAAACCCTAGCGCAGATCGTCCTTCCGCTCGGCGGCGGATCGCGGTATCCCCCGAGCACGATGTCGTCCGTCGCAGAGGCCGCCGCCCGGAGCTGGAGACGGATCTATGGCAACCCGGCGGCGATCCCGTTCTGGGGCGTACACCTGCTCGCGGTGGTCGGCATCGCGATCACGGGGTTCTCGTGGTGGGGCGTGGCCCTCGCGATGGCGCTGTACTGGCCGCGGATGTTCTTCGTCACCGGGGCGTATCACCGCTACTTCGCGCATCGCAGCTACAAGACCTCGCGCTGGTTCCAGTTCGTGCTCGCGCTCGGCTGCACGCTGACCGCGCAGAAGGGCCCACTGTGGTGGGCCGCGCATCATCGCCAGCATCACAAGCTGTCCGATCAGCCCGGCGATCTGCACTCCGTGATCCAGCAGGGATTCTGGTGGTCGCACATGGGCTGGATCCTCTCGACCGATCTCGAGGACACCGACTACTCGAAGATCAAGGACTTCTCGAAGTACCCCGAGCTGCGCTGGCTCAACACGTACTGGATGCTACCCGCGGTCGCCGCCGGCGTCGTCACGTTCTGGCTCGGCGGGTTCTTCGCGCTGGTCTGGGGCTTCGCGGTCGCGCAGGTGCTGTGCTGGCACGGCACGTTCACGATCAACTCGCTCTCGCACCTGTGGGGCAGCCGGCGTTACAAGACCGGCGACGATTCACGCAACAACCCGGTGCTCGCCGTCGTCACGATGGGCGAGGGCTGGCACAACAACCATCACCATTATCAGGTGGCTGCACGCCAGGGCTTCTACTGGTGGGAGATCGACGCCACGTTCTACCTGCTGCGCGCGCTCTCGCTGGTCGGCCTGGTCTGGGATCTCCACGGCGTGCCCGCGCACATCCGCGCCGACGCGGACGAGTCAGCTTCATCGTTTGCCGACGCAGAATCGATCTAGGCTCGAGCCTCATGCGCTTCCCACCCGCGAACATGCAGCTGCGACGGGCGCAGCTCGTGCTGATGCTGGCGTCGTTGGTCCCGACGGTGATGATGGCCGGCATCGGCGTCGTCCTGCTGGTGCTCGGGCGCACCACCACCACGCTGGTCGCCGGCATCCTGGTGCTGTCGTTCTGCACGAGCGGGATCACCGGCTACATCTTGGTCACGATCTTCGTGGGCAAGGGCGCGTCGCTGGTGCGGCTGCAGAACGACTTCGTCTCGAGCGTCTCGCACGAGCTGCGCACCCCCGTGACCTCGCTCCGCCTGCTGATCGAATCGCTGCGCACCGGCCGGCTCGAAGCCGCCGATCAGGAGCAGGTGCTGTCGTTGCTCGGCCGCGAAACCGATCGGCTGGAGCGGCTCGTTGATCGCGTGCTCGAGCTGTCGCGGCTCCAGTCGAGTCACATCTTCCTGCGCGAGCGGATCGAGCTGGCCTCCGTGGTCGATGAATCGATCGCGGTGTTCGATGCGCTGACCCTGACCCGGCCCACGCGGGTGAGCACGTCGGTGGAGCCGAACCTCTACGTGGTCGGCGATCGCGCCACGCTGGTCCGAGCGCTCGCGAACCTGCTGACCAACGCGTGGAAGTACACCGGCGACGACAAAAAGATTCACATCGCCGCGTACAGCGCCGGCCGCAAGATCGAAATCACGGTGACCGACAACGGCGTCGGCATCGACAAGTCCGAGCAGGGTGCGATCTTCGAGCAGTTCAATCGTGGCCGTGCGGCGACCGGCAGCGGTATCCCGGGAGTCGGCCTCGGCCTCGCATTCGTGCGTGCGATCGTCGTCGGCCACAAGGGCAAGATCGACTTCGTGTCGCGGCCCGGCGAGACCACGTTCCGGATCCGGCTCAAGCGTCGGCGCAAGCCGGTCACGGTGCCCGGCGGCGTGCCGACCACCAACCTGACCGAGGTACGATCGTGACCCTGCGCGTGCTGATCGTCGAGGATGACGACGCGATCGCCACCGGGCTCGCGCTCAACCTCAAGCTCGCGGGCCGGCCCACCGCGATCGCGCGCGATGGCGAGGAGGCGATCAAGCTGATCGAAGCCGAAGACTTCGCGCTCGTCCTGCTCGACATCAACCTGCCAAAGCGCAACGGGCTCGAGGTGCTGTCGGCGTTGCGTACCAGCGACAACCTGGTGCCGGTGATCGTGCTGTCCGCGCGCAGTGGTGAGTTCGACAAGGTCGCCGCGCTCCGGCTCGGCGCCGATGACTACGTGACCAAGCCGTTCGCGCTCGCGGAGCTGCTCGCCCGGATCGAGGCGGTGCTTCGCCGCGTGCCGCCGACCGCACCGACGCCCATGCCCGCTCCCGCCGAGCACGCGTCGTTCAGCTTCGGGGACGTCACGATCGATCTGACCCAGCGGGTCGTGATGCGCGCCCGCGACGAGGTCAAGCTGACCCACCTCGAGCTCGAGCTGTTGGCCTTCTTCGTCCAGCACCCGAACCAGGTGTTCTCGCGGGCGCAGCTGTTCCACCTGGTGTGGGGGCAGTCCGCGGGCTCGGTTCGCACGGTCGACAACTTCGTCGGCCAGCTGCGCAAGCGGCTCGAGACCAACCCCGAGGCTCCGCGGCACTTCATCACGGTGCGCGGCTCGGGCTATCGCTTCGATCCGTAACGGCCGGGCACCGGCCGCGACAATCGTGTCCTGGCAAACCGGCAACCGTCGAACGTGATCGCGCCAGGTCCTCGGGTCCAATCTCGGTCGAGTGGCACGGCTCGACGCGCACCAGCTGGGACTCGCTCCGGATCAACGCGACCCCCGGCACCTACCCGCTGATGGTCACCGCCGGTGACAAGCCCGCCGCCGCGATGCCGATCACCGTCGTCGCCGGCGCCGACGCGATCGCGCCGCTCGAGGCGCTGTCGAGCATTCCCGCCGGCGGCGCCGGGGTCGTGTGCTTCCAGGCCACCAGCAACAGCTGCTTCATCTACGGCCTGGTCTGGACGTTCACCGCGAACGGCATCACCACCACCAAGGGCGCGACCAGCCTGGCGCGCAACTGCATCGTGGTGTCCGCCGACGGCCAGACGTCGGGCTCGGTCCCGGTCACCGCATCCGCCGGCGGCAAGACCTCGACCGTCAACATCCCGATCGGCCAGATGGCGCGCTCGCTGGTGGGGGCTCCGACCACGACCGGCATCGAGCGCATGCTACCCATCCGTGGAGACCGCGCCGCGATGTGATCGGCTACGCTCGGCACATGGCCGAGACGCTGTTCACCCGGATCGTGCGCGGTGAGATCCCCTGCCACAAGGTCTACGAGGACGACCACGTCCTCGCGTTCCTCGACATCAACCCGGTGGCCCCAGGCCACACGCTGGTGATCCCGAAGGAACCGGCCGCGACGCTCGACGTGCTGTCGGACGACACGGCCGCGGCGATTGGCCGCGCGCTGCCGCGGATCGCGCGCGCGGTGCTCGCCGCCACCGGCACGACGGACTTCAACGTGCTGCAGAACAACGGCGCCGACGCGCACCAGTCGGTGTTCCACGTCCACTTCCACATCATTCCCAGGCACGCGGATGGCAGCGGGCTCGGCATCGCCTGGAACACCGGCAAGCTCGCCGATGGTGCGGCACTCGCGAAGGCGATCGCGAGCAAGCTGTGAACCGCGCGGTCGCGGCGCTGGTCGCGCTGTCACTCGCGGGGTGCTTGATGCCGCGCTACCTCGCGCAGGCCGGGTACGGTCAGCTCGATCTGCTCGCCCGCGCGCGGCCGATCGACCAGGTCGTGAAGGATCCGAACACGCCGCTGCGCACCGCGGTGCTGCTCGCCGAGATCCCGTCGATCAAGCAGTACGGACGCAGCTACGGCCTCAAGATCAAGCGCAACTACAACAGCTACTCGGCGCTCGGGCGGCCCGCCGCCGTGTGGTTCGTCGGCGCGGCGGATCCGGTCGCGTTCCGGCCGCTCAAGTGGTGCTTCCCGATCGTCGGCTGTTTCGCCGGCCTCGGCTGGTTCGACGAGGATGACGGCGTCAAGCACAAGCTCGAGCTCGAGGCGCGCGGCTACGACGCGATCGTTCGCCCGGCCTCCGCCTACTCGACCGGCGGCTGGTTCCCGGATCCCGTGCTGTCGACGATGCTCGGCGGCGGCGACGATGCATTTCCGGAGCTCGCGAACGTCATCCTCCACGAGAGCGTGCACGCCACCGTGCTGGTCCTCGACCAGCCGTTCTTCAACGAGAGCCTCGCGTCGTACATCGCCGACACGCTGACCGATCACTGGATCGTCGATCGGTTCGGACCGGGCTCACCCGAAGAGCTGGCCTGGACACTTGGTCAGGCAGTCTCGCTCCATCGCACCGCGCGGATGCTCGATGCGTACACGCAGCTGAAGAAGCTCTACGAGTCCCAGCAGTCCCGCGAGGCCAAGCTCGCGCAAAAGACGACGATCATCGACGAGCTCGTCCGCGATCTCCGGCTCCGGCGCCGGCCGAACAACGCATCGCTGACCGAGGCGCGCGTCTATAACGGTGGCGCGGCGGCGATTATCGATGCGCATCGTGCATGCGGGGATCTGCGAAGCCTCGTGCTCGCCGGCAAGACGCTCCGTCGCAGCGACTTCACGAAGACCTTGCAGGATGATTTGACGCCGATCGGGAAGCTGCTCGGCGAACGCTGTCGTCAGCAGAAGCAAAAGCGCGCCTAAACTTGCCCCGCGGGCGGCGCGCCCCGCAGGATCAACGCCGGATGCGGGTGCTTGCCATCATTGTCGTCGTCGTCGTCGTCGCGAGCCTGGCAACCGTCTCCGAGGCGCGCCCGAAGCGCCACGTGGCGCGGAACAAGCGCGTGGCGGTCGATACGCCGGCAAAACGAGAGCCGAACGCGCCGGTGGCGTGGACCCGCGATCGTTCGATCGGCGCGCCGTGGTCCGGTCGGCTCGAGGCACCCGCCCGGCTTCCGCGCGGCGAGGGCTACGTGATCCGCCGCCCGAGCCGCGCGTTCGGCACGCGCACCACCGTCGACTCCATCCGTGATGCGGTGACCACCACGCTCGAGGCGTTTCCAAAGGTCCACGTCCTCGCGATCGGCGACATCTCGGCGGAGAGCGGCGGCGCGATCACCGAACACCACTCCCATCAGTCCGGCCGCGATGTCGACCTCGGCCTGTTCTACAAGAAGCAGCCCGCGGGCTATCCCGCGAGCTTCGTGCGCGCGACCGAGGCCAACCTCGACAGCGCAGCGACCTGGAAGCTGATCTGGGAATTCGCGAAGACCGCGCCCGACGATGGCGGCGCACAGATCATGTTCCTCGACTACGACGTGCAGGGCATCATCTACCGCTGGGCCAAGGACCACGACGTCAGCGAGCAGCGGCTCGATCGCGTGTTCCAGTACCCGCACGGACGCAGCTCCACGAGGGGGGTGGTCCGCCACTTTCCGAACCACGACAATCACGTGCACGTGCGGTTCAAGTGCCGCGACCGCGACGTCAGCTGCCGCTGACGACGACCAGCCACGTGGGCTACACTTCTGGGCATGAGCATGTTCGACTCCCTCAGAGACAACCTCGACGCCGAACACCTCGGCAAGGTCGCTGGCCCGATGCAGGACATGCTGAGCGGCGGCGGCATCCACGACATCCTCGCCAAGCTGCATGCCGGTGGACTCGGCGATCGGGTGCAGTCGTGGGTCGGCATGGCCAAGAACCTCCCGATCTCTGCGGACCAGATCACGAGCGTGCTGGGCAACGACACCCTCAAGTCGATCGCGGGGAAGGCCGGCATCTCCACCGACCAGGTCGCGAGCGCGCTCGCGCACCTGTTGCCACACGCTGTCGACAAGATGACCCCCGACGGCAAGCCCCCGGCGAAGGGCGCCAAGGTGCCCGACGTGGCGGACATCATCAAGAACATGCAGGCGGCGACCGCGATGCTCCCCGGCGCCAAGTAACCGCCGCGGCGAACGGAGCGATCGCGCGACCTAGCCGCGGACCTTGCGCAGGAAGTCGCCGGCTTTCGCCACGATGCCCTCGCCGTACAGCTGCTTGATCATGCCCTTCAGCCGCCTGGTCATGTCCTTGGGCTGGCGGAACGACATCATGTTCAGCGGGATCGACATCACCTGCTCGGCGGTCGACTTGACGCGCGTGAACTCGCGGATGCCCTCGTCGCCATGGATCCGGCCAAACCCGGAATCGCCCACGCCGCCAAACGGCAGGCTGGGAATCCCGGAGAACGCCATCACCGAGTTAATCGCGGTCATGCCGGCCCGCAGCTTGGCGGCGACCGTCCGCGCGCCCTTGCCGGCGAACACCGACGAGCCGAGTCCGAAGGTGGTGTCGTTGGCGAGCCGGATCGCCTCGTCGAGCGACGCGACGCGCTTGATCGGGATCACCGGGCCAAACGTCTCGTCGCTCATCACCTTCATGCGATGGTCGACGTCGATCAGCACCGTCGGCTGGATGTAGTTGCCACTGATGGCGTCCGGACCGCCGGTCAGGACCTTCGCGCCCTTCGCGATCGCGTCATCGAGGTGATCCTTCACGATCGCGACCTGCGCCGGGCTCGTCATCGCGCCGATGTCGCCGTCATCGCCGCCGACCTTGAGCGCGCGGACGTGCTTCACGACCGCCTCGACGAACCGGTCATGCACCGCGTCAGCGACGTAGACGCGCTCGACCGAGATGCACGCCTGGCCCGAGTTGGTCAGCGCGCCGTAGACGCACGCCTCGGCCGCCTTCTTGAGGTCGGCATCCTCGGCGACGATCATCGGATCCTTGCCGCCCAGCTCGAGCAGCACCGGGGTCAGCCGCTCGGCCGCCGCGATCATCACGCGCTTGCCGGTCGCGGCCGAACCCGTGAACGCGACCTTGTCGACCGCAGCCTTCGCGAGTGCGGCACCGGTGGCGCCGGCACCGGTCACGACCTGGAGCAGATCGGGGAGCGCGAACGTCTTGGCAGCGATCTCGGCGAGCTTGACCGCGAGCAGCGGCGTCAGCTCGCTCGGCTTGAACACCACGGCGTTGCCGGCGGCGAGCGCGTACGCGATCGAGCCCATCGGTGTGAACAACGGGTAGTTCCACGGGCCGATCACGCCGATCACGCCGAGCGGGTGATAGCTGACCGTCGCGCGGAAGTTCGCGAGCAAGCCGGTGGACACCTTCTTCGGCGCCATCGCCGCCTCGGCGCGCGCCGCGGCGTGCTGGACATGACCGAGCGCCATCATCACCTCGACGTACGCCTCGAGCTCGGGCTTGCCGTTCTCCTGGTGGATCAGAGCCGCGAGCTCATCGGCGCTGGCCGCGAGCGCCTTGCGGAACGAAGTGAGCTCTTCGCTGCGCGCCTCGAACGACAGCGCGCCCCACACCTTCGCGGCGACCCGCGCGCGCCCCACCGCGGCATCGACGTCCGCCGCGGTATGCACCGGCACGGTGCCGACGACATCGCCGGTCGCGGGGTTGTAGCTCGACAGCCGATCGGTGGAAGGTGTGCTCGTCGCGGTAGCCATCCTCGGACCATGGCACCAAGGCCCGGTCCTCGTCGAGCACGATCCGGCGGTCGGCGCTAGCGAGGCTCGCTCGATCAGTACAGCGCGACGGCCGCGATAGCTCCCGCGGCGAGGGCCAGGAGCACCACGAGCAGGATCCAGCCCCTGTACGAGCGGACGTTGTAGTTGCCCGCATCGCCACCCATCGAGGTTCCACCGGCGGCTCCCGGAGCCGGTGTGATCTGCTGGTTGACGTTGGTGCTCCAGCCGAGGCGCGGATCATCGACGAGCGGCTTGGCGCCGGCCTCCGACATCTCTTCGCTGCCGACAAGCGACGGCGTCGATGCCGCTCGCTGCGGCGGGTTCGGTGCCGGTGCCTGGCGCTGCGGCGGCTGACCGTACATCGGCATCGGCTGGGTCTGCGGATAGTGCTGCGGCGGCGGCGCGGTCCCAGTGAGCGTGTCACTGACGTCGTAGTCATGCGGCGGCGTCACAGTCCGCGCGCTCTGCCGTGCATCCGCCTGCTGCCAGGCGGCCGCATCGGCCTCCACGGGACCCGCCCTCTCGGGGGTATCACTGTCGGTCTGCGCGCGCAGGCTGCCCGCGTCCTCGCCCATTGCATCGGGTCGAACGATCATCGGGCCCCCAACGATCGAGGTCTTCTCGTTGTCGCTATCATCCTCGATGCTGATCTCGGTCCTCTCGCCTGCGGGCGCATGGACCCACGGCTCGCGCTTGGTACCGAACAGCTGGGTCATGAACCGACCCATGGCCGTGTTCGATCCCGTGAGCTTGGCGCGCACCGCGAACGCATCGAGCGCCTCGATCAGCTCCTGCCCGGTCTGGAACCGCGCGTTCGGGTCGTTCGCCATGGCGGTTAACACGATCGCCTCGAGCTCGCGGGGATAGCCGGGGACCGCCACCGTCGGCAGCACCATGTCACCGGCGACGATCCGCTTCATCGTCTCGAAGTCATCGTTGCCCTTGAACGCCCGGCGCAAGGTCGTCAGCTCGTAGAGCACGATGCCGAGCGCGAAGATGTCGCTGCGTCGATCGATCGGCTTGCCCTTGCACTGCTCGGGAGACATGTAGCCGTACTTGCCCTTGATCGTTCCGCCGACAGTCTTGGTCGCGCGCTCCTCGGCCTTCGCGATGCCGAAGTCGAGCACCTTCACGCTGCCGTCGTAGCCGACCATGATGTTGGCCGGAGACACGTCGCGATGGACGATGTTGAGCGGCTGGCCGTTCTTGCCGTGGCGCTCGTGGGCGTGGTGGAGCCCGGCGGCGGCACCGCTGATGATCATCACCGCGAGCTCGAGCGGAATCGTCCAACCGCGGCGAAGCGCGGTCTCGAGGATCGCCCGGGCGTTCTCGCCGTGGACGTACTCCATCGCCATGAAGTAGGCGCCATCGGCCTGGTCGACCTCGTAGACCTGCGCCACGTTCTGGTGATTGAGCGTGGCCGCGAGCTTGGCCTCGTCCAGGAACATCGTGACGAACCGGTGATCGCTGGCGCGCTCGCGAAGGATCGTCTTCAGCACCACATGGCGCTCGAACGAGCCGAGCCCTGACTGCCGTGCGAGGTAGATCTGCGCCATACCACCGGTCGCAAGGTGGCTTATCACCTCGTATCGACCAACCCGCTGTGGAACGCCCGCGGTGGGCTCCGGCGGCGCCACGTCAATAGAATCGGCTGCTTGAGCAGAGGTGTCAAGCTACCGGCCCTCGCCGACACGATCCGGCTTCAGGCATACTGACGCCGAGGTGACCGCCAACGTTGGGGTAGCGCTGTCCGGCGTGCTCCCAGCGCTCGTCGCCATGTGGCTCATCGACCGCCTGGACCGCAAGCGGCCCGAACCGGCCAGCACTCGCCGGCCAGAGTTCGACGAGCGACTCGACGGGATCGTCTATGCCAGCCGCGCCGGCCTCGGGTTCGCGCTGGTGGAGAACGTCGGCTACCTGCTCGGTCAGGAGTCGGTCCAGGGGCAGCTCTACGTCTGGGTCGCGCGCGCGGTCCTCGCGGTCCCGGGCCACGCCATGTGGACCGGCATGATCGGCTACATGGCGGCCCGCCGCCGCTTCGATCACGCGGGCCTCGGCCTGATCGGCGGCTACCTGCTCGCGGTGGCGTTCCATGGTGCGTACGACTGCGCGGTGTTCGTGCAGCAGCCGCTCCACTTCGAGGGCTTCGATGCGCTGGCCAGCACGATGGTGTTGATCCCGATCGGCCTCACGCTCCTCGCGTTCTTCGTGTTCCGCTCGATGGCGCGCACGGCGCTGCGGCTCGACGATGCCGAGGCAGCAACCCGCGCGGTCGCCGCGGCGCACCGCGGCCCGTGATCGCGACCTAGGCGACGGCCGGGATCCGCGCGCGCAGCACGCTGATCGCGGCCACCGAGCCGAGCACCACCGCTCCGGCGAACAGCCACAGCCCGCGATCGACGCTCGCGCCATCGACGCCGGGGTACAGGACGATGAAGGCGATTCCAGTCACGACCGCGGTGCCGATCGCCACGAGCGCGGTGCGCGCGGCGAGCCGGGGCACCCGCCGCGCGGCCACGGCGGCGGCCACGATCAGGAGGATCAACATCGAGATCAGGCCACCGGCCCACGTCGCCATGCCGATCCGCATCCAGCGCTCGCTGCCGCCGACCCAGGTCAGGCTGGTGGGCCGGCAGTCGCCCCCGAAGCACTGCTTCGATCCAAACGGGCCGATCTCGACGTCACCAATCGACCACCAGCGACCCGCCCACACCGACACCGCAAAAGCCGACGCAGCGAGCAGCGCGAGGGCGACGATGATCCAGCGGGACTTCACGGCGGGCGCATTCTGCGCACCGCGGGCATCAGACGCAACGCGAATCTGGCAGTGGCTCAGACTCGGGCGAAAACCCGAATGCCTACATTGACCTGGATGCCTCGTCATCCAGACACTGGCCGTCCATGTACCGCGCCCTCGTCGTCCTGGGACTGACCCTGCCCGCGCTGCCTGCCGGCGCGCGCTCGCAGATCGGGACCCTCCCGGCACCGCAAGACGTGAGCACCCCGACGTTGATCGTCGCGCGGCTCGCCAACGCGCTCGACATCGACCTGATCCCGACCTCGGTCGTCGATCGCCTGGTCCGCTGGCGGATGGGCGTGCGTGATCTGCTTCACGATGTGGCCGACCGGCTGTCCGCGTTCGCCGAGGACGCCGGGATGTCGATCCCGGACATGACTGTGCTGAGCTGGGATCCGCTGCCGACCTCCGGTAGCTCGTGGGCGACCTCGGGGTTTGGCTGGCGCGACGACCCGTACCGCCACAACCGCAAGTTCCACAGCGGGGCCGATGTTCGCGCCAAGCCGGGCACGCCGGTGCTCGCGGCCGGCGACGGCATCGTGAAGTTCGCCGGTCGCCAGGGCGGCTACGGCAACGTCATCTATGTCGACCACGGCGGTGGTGTGCTCACCCGCTACGGCCACCTGCGCCGGATCGAGACGACGAAGGACGCGGTGATCACCGCCGGTACCGAGATCGGACAGGTCGGCTCCACCGGTCGCGCGACCGGCCCGCACCTCCACTTCGAGGTCCGGATCGATGGTCATCCCGTCGATCCGCGGACCGCGCTCACCGTGGCCCAGCTGCAGCGCGAGTCGCCTTCCGAGGGGCACCTCGCGGCCTACGCGCTGGCTCCCGAGCTTCAGGCGCTGGAGCTGTCGGACCTCGATCCGCCGAAGGGCCACGTCGCCAGGTCCGCGAAGCCGTCCCGGCCGGAGCGCGCAGGCCGCACCAAGCGCGTTCGTCCGACGTCCTGAGCAGCTCGACGACACCTCACGTTCAACGGAAGCGGGGGGCGGCAGCTCGCACACGGTGCGATGTCCGTCCCTGACTTCAACTGACCCATCAAATCGGGTGCGATCGGATACGCCTCGCACGCGGTAAGATGAGGGTGATGTCGAGGTCTGGTTGTCGCTGGAGCTGGCTGGTCGCCTGGATGATCGCCGGCTGCGGGTTCCAGGCACCGAGAGAAGCGGGTGACGCGCAGCAACCGGTCAGCGTCGGCTTCGTCGGAACGTCGTCGCTGCAGGACGAGCTCTCGGGCACCGTGAGCATCCCGGTGTCGCTGTCGGCGCCGGCGGGCGATCTGGTCACCGTGCACTACCGGTTCACCGGTGGCAGCGCGACGAACGGCGCCGACTACGTCGGAACCGACAACGTGCTAGCGATCCCGCCCGGCGCCACCGAGAGCAAGATCCCGGTGACGATCCTGCGGGATGCGATGGAGGAGCCGAGCGAGACCATCGAGATCATGCTCTCCGATCCGACGAACGCCACCATCGGTACGAGCATGCACACGATCACGATCAACTCTGACATCCTGCCGCGCGTTCAGTTCTCGGCCCCGACCTCGACGGCCGACGAGGCCGTGTCCCCCACGTTTGCGCTCGAGCTCACCACGCCGTCGACCGCGGCCGTCAACGTGGACTACGTGGTGACCGGTACGGCGACGAGCGGCGTCGACTACACGCTGACGCAGGGCAGAGTGACGTTCCCGCCGGGAACCACCAGCCAGCAGCTGATGCTGCCGATCACCGACGACCTGCTCGACGAGTTCGACGAGAACGTACTGGTGACGCTCACGAGCTCCCAGAACGCGGTGGTCGGCTCCACCGCGTCGCACGATCACGCGATCATCGACAACGATGCCGAGCCCACGGTCTCGTTCACGCTCGCCAGCCAGAACAAGGGCGAGGAGACCGGCAGCGTCAATCTCGCGATCCAGCTCTCCGCGCCGAGCGGCAAGCCGATCAAGGTCGACGTCCTGCCCGGCCCTGCCACCACGCTCGCTGCCACCGCCGGCGTCGACTTCGCCTTTCCCATCGCGACGACCGTGATGTTCGCACCGGGCGTGACCCAGCGGACGTTCTCGGTCGCCCTGCTCAACGACACGCTCGACGAGTTCGACGAGGGGTTCACCGCGAAGCTTGCGGTGCAGGCCGGCTACAACGTCGGCCTCGGTACCATCGTGTCCGACCTGGTGACGCTGCTCGACGACGATCCGCTGCCCAGGGTCGCGTTCGTGACCGCGAGCAAGATCGTCCTCGAGGGCAACAGCGGGGTGACCAACATCGTGTTCCAGATCCAGATCGATGCGGTCTCGGGAAAGCCGATCACGGTGCCGATCGCGATCGGCGGCAGCGCGTCCAATCCCGGCGACTACAGCATCACCGGAAACCCGATCTCGATCGCGCCGGGCGCGACGACCGGCGCGATCACGATCGGCGTGGTCGGGGACACCGTGCGCGAGAGCTCGAACGGGGGGTTCTCGAGTGTCGACATGACGATCGAGGCCAACAACCAGCTCACCAACGTCCAGCGCGACAATCAGAACCTGGTCCGCTCGCTGACAATCAAGGACGATGACTGAGCCGCGACGACTGACGACGACTAGCTGATCCGCTTGCCGTCGGCCGACCAGCGGTAGTAGCCCTCGCCGGTCTTCTTGCCGAGCTTGCCCTCGGCGACCTTGTCGCGCAGTGCCTGCGGCGGGGTGAACGCGGGGCCGATCGCCTCCGCGAGGTACTCGGCGATCCCGAGCCGAACGTCGAGTCCCACCAGATCGGTCAGCTCGAGCGGTCCCATCGGATGTCCGTAACCGAGCTTCATCGCGGTGTCGATATCCGCCGCCGACGCGACGCCCTGCTCCACCATCCGCATCGCCTCGAGCCCGATCACCAGGCCGAGCCGGCTCGACGCAAATCCGGGGCTATCGGCGACCGTGATCGGCGTCTTACCCATGCGCTGCGCGAGCGCGACGGCGAGCGTCACCATGTCGGGATCGGCCTCGGCGTGGCGCACGACCTCGACCAGCTTCATCACGTGCACGGGATTGAAGAAGTGCATCCCGATCACGCGCCCCGGCGTGCGAATGCTCGCGGAGATCCGGGCGATCGGAAGCGACGAGGTGTTGGTCGCGAGCAGCGCGTGCTGCGGGGCCAGGTTCTCGAGCGCGCGGAAGATCTCCTGCTTGAGCTCGAGCCGCTCGGGCACCGCCTCGATCACGCAATCCGCACCCGCACACGCAGCAGCGAGCTCGTCGAACGGGAGGATCCGCAGCAGCGCGGCGTCGCGATCCTCGGCGGTCACCTTGCCGAGCTCGACGCCCTTTGCGAGGTTCTTGCCGACCTTGTCGCGGCCGGCGGCGGCAGCGCCGGTCATCGCGTCGTAGAGATGCACCGTGGCGCCCATCGCGGCGGCCACGTGCGCGATCCCGTGGCCCATGGTGCCGGCGCCGATCACGGTGATGATGCGAAGGTCGGTGGCGTTCACTTCGTGAACCTACCCTGTCGATCCCCGTTCCGGCCACGGTGCGGTCGCGATCTGGTACGTTCCAGGCGATGTCAGCGCGCGTCGATATCGATCGTCTGCAGCGCGAGCTCGAGCTGATCGTCGGTCCGCGACGGGTCTCGGTGCGCCCGGTCGATCTCGACACCTACGCGCGCGACATGTGGCCGCGCATGCTGCTGGCCTATCGCGAGGGCATTCAGCCCGCGCCGCGCCCCTATGCGATCGTATGGCCGGAGCACGTGCGAGAGGTGATCAGCATCGTCAAGCTCGCGCGCGAGCAGCGGATCCCGATCGTCCCGTACGGCGGCGGCTCCGGCGTGTGCGGCGGTGCGGTGCCGGTGCGCGGCGGGATCACGATCGATACCAAGCGGATGGCCGCGCTGCGCTCGGTGAGCTCCGACGAGCTGGTGTGCGATGTCGAGGCCGGGCTGTCGGGTGAGCGATTCGAGCGCGAGCTCGCGCGCCGCGGCTACACGTTCGGTCATTTTCCCTCATCGATCTACTGCTCCACCGTCGGTGGCTGGCTCGCGACCCGCGCCGCCGGTCAGCTCTCGACCAAGTACGGCAAGGTCGAGGATCGCGTCGCGGGCCTCAGCATCGTCACCGGCCGCGGCGAGCTGATCGAGACCGATGGCCCCAATCGCGCACTGCGCGGGCCGAACTGGAACCAGCTCCTGCTCGGTAGCGAAGGGACGCTCGGCCTCATCACCTCGGCGCGACTCCGGGTGGCTCCGGCGCCGCAGCTGCGCGTGTTTCGCGGCTTCGAGGTCGACGATGTGGCCTCGGGTGTCGAGGCGATCCGGCGGGTGATGCAGAAGGGCCTGCGCCCCGCGGTGGTCCGCCTCTACGACGAGATGGACACGCTGATCAACTCGTTCGGCCACCACGATCCGCAGCCCGATGCCGCGAAGGAGGTCCGCGGCCCGGTGCCCCCGATCTCGACGGGCGCCCTGCCCGCGTGGCCCGATGGCGAGCCGCCGAAGCAGGATGGGGTGGTCGAGCGGCTGCTCGACTTCGCGCGAGGCAAAGGTACGCGGCAGACCGCGATGAACGCGGCGCTCGGACGCTCGTCGCTGGTCAACAAGGTGTTCGGCACCGTCGCCGAGAAGATCGCGCGGCGCGGTTGCCGGCTGATCATCGGCCTCGAGGGCGCGCGGATCCGCACCGAGGTCGAGGCCGCGCTGACGTTTCACGAGCTCGAGACGCTCGGCGCACGTGACAAGGGCGAGGATCCAGGCTGGGCGTGGCTCAAGCACCGCTATCACGTCAGCTACCGGATGAGCCCGATATTCCGCGACGGCGCGTTCGTCGACACCATGGAGGTCGCGGCGAGCTGGGAGCGCCTGATGGACCTCTATCACTCGGTGCGCACGGCGATCGGCCGCCACGCCGTCGTGATGGCGCACTTCTCCCACGCCTACGCCGATGGCTGCTCGATCTACTTCACGTTCGCGGGCACCGCGCCGGATCACGCCGCGGCCGAGCGCGTGTACGACGCGATCTGGCGCGATGGCATGGAGGCGACCACGCGGGTCGGCGCCACGATCAGCCATCACCACGGCGTGGGGCTACTGAAGGCACCGTACATGGCCGGGGAGCATCGCGAGGCGATGGCGATCTTCGAGGCCGCCAAGGCGAGCCTCGATCCCGATGGCATCTTCAACCCGGGCAAGATGGGGCTCAAGGAGCCGGCCCGATGAGCGCCACCACGCCGAGCCTCGCCCGCGACCTGATCGCAGCGGTCGGCAACGAGCACGTCGAGGAGCTCGACGCCGGCAACTGGCGCGTGTCTCCGGGCTCCACGGCCGAGGTCGCCGAGCTGATCCGCCGCGCCGGAACCCACAAAGCCGCGGTGCATCCGGTCGGTGCCGGTGGCCGCCCACAGCGCGCGCCCGGTGATCGCCCGCGCGTGTTCATCTCGACGCGCCGCCTCGATCAGGTCCTGCAGCTCGACGAGACCTCGCTGCTGATCCACGCCGAGGCCGGCCTGACGGGTCTCGAGCTCGAGCGGATCCTGTCGCCGCGCAACCTGTCGATCGGCGATTACCCGCCGGTGGTGCTGACGTCGTCGCTCGGCGGCCTGATCGCGGTGCGGACGCCGGGCAAGTCCAGTGCGCGGCATGGCTTCTTCGAGGAGGCGGTGGTTGGCGTCTCTGCCGTGCTCGCCGATGGCCGCACCGTTCACACCCGGGTCGCTCCGCGCCGCGCCACCGGTCCCGATCTCGCGCGTGTACTGTGCGGTAGTGAGGGCACGATCGGCTTCATCACCTCGGCGGTTCTGCGGATCCACCTCAAGCCCGAGGCCCGGCTGCTCGCCGCGTACATCCTGCCATCGATCGATGCGGCGGTGTCCGCCGTGCTGCTCTCGCTCCGCGAGGAAGCCGCGCCGTCGGGCCTGCGGATCTACGACGCTCGCGAAGCGGCCGAGCACTTCGACGGCTTCTCGCTCCCACCCGGGCACGCGTTGCTGTGCGCCGGCACCGCGGGCCCCACCGATCTCGCGGCGTGCGATCGCGATCTGATCACCAGCGCGGTCGATGCCGAGGGCGGCGAGCTCGGTGACATCGGGCTCGCCGAGCTGTGGTGGCGGCGCATCCACGCCGGCGAGCCGTCACCGGGACAGTCGCCGTCGCTGCAGGTGATGGCCACGCCATCCAAGCTCGGCCCGGTCTATCACGCGGTCACCGAGTACGTCGCTGCGCACGGCGGCAACGCACGCGCGCACATCTCGCGGTTCGATGCCGATGGTGCCGTGGTGTTCTTCACCATCGACGGGCCCGATCACCTGATCCCCACCTCCGAGGTCGCCGCCGCCGCCGCGGGCGGCTGGCTGATCGGCAAGCGCCCGGTGAAGCTCGATGTCTATCTCGATGCGCTGCGTGCGGCGATCGATCCGGATCGGATCATGAATCCCGGCACGCTAGCCTGACGCGGCGTCCTGCTTCGACATGTCGGCCACGAGCTTGCGCATGAACAGCTCGATGTTCCGGCGCAGCGCGGGGTCCTCGCACACCGGCAGCGCGCGGCGCCAGGTCTCGACCGCGCGCGCGTGCAGGCCCTGGCGGAAGTAGAGGTACGCGAGCCGGGTCAACGCCGGGAAGTATGCGGGCTGGAGGTCGACGACGGCCTCGTACTCGTCGATCGCCTGATCCCATCGCGACGCTCGCTGCAGCATGTTCGCGAGCATGAAGTGGAGCTTCGGACTCGATGGATCGCCAACCAGCGCACCGCGCAGCCGGCCGATCGCGCCCTCGAGGTCGCCGTCGTGATAGCGGGCGAGCGCATCGGCAAGCAGCGCCTCGTGATCGCACTTCTCCTCGGTGGAGAGCTCGCGGAGCAGGCGATGGAGCCGGCGATTGTCGAGCGGCTTCTCCAGGTAGCCATCGGCGCCGTGCTGCTGGAGCACCGCATCGGAGACCTGTCCGGAATCGACGACCGAGGTCGTCACGATCACGCGGCAGCGCGCGAGCCGCTTGCTGCGCTTGATCGCGCGGCACATCCGCAGCCCGTCGAGCTCGGGCGTCGCGATGTCGGCGAACACCAGATCGAAGTAGAGAGACGACAGCAGATCCAGCGCGTGCGCGCCCGATGCGACTGCCTGGCACTCGTAGCCGAGCCGCTCGAGCTCCGCGACGAGGTGGATCCGCCCCGGCGGATCGGGATCGACGATCAGCGCACGCGTGCGACCGGTGTGCGTGTCGGCCAGGTCAGCGCGATCGAGCTCGGCCACGAGGATCTGTGTCTTGTCGTCGAGGAAGGCATCGTTGGCATCGCCAGTGGTCGTGCTGGTGATCGTGTTGACGTGCCAGTCGCCAGTCAACGTCGCGCCCGCGATCGAGATCTCCTCCGACGGGAGATCCTCGGACCTCTCGATGTTGCGTGTAGCCTCCTCGGCGAGCGCGCGCTGGGCGCGACGATGCTCGTCCTGATCACCGCCATCGGGATGGACCTGCGCGACGTGACTGTTGGTACGGCTCGACTCGGGACCGACGAGGAACAGGTCGCCCAGCTTCCAGCGTTTGAACGCGACGCGGATCGTTCGGGCGAGCGTGATATCGAGCGCGATCCGCAGCTCCACGCTCTTGCCGCGACTCGCGCCGAGCTCGCGCGCCGGGACGATCGCATCCTCGGGCCGCGCCGCGGCGACGATCAGCGTCGTATCATCCTCGTAGACCACCAGCGCCGAGAAGATCCGGGCCCAATCGAGCGACACGTACTCGAGCACCTCGAGCCGGATCGTGGACTCGTCGAGCACGATCCCCGACCACCCGGTCTGGTCGGATAGCGCCGTGGTCAGCTGCCGCTCGCTCGCGTAGCCCAGCGAGTACAGCAGCGAGGCGACCGGATGCCGGCCGCTCTGTCGAGCGAGGGCATCCGATAGCTCGGTGGCCGCGATGACGCCCTGCTGGATGAGCAGCTGTCCGATCGAACCCCTCACGCCGCGAAAAGGGTACCAGACCTGCTCCGGAGGCACATTTTCTCGTTCATCCAAGTCCCCGAAATCCCAACTGGGTGGCGACTACGTGCCCCCCCGAGGCGAGTTTTGGCTGCGCGATCCACCTCTGGGCTGATATACTGCGCCCCGCGTTACGGAATCCGGGTCGCCCGGCTTCCTTTACTGTGACAAGCTGACACGCCTCGCGAAGGTCTCGCCATGTAATGCCGCGTAATCACGACGGCACTCACATTGCTTTCCAGCCTGGCCGTAACGATTAGCCTGTTCGAGGAGAAACCAACGACATGAACGACTTCAAGATCGGTGAGAAGGCCGTCTACCCAGCCCATGGAGTAGCCGAGGTCATCGGAATCGAGAAGAAGGAGATCAACACGTCGGTTTGCTCCTTCTACGTGCTGAAGGTCCTCGCGACCGGCATGCAGATCCTGGTGCCCAAGGACAAGGCCGACCAGGTCGGTCTCCGCCACGTGGCGACCTCCTCGGAGATCGATGAAGTGTTTGATATCCTTCGCGAGAAGGACGTCCACATCGACAAGCAGACCTGGAACCGGCGCTATCGCGGGTTCATGGAGAAGATCAAGACCGGCTCGCTGTTCGACGTCGCCGAGGTCTATCGCGATCTCTACCGGTTGAAGTCCTCCAAGGTCCTGTCGTTCGGCGAGCGCAAGATGCTCGATAACGCCAAGCAGCTGATCGTGAAGGAGCTGGCGGTGGCGAAGAAGTGGGCCGAGGACAAGGTCGAGGCCGAGCTCGAGAAGGCCTGCGCTTAGTTCACCGTTGCGCAGCGTCGGACCCTGGTGCTATGGCTCGCGCGGATGCAGGTTCACGTAGCGAAAGCAGATATCTGGACGTTGCCGGTCGACGCCATCGTCAATCCGGCGAACTCCCTCGGCATCATGGGCGGCGGGATCGGTGGCGCACTCCGCCGGCAGGGTGGTGACGTGATCCAGCAGGCAGCGATGGCGGCTGCGCCGATCGCCGTCGGTGCTGCGCTCGTCACCACCGCGGGTCAGCTCCCGGCGAAGAACGTCATCCACGTTCCGACCATGGAAGAGCCGGGGATGAAGATCGGCGCCGAGAACGTGCGCCGGGCTGCGCGCGCCGCGCTGATCGCGAGCGACCGCAACAACTTCAAGGTGATCGCGATCCCCGGTATCGGCACCGACCTCGGCGAGGTACCGGTCGACGAGGCCGCTCGGGCGATCGTCGAGGAGATCCGGGCGCACCGCCGGCCGTGCCCCGAGACGATCTATCTGGTCGATTCGAACGAGGCTATGATCGCCGCGCTCGAAGAAGCACTGCGCAACGCGCAGGCGAATCTCTAGCCCGCGATCGGGCATCCAACGGCGGCGGTTTGTCGCAGGTCACGCGGACCTAAGAGCGCGATCACCCTCTGAAAATCGCGCGCCTGCGCGTTGACCGCTGTGGTCTCCGCCATATACTGCGTTTGCTTTGCAGCTACAGGCATACATGCCAGCGGGGCTGGCGATCGCATTTGCCCTCGGCTTCTGCGGCCTGTTCACGGCGCTTGCCGTGTTCATCGGTCCCAGGGCCACCAACCCGGACAAGCTGAAGCCGTTCGAGTGCGGCTCCGAACCGATCGGTACGCCGCGCGGACGCTACTCCGTGAAGTTCTACCAGGTCGCGATCCTGTTCCTGGTGTTCGATATCGAAGCCGCGTTCATGTACCCGTGGGCGGTTCTGTATAATCAGCTTTCGCGCACGATGGGTCCCAACGGCCCGATCGTCAGCGTGTTCGGCTTCGCCGAGATGCTGGTGTTCGTCGCGATCCTCGTCGTGGCGCTCGCCTACGTCTGGAGAAAGAAGGCGATCGGATGGGAGTAGAGATCACCACCACGCGCCTCGAAGATGCGGCCAAGTGGGCCAAGCAGTCGACGCTCGACAAGGTCACCAACTGGGGACGCAAGTTCAGCTTGTTCAGCTACCCGTTCGTCACCGCGTGCTGCGGCATGGAGTTCATGTCGGTCGCCGGTCCGAAGTACGACCTCGCGCGATTCGGCGCCGAGTTTCCGCGGTTCTCGCCGCGGCAGAGCGATCTGCTGATGGTCGTCGGCACGGTCACCGAGAAGCAGGGCCCGGCGGTCAAGCGCGTGTTCGATCAGATGGCGGAGCCCAAGTGGGTGATCGCGTTTGGCGTCTGCGCCTCGACCGGCGGCTTCTACCAGAACTACTCCACGATGCCCGGCGTCGATCAGGTGATCCCGGTCGACGTCTACATCCCGGGCTGCCCGCCGCGTCCCGAGCAGGTGCTCGACGCACTGATCCTGCTGATGGATCGGATCCAGACCGGTCGTGGCCACAGTCAGCTGCGCGACAAGCGCGAGCAGGTCATCGCCGCGAAGATCCAGGACGAGGGTTGAGCCCACGATGTCGCAAAAAGTTCTCGATGCCCTCAAGACCGCGCACGGTTCCGCGGTCGATCGCACCGCCTCCTCCCACGGCGACGAGATCGCATGGATCAAGCGCGATCAGCTGCACGCGGTCGCGACCTGGCTGCTGACCGATCCGGCGATGGCGTTCGATGCGCCGGTGTTCTGCACCTGCATCGACTGGCTCGACTGGAAGCCGCTCCACCAGCCGCCGAGCTCGGCGTGGACCGAGGACAAGCCGCGGTTCACGGTGGTGTATCAGCTGCGGTCGAGCACGCATCGCCACCGGCTCCGGCTCGAGATCGAGCTGCCCGAGGCCGATCCGCGCGTCGCGTCGCTCGCGGCGTTGTGGCCGGCGTTCAACTGGCAGGAACGCGAGACGTTCGACATGTACGGCATCCGCTTCGACGGTCATCCCGACCTGCGCCGGATCTATATGTACGAGGAGTTCGTCGGGCACCCGCTCCGCAAGGACTACCCGAAGGAAAAGCGCCAGCCGCTGGTGCGCCGCGACGATCTCCCGATGAATCCGATCAAGGTCGAGCAAGGGCACAAGTAATGGCCACCGACGCACACTCGCTGAAGCAGCTCGTCCTCGGCCGGCAAGACGTCCAGGATCTGTCGGACACCGAGCACGAGCTCCCGCCGGATCTGATGACGGTCAACATGGGCCCATCGCATCCCGCGATGCACGGCACGGTGCGGATCGTCCTCACCGTCGATGGCGAGACGGTCGTCAAGTCCGACGTCCAGCCCGGCTACCTGCATCGCTGCTTCGAGAAGGAGAGCGAGCACGCCACGTACACGCAGATCTTCCCGTACACGGATCGGCTGAACTACGTGTCGCCGATGATCAACAACTGCGGCTGGGCGATGGCCGTCGAGAAGCTGATGGGGCTGACGTCGTCGATCCCCAAGCGCGCGGAGTACATCCGCGTGATCGTCAGCGAGGTCTCGCGGATGACCGACCACCTGACCTGCGTCGGTGCATCGGCGATGGAGCTCGGCGCGTTCGGCCCGTTCCTGTTCTTTCTCAAGGCACGCGAGTGGCTGTACGAGCTGCTCGAGACAGTCTCCGGGGCGCGGCTCACGCATAGCTACGTGCGCGTCGGCGGCGTCAACAAGGACCTGCCCGAGGGCTTCGGCGAGCGGCTGACCCACACGCTCGGGATGACCGAGAAGGTGATGGTCGAAGTCGAGGGCCTGCTCAACAACAACAAGATCTTCCGCGATCGCATGGCGGGCATCGGTGCGATGACCAAGGATGAGGCGATCGCCACCGGCTGCGTCGGTCCGATCGCGCGGGCGTGCGGCGTCGACTACGACGTCCGCAAGGACTACCCGTATTCGGTCTATCCCGAGCTCGAGTTCGACGTTCCGGTCGGCACCACGGGCGACTGCCTCGACCGCTACCTCGTGCGGATCGAGGAGCTCAAGCAGTGCATCCGCATCCTGCACCAGTGCCTGAAGCAGATCCCCGATGGCCCGGTG